>DATBOZ010000134.1:0-10740 GCA_036561585.1 Candidatus Eremiobacteraceae bacterium | reverse complement strand
CGTCGACCCCATGGGTGGATTTCAAGATCGAGATGGCATGCCGCCGGATCGCGAAGACGTTTGCGAACAAGAGCGAGATCGCCCGTGAGGCGATGCAAGTGATCGCGCACGTGCGCGATCCGATCGAACGCGATCAATATGTGAAGGCGATGGCGCGGCGGCTCGACGTCGACGAGTCCGCGCTTCGCCGCGCGCGCTTTTCTCCGCCGCCGCACGGCGCCGGCACCGCGCAAACGCCGCGCGCAGCCGACGATGCGCCGGTGCGCGCGCGGCCGCGAACGGCGCCGGATCCGCCGTCGGTCGAGCGCGAGCTGCTTCAAATCGTTCTCACGCGGCCATCCCTCATCGCAGCGGCGGCAGCGCGAGTCTCGCCCGACGATCTCGAGCAAGCGCAATTCCGCGAAGCGTTCGGACGGCTCGTCGAACGCCGTGATGAGGTTGAGCGAGGGCTCAATCCGCTCAGCGTTTTCTCCGATGATGAATCTAGCGGGGAACTCGCCAGACTCGCGTTGTCGGCCCCGCCGATGAGCGCGGAAGACGACGAGCGACGGCTTTTGCGCGTGTTGGACCGCTTCGACCGAAGGCGCCTCGAGCGGAGGCTTTCGACCGTAGATGTGGAAATGAATTCGCTCCTGACCGAAGGACGCACCGTGCCCATCGCCTTGCGCGAAGAATACAATGCGCTTGCGCTGCGCTTGCGTGGGCTTGGGGCAACGGGAAGGGGGTAAACGAGCGCGTGGCAACGCCGAAACGGCCGGCATCCGCCGTCACACTAGCAAAAAATTCCAAAGTAACGCCCATCACCGATGCGCCTTCAGCGCAGAACGGCGCGGCGCCGATGCCCACTACCCGCGACGCAGCCGTCAAGGGTCTGTTCGAGCGCGGCAAAGCGCGCGGCTCGCTCACCTATGAAGAAGTAGCGTCGGTTTCGGCAGCATTCGACGAAGACGATCCGGACAAAGGCAACGAGCTTGTCGAAGAGCTGATGGCGCAAGGCATCGAGATCACTGACGTGCCCGACACGGTCGTCGTCGAAAAAGACGACGTGGTCGAGCCCGAAGAAGTCGATCTGACGTCGGTTTCGGCCGGTATGTCGCTAGACGACCCGGTCCGCATGTACCTGAAGGAGATCGGCCGCGTGCCGCTCCTCGGCATGACGCAAGAACAGGACCTGGCCAAAGCCATCGAACGCGCCTCAGACGAGGTCGAACGGGCGAGATCGAAGGGCGGCACTGCAAACGTCTCCATCGTCGACGCCGGCGACGCCGCAAAGCGCGATCTCACGGAAGCGAACTTACGCCTCGTGGTCAGCATCGCGAAGAAATATGTCGGCCGCGGCATGCAGTTCTTGGATCTCATCCAAGAAGGCAATCTCGGTCTGATCCGCGCGGTCGAAAAATTCGATTACAAGAAGGGCTACAAGTTCTCGACCTATGCGACGTGGTGGATCCGCCAAGCGATCACACGCGCGCTAGCCGACCAGGCGCGCACCATCCGCATTCCCGTGCACATGGTCGAGACGATCAACCGGCTCGTGAAGATCTCGCGTCAATTGCTGCAAGAGCTCGGCCGCGATCCATCCGTCGAAGAGATCGCACGCGAGATGAATCTCACCTCGGACAAAGTGCGCGAAGTGATGAAGATCGCGCAGGAGCCGATCTCGCTCGAGACGCCCATCGGTGAAGAAGAAGACAGCCACTTAGGCGACTTCATCGAAGATCCCGAGGCGGTCGCGCCCGCCGATGCCGCGTCGATGACGCTGCTGCGTCAGAAGACCGGCGACGTGTTGAAGAATCTGACCGATCGCGAGCGCAAAGTGCTGACGCTGCGCTTCGGTTTGGAAGACGGCCACCAACGTACGCTGGAAGAAGTGGGTCAGGAATTCGGCGTCACGCGCGAGCGCATCCGTCAGATCGAGGCGAAGGCGCTGCGCAAATTGCGCCACCCGAGTCGCGGCAAAGCGCTCAAGGATTACTGGCAGGCCGAGTAGCGCGCCTCACGATAAAGAACGGCCGGCATTGCGCCGGCCGCTTCGTCATTTGGAGGTCTTCTTGCCCTCCTCGATCAGCCGTTTGACTTTTTGTCCACCGAGCTGACCGATCGTTTCGTAGAATTTCGGGCCGTATCGGTCGCGGGTCGATTCTCCGCCTTTTTTGCCGCCGAGTTTGCCGATGTTCTCGTAAAACTCGTGGCCGTGCGTGTTCTTCGTGGCCTCGCCGCCCTTGCGTCCGATGCTCTCGTAGAACTCGGAACCGTACCGTGCCTTTACCGTTTGCCCGCCTTTACGTCCGGCTTCCCGGACTGACATGCCGCCTTGCGGCTTCTTGGTTGGTTTGATCGGTTTGATCATCATAGGCGCTCCTCGCCATTGTATTCCATCCTGCGCCGTCGCCCCTGACACGGCGTACCTTATAGAATACCCGACCCGAGCATGCGCTAAACGACCCGACAAGGCGACGTAGCGGTCTCTGGCGTACCCGCTTCATATGCGATATGCTGGCTTACGCTCGATCGGACGCCTCATTGTCGGAATCGCTGCCGTTGCGTGCATAGCGGCGAGCCCATCGCCCGCGCCGACCCCCGAACCGGTGACGACCCTGAGCCCCACTGCCGCGTCCGGGACGCCGGAAGGCATCATCGGACCGATCGAGCGCAATCGCGAGTCCCCTCCGTCGGCAGTCGAAAAATTCATGACGTCCTCGGATCCTGCGCTGGCAGCCCGCGCGGTGCTCGGGCTCGGGCGGCTGGGCAATCCAGCAGCGATAGCAGTCGTGGCTGCCGCGCTCGGCGATCCCACGCGACCGGTGCAGGTCCGGCGCATGGCGGCATTCGCGCTCGGTTTGCTCGGCACGCGCGCAGTGATTGCGCCGCTCGCCGCTGCGACCCGCGATCCCGATTCCATCGTGGCGGGCTATGCGGCGGATGCGCTCGGCCGCGTCGGCGCGGATGGCGCCGTCAGCCCGCTTTCGCGAGCGCTCGTCACACGCGATCCGTTCGTCCGTGCGCGCGCCGCGATCGGTCTCGGCGAAGCCGGCCTCGCGACTGCAAAGACATCGCTGACGAATTCAGCGCGCACCACCGCCGGTCGCGCGCTCGGCATCGCATTTCGCGGCGAGCGCGATCCAGAGGTGCGGTGGCGACTCGCATGGGCGATCGCGCGCGGTTACTACGGCATGTCGGCGCCCGTGATGCGATCCATGTTGAGCGATCGCGAGCCGCTCGTGCGCCGCTTCGGCGTCTCCGGTTTGGGCAAACTCAAGGACCGGGCAAACGTCACCGCCGTCCGCTTGCTCGTGCGCGATCCATCGTGGCGCGTGCGCGTCGAGGTGCGCAACGCACTCAAAGCGCTGAAGGATCCCACTCAGGTCGACGTGAGTCCGCCTCCCGTGCCTGCTTCCGACAAGAGCGAACCGCTGGCGCTGCCCAAAGGAGCGCCGATCGGGGCGCATCCGCAAATCGCATTCGTGACCACAAAAGGCACGTTCGTCGTCGAACTGTTCCCGGACATGGCTGCGTATCAGGTCGACAATTTCAGCGCCCTCGTGGACCGAGGTTACTACAATAATACGTCGTACTTCCGCGTCATCGCCGACTTCGTCATTCAAGGCGGCGACCACACCAACACCGGCAACGGTGATGCAGGTTACACAATTCCCGCCGAGCTCAATCCGCTCGAGCAATTAACGGGTGTCATCGCGCTTGGCTTGAACTACGATGACAAGACGAACACGCCGCTGCTCGATTCGGGCGGCAGCCAGTACTACCTGACGCAATCGCCGCAGCTGCATCTCGACGCTCCATTTTCGACGTTCGGACGAGTGGTGAAGGGTTTGGCAGTGGTAGATGCGATTCGGGAGCACGATCCAAACGTCCACGACAAACTGGCAGACATCGCGTTGAAAGTCTACCGCTGCGCGCCCGTCACCGCGCAGACCGACGACGTCGAACGCCGGATCAGGAACGACGAGATCGGTTACGACCCGCAGTAATTCGCCGCCGCATGGATGCGGCAGTCTAGCGCCGGGTGGGGACAACGTGGCCAATCGCAGGCAGCACATCATCGAATCCGCAGCCGACATCGTGTACCGTAAAGGCTTCGCCGGCACCACGGTGGACGACATGCTGCGCGCGGCGGGAGTCGGCAAAGGCAATTTTTATCATTATTTCCGCAGCAAGGACGACCTCGGCCTTGCGATCGTCGACGATTTGGCGAAAGCGCTAAACGGACCGGAGTTCGACGAGATCTTTTCGCATGCGAAGGCGCCGCTGCAGCGCCTGACCGACTACCTCGCGCGCGTGCGCGAACGCCGCCACGTAGATAACTGCGGCGATGCGCTCGCGAATCTCGCGGCCGAACTCGGTCATGTAGAGCGCTTCGGCGATCGCATCCGGCGCGCGTATGCCGCGCTGATCGATCGTCTCGAAGCCTTGGTGACGGAGATCGCGCTTGAGACCGGGTCGACGGCCGATGCGCGCGTGCTTGCCCGTTCGCTCGTCGTGCAGATCGACGGGGCATGTCTGCTCTACAAAGTGGACGGTGACCGCGCCGCGTTCGATGCGGCGCTGGGTGCGATCGGGCCGGCGCTGATGGCCGTCATCCGCGCGTCCGCGCCGGTGCCGGAACAGACGACGCCGTCGCCGATCCGGCGGACGTAGCGGGCCGTCGCGCTCGACGTTGTGCACGATGCACAACTCCTGTCGAGCGTTCGTGGCGTAGGACACAACCATGATGGATGCGACGCCGCGCGGCGCGGTTACGGCCGGCGCGCAGTTGAACGCGCGCGCCCGCGCGCGCGACCTTGCCGTGGGCGCTGCTGCGATCGCGCTCGCAACCTTGTTCGGCGCGTTCGTGGGTCTGCCGCTCGCGGCGCTGCTCGTCCGCTTGCCCATCGCACAGCTCGCGGACATGATGCATCAGACCATCGTGCTCCAGGCGCTCCGGTTGTCGTTCGAGACCACCTGCGCAGCTGCGCTGCTCACGGTGCTCGGCGGTACGCCGCTCGCAGCGCTGCTCACGCGCGACTTTCGCGGCCGCGATGCGATCGCATCGCTGATGACGTTGCCGCTCGTGTTGCCGCCGGTCGTCGCCGGCTTGGGACTCTTGCTCGCGTTCGGACGCGCCGGACTTCTCGGGCGCTTTCTAGACGTGTTCGGGATGCACGTGCCGTTCAGCACCGCAGCCGTCGTGCTCGCGCAGACCTTCGTTGCGGCGCCGCTCTACATCAACGCCGCGCGCTCCGCTTTTTCCCGAACGGATCGCGAGCTCTTGGAGGCGGCAGCGTCGCTGCGCGCGTCGCCGGTCTACGCCTTCGCGCGCATCGCGATCCCGCCGGCGCTGCCGGCGCTTGCCGCCGGATTGTCGTTGTCCGCCGCACGCGGCCTCGGTGAGTTCGGCGCGACGATCACGTTTGCCGGCAATCTGCCCGGCGTGACGCAGACGATGCCGCTTGCCGCGTACGTCGCCGCGCAATCGGACATGGACGCGGCGGTCGCGATCTCGGTCGTGCTCGCGTGCGCATCGTATGGTGCGCTGCTGGCGGCGGGTGCGTTGACGCGGTCGGGCCGGCAGCCCGCTTGATATGAGCCTTTCGGTTGATGTCGCGTGCGACGCGCCGTTCGCGATCGACGCGACGTTTGAAGTACGGCGCGGCCGGACGCTCGCGCTCGTCGGGGAGAGCGGCGCCGGCAAGACGACCGTGCTGCGCCTGATCGCGGGGTTTGCGCGGCCCGATCGCGGGCGCATCACCAACGGCGCAGAAGAATGGTTCGACGCGGCTGCGGGCATCTTCGCTGCGCCGCACCGGCGCACGATCGGCATGACGTTTTCACGCGGCGCGCTGTTCGGCGATATGACCGCGCTGGAAAACGCGATGTTCGGTCCGCGCGCGGCGGGTTGGGCCGCGGACCGCGCTCGCGCGCGGGCGCTCGAAGCGCTGGAGCTGACCGGTGCCTCTGCACTACGCGACCGGCGCGCTGCGACATTGTCGGCGGGTGAAACGCAACGGGTCGCACTCGCACGTGCGATCGCGCTACGACCGCACGTGCTGCTGCTCGATGAGCCGCTCTCGTCCGTCGACGTCCACGCGCGCGCCGGATTGCGAACGGCGCTCAGCGCGGCCATGCGCGCGACCGATGCCGCGACCGTGCTTGTCACGCACGATCCGGCTGAAGCGCTGCTGATGGCCGACGAAATTGCGGTGCTCGAAAATGGGCGCATCGTCCAGCAAGGAAGCAGCGCCGACCTGCGGCGTGCGCCTGCGACGCCCTACGTCGCCGCGTTCGCCGGCGTCAACCTCTTCACGGGTACGGCGCGCGCGCTCGCAGATGGAACGAGCGAGATCGCGGTCGGCGACGCCGCGTTTGTCGTGCACGGCGCGTTCACGGGGCCTGTCGCGCTGGTCGTGGATCCCGATGCGGTGACGCTCTCGCGCGAAGAGGGCGCGACGTCGGCGCGCAACCGCGTGCACGGCGTCGTCGATGCGATCGTGCCGGATGGCGGCGCAGTGCGCGTTGCGATCGCATCGGTTCCGCCGATCGTCGCTCGCGTCACCGCTGCGTCGGCGGCGGCGCTGGCATTGGCGCCGGGTGTGCCCGTGTACGCGAGTTTCAAAGCCGGGGAGGCGCGGGTTTCGTAGTGTTGCTGCGACTTCTTAGCGGCGCTCGATCGCGATTTTCGAACCGTCGGCGATTCTTCTGAGCGGCATTCAATTCTCCGCAAATTTCGCGTCACTATAACAGACGTGCCCTAGAACAGTTTGAGACGGACCGTCGGACGCTCCAAATATAATGTCATGTTGCCCAGGCCGGAGTCCGGCGAATCCAAGAATCACAGCTTGGGGGGCAAAGCCCGTTAATTCTACTTCGGATCGTGGATTGTCGGGTCCGTCACTTTCAAAAACGCCAATTCCTGCCATATCCGATATCCCTTGGGCAAAAAAGTCGCGAAACGCCGCAGATAAATAGAGCCTTATCCCGGCTCTAAAGACGGCTCCCTGCCGCACTTCTACAATCGGGCCCGAATCAACGTGCGTGACAACGCTCGAAGTGCAACCGCTGCCTATGGTTAGCGAGACAATTGACCTATCGCTAATCTGTCGAACTTCGCAGCTAACGGACTTGTACGATGCAAGCAAATCACTTGACAATAAACTGGCCGTAACAATTGATTGATCTGAGGGCGGACCGTCGGCAACGAAAAATTCCTGTGCAATCAATTGTCCTTCACTATTGAGAAATGAAAGCGCAGCGAGAAGATGTGGTTCAGTCGAGCCACCTGCCCAGCTCACTACGTCGACGCCGTTGGCTTGCCTGCAGTCCGTTATGTGAAGGCCTGGAGTACTCGAAGCATTCGCCCTTGCCGGAATAGACGATGTAACGATCGCAATAACGCATAAAATTATCGCGTACGCCGATTGGGCTCTTTTATTCAATTGACACCGCCTTCGGAAGTAACTAGAAATGCATCACGGCCAACAATTATCTTGTCCAAAGTTGAACTGGGAAAATTCGACGACCCCAACTGCGGCAGCCGTGAGTAGCGCGAACGCGAGCCAACGCGAACGAATCCAAGGAACCCACCGGATAGATAGTCCTGCCACAACGCCGAATACCGGTCCGGCTACCATGGGACTCTTGTAGATGACCTCCAACGCAAGTGCAATTGCTGCTAGGGCGATTAGGATTGGGGCGTAGTACCGGCCATTAATCCGACGTGACACGGGATACGCGGCGCAGACGAAGGCCGGTATGGCGGCAGCCAATCCCCACAGTTCGAGAGCACCTAGTGCGGCCATCACCAGCAACTGGCCAAATAGGATGGCGGGGTCGAAATACGGCATGCACTCTCGGTCTGTGCCGGCGAAAATGGCCACAACGAACAAGAGAGACCAAATAACAGCATGCCACCCATCGTGCCTGTTCCATCGCGTGCGTTGACTCGATGCGGACTCTGCTATCATGTATCTACTCTCAACTCAGCTTATGCGCGCAACCACCATTCTTTCGGAACATGATAATGGGCTTTTCGGTGGTTTCCAAGTATCGACATCCTGGTGGGTTGGTCCGATATTGACTGATTCAGATTTGGATTGTCACCTCAATCGCATATGACCTAGGTTGACGACATTAACCGTAGAAGAAGTTGGACAAGATATCAAGGCTTGCGGAGAAATGCAATGCGCGTTACCATGGCACTTCGGGTGCTTTGCGCGGCTGCGGGAATAATTATGCTCGCTGCTTGTTCGAGTGGATCTGCCATCGCGCCAACACTCGCTCAACAACAAACTAATGGCGGGCGAACCGCGGGCGCGCTTGAAAGACCCGGGATCGAATCTACGGCCCGCCACCAAGTAGAGGGTTTCTACTCGTGTCCCCGGCAGGGAAAAATCGAGTACATCTCAGACGACTACACTAGTTCCATATACGTTTTCGCTGGGAAATTTGCAGGCCAAGCGCCTTGTGGCCTAATCACCAAAGGCCTCGTTCGTCCGTGGGGGCTATTCGTTGATAAGAAAAGCCATGATCTTTATGTGGCAAATTCTTATAAACACGAT
This sequence comes from Candidatus Eremiobacteraceae bacterium, assembly GCA_036561585.1. Lineage (GTDB taxonomy): Bacteria > Vulcanimicrobiota > Vulcanimicrobiia > Eremiobacterales > Eremiobacteraceae > JABCYQ01. The sequence continues at coordinate 2,188 of DATBOZ010000134.1, read as the reverse complement.
GTTCTCGTGTTTCACCGGGGCGCGTTACAGAGGTACAACGAGTATTATCATAAGGTCATGGATGGTACTGGCCACCCAACGGACGTGGCCATAGCGCCGGACGGGACCCTTCTCGTAAGCACATTTGTAACCCATGGAGGGCCCGAGGGCATACAGTGGGGAGATGTGGATACGTGGATCCGAGGAACTCACGGCGGAACATTTGTCAACGAGGTCATGATAGGCGACTCCTTCGGTGGTGGACCGATTACCGTCGATAAGGCCGGTGCTGCCTACTTTGCTTTTCCTGCATTTAATCGCGACGAGCAAAACATTTGGTCAATGAGTTGCCCGGCTGGCGTGTGCGGCAATCCCGTAGAGCTGGTACCTTATGCCTCAAACGTCTACTATTCCGGATTGCGGTTCGACGATGATGTGGGTGCTCTGCTCGCCGTGACCCGGGGCCAGGGCGGATTTTTGAACATAACGCTCGATACATTCACTTTTCCGAACCCCAACCCGTCGATCATACAGCTAGGGGGCGGGTCCCCCGAGGGCATGGCAATCGACCCCAGCGACAAACACATCTTCGTCGATAATATGGACACCGGGAACGTAGAATTCGCGTATCCCAGCGGCGAAATCGTCGGCTCAGTGCAAGCAGTTAGAGCTCCGATAGGAGTTGCGGTAGATCCGTGACCACGTCGTTCCCATATTCCGATTGACCTACCGCAAATAACTCAACGTCCCGTTAGATTGATTTGATGTTCATTGTCGGCTTGAAGTATCGACAATAACGTACGCGGAATTCGAACGGTTGAATTTGGTTTTCAATGCCGGACGGATTGGACGCCCTGGTCCTTTTTAAACTCCAACCTTAACGTAAAATGAACAAGTCAACTTGTCGCATAGGCGGTATCACCCTCTAGTTGGACGCATCCGCTACCCTCGACGCGGATCGCGAAGGTCAACGTCCGCGTGCCGGGCCTTGTCATCTCGCTGTGGGCGAGACGTGGCTACATCGATCACCAGTTGCTGAGCTTCGACGCGTACAACAAGCTCATCGAGGATCTATTTCTCCGCGGTCAGCGGCTCGATCCCAGGACCGACGGACGTCTGGACAACCGTCCGGACGTGCGCGAGAGCTATCCCGAACTCGGGAATCTCATGAACGACTTCGACTTCTCGCAGACCCCGCGCTAGCGTTCCGCGACGCGCGTGCGGCCGCTTCGAGGCCGCATCGAGGTCGCACGTCGCGGCCACAATGCGCGCATGGACGATCCAGCATATCCACTCGCGATGGCCGACCGCGCGTTCGCGTACGATGGTTCGTTCCGCACGCCCGATGCCATGAGCGCAGCGAACCGCGCGGCGTATGGCCTTCACCGCGGCTGTGCGAATGAGGCATCGCGATCCTTTCGCGCCGCGCTACAACGAGCTTCCACCGGCGCAAGTGCCATCCTGAATCTCAAAGTCATCGCGCGTGGAAACGCGAACGCGCGCCATACTCGGTCGCCGAACCTTGCCGGTCCAGCAAGCGACGGCATGCCGCAACGTGATGCAGATCTGGCCGAACGATCCACGCGTCCGCCAATTCGCGCGCGAGATTCCACTCAGTCTACTTCAGCACCGTACGTGCTCTTTGTGTCCGCGGCCGGTTGCATCATTCGCGCGATCGTCTGGCGCGGTCGCGTGTTTTGTGGAGGAATACGCACATGCCCGAAATCGATTCGCTGATCGCCGACGCCCGGCGCGCGGCCATACCGGGCGCTATCGGCATCGCGCCCGATCGGCAAGGCACGATCGTCGGCGCGGAACTGCCGGGCGGCGCCGCGATCCGCACCGCGCCAAGCGCAGCGGCGCTGGATGTCGCGATCGACGGTCCCGGATTGTTCGTGCTCGACCGCGGCGGTCAGCGCCGCTTTGCCCGACTTGGTGATTTCCGCGTCGACCAGGGCGGTTATCTCACAAACGACGCCGGCGCACGGGTGCTCGGCTTTGGGGTCGACGCGAGCGGCGAACCGGTCACCGGCTTATCCGCGCTTCGCGTGCCGCCCGCCGACGTGGCTTCGCAGACCTATTCGTCATACTCCGTCGACGAACGCGGGGTCTTCGCCGGCGTCAATCAGCGCACCGACGCGCGTACCGGCCGCCGTTTGACGAACACGATCGCGCTCGGCCGCATCGCGCTCGCCGTGATGCCGGCTCC
>DATBOZ010000133.1:0-21579 GCA_036561585.1 Candidatus Eremiobacteraceae bacterium | reverse complement strand
GCCGCTCCTGCTCGCGCTCGTCGCACTGTCAGCCACGCCTTCGACGGTGCCGGTCTTGGATCCACAAACTCGCGCCCGCGTCGATGCGCTCGTGCGAACGACGATGGCGCATCAGCATTTGCCCGGCCTCTCGATCGCGATTGCGCGAGGGAGCGATCGGATCTACGAGCACGGCTACGGCTATCGAGACTTGGGTCGGCACATCGCGGCCGATGTCGGAACCGTGTATAATATCGCTTCCTGCACCAAGCAGTTCACCGCTGCCGCCGTGATGCTTCTCCAACAAGACGGCAAGCTCAAACTCGACGACAAACTGAGCCGCTATCTGCCTGAATTCCGGCACGGCGCGAGCATCACGTTGCGCGAACTGCTCACGCACACATCCGGGATCCCGGACTACGCCGACCTGAACGATCTCCCGCATCATGCGACGGCGCGCCAGTTCGTCGACCTCGTGCGCGACGCGCCGCTCGACTTTCCGCCCGGAACGCAATTCGAGTACTCCAATACCAACTATGTGATTCTCGGCATGATCGTCGAGCAGGTCAGCGGCCTGTCGTACAGCGCTTTTCTGTCGCAACGCATCTTCGGACCGCACGGAATGAAAGCGACTTCGACGCGGGTCGTTCCGGAATCGCAACCCGATGGCGCGATCGGGTACACATACGACGCAAAGATCGTCGCCGCGTCGCAGACGCCGGACGACCTCGGCTACGGCGACGGCACCATCAACACGTCGGTCGACGATCTCGTCAAATGGGATTCGGCGCTTGACGGCGGCGATGTGGTGAGCGCGGCGTCGTGGCGTGCGATGACGCGCGCCCCACTCCGTTCAGGATACGGTCCGCGCGGCGGCTACGGCTTTGGATTGGATCTATCCACGCTCTACGGCCATCGCGAGGTCTCGCACGAAGGCTTCAATGTCGGCTTCGCCAGCGTCAACGCGACATTCCCCGACGACGATCTTGAAATCATCGCGCTGAGCAACGGCGACCCGTTCTACGAAGATATCCTCGTGAAACGAATCTTCGCGCTCATCATCCCGCCAACCACGGAAGAACTTGCCGCCGACCTACGATCCGCGCCGGGCGAAGATGCCGCCATCACATCAGCGACGAAGCGATTGCTCGCCGAAATGGAAGCGGGTCGAGTCGACCCGCATGCGGTCACGGCTGGACTCGCCGCACAACTCACACCGGCTCGCGCTCGGCAACTTTGCGCAGATGCCGGCGCGGTCGGGCCGCAATCGATGTTGATCTATCGCGATTGGCAGTACCGCGATCGCATCAAAGACTATTCATACGAGGCGCATTTCGCGAACGGCATCGTGGCGGTCGATGTCACGCTTGCACCGGGCGGCAGGATCGCGTCTATCGATCTTGCCCGCGAAGATTAGCGCACGATCGAAGGAAGGGAAGAACGACATCTTCACCGGTTTGATCCGAGCGATGGGTACCGTGGCCGGGGTCGCGCCGCTAGCCGGCGGATTACGGCTGTCGATCAACGCCGCCGAGCTTCGGCAGCCCGTCGCACCGGGTGACAGCATCGCGGTCAACGGCGTCTGTCTGACCGTCGCTTCGCACAAAGACGCCGTAATAGATTTCGACGTGATTCCGGAAACGCTCGCGTGCAGCAATCTCGGTGCGCTTGCTGCCGGCGCGGCCGTGAATCTCGAGCCGAGCCTCAGGGTCGGCGACACGCTCGACGGTCACCTCGTCTACGGCCACGTCGACGCGACCACCGTCATCGACCGGATCGACCCTGAAGGCCAAGGTATCCGCATGTGGTGCCCGGTCCCCGCGGCGCTCGCTTCGCTGATATGCCGCAAAGGATACGTCGCGATCGACGGCATCAGTCTCACGGTTGCCGCGCTGGCAGAGGGCCGGTTTGCGGTAGCACTGATCCCCGAAACGCTAAAACGCACAACGCTTGGGCGGAAACGCCCGGGCGATGTGTTGAATGTAGAAGCCGACCCGGTTGCCCGTTACGTGGCGGCCGTCCTAGGAAATCGAAGCTGAAGATGCCGCTGAGCCCCATCGAAGACGCGATCGCGGACATCCGCGCCGGCAAAATGGTCATCGTCATGGACGATGAGGACCGCGAGAACGAAGGCGACCTCACCATGGCCGCGCAGATGATCTCGCCCGACGCCGTCAACTTCATGACGAAATATGGCCGCGGCCTTATCTGCGTCTCGATCATCGGCAAACGTCTTGACGAACTGCACATCCCGATGATGGTCAACGAGAACACGTCACGTTTTGAAACCGCGTTCACCGTCTCCATCGAAGCGCGCGGTCGCACCACCACCGGCATCTCGGCGTTCGACCGCGCCGCCACCGTCACCGCAATGCTCGACCCTGCTTCGACCGCCGCAGATTTCGTGAGTCCGGGCCACACGTTTCCCCTGCGCGCCCGCGAAGGCGGCGTGTTGGTGCGCGCCGGGCAGACCGAAGCCGCCGTCGATCTTGCGCGGCTCGCCGGACTGTATCCGGCCGGTGTGATCTGCGAGATCTTGGACGACGACGGCTCCATGATGCGACGACCGGCGCTCGAGCTGTTCGGCGAGCGGCACGGTCTCAAGCTTGCGACCGTCAAGGATCTGATCGCGTACCGGATGCGCCACGAAAAGCTGGTGAAGCGGATCGCCGAATTCGATATGCCGACCATTCACGGTGCGTTCCGCGGCTTCGGCTACGAATCACTGCTCGACGGCGCGTGTCACGTCGCCCTCGTGATGGGCGACATCGGCGACGGCAAAGACGTGCTCGTGCGGGTCCACTCCGAGTGCCTGACCGGCGACGCGCTGGGGAGCAAACGCTGCGACTGCGGTGCGCAGCGCGACGCGGCGCTCGCGATCATCGCGCGGCACGGCCGCGGCGTGCTCTTGTACCTGCACCAGGAAGGCCGCGGGATCGGACTTGCCAACAAGCTGCGCGCCTACGAATTGCAAGACAGCGGCGCGGACACCGTCGAAGCGAATCTGAAGCTTGGTTTGCCGGTCGACAAGCGCGAGTACGGGATCGGATCGCAGATCCTGCACGATCTCGGCGTTCGCGAGATGAAGATCATCACGAACAATCCGCGCAAGATCGTGGGCCTGGAAGGGTACGGATTGAAGAACACCGGTCGCGTGCCGCTCGTGATGGATCGTGACGAATTCAACTCGGACTACCTGAAGACGAAGGAAGAAAAACTCGGCCACTTGCTGGCCAAGGCCGACCGCACCAAGTGAAGCGCCGGTACGCGATCGTCCGCGCGCGTTTCAACGAACCGATCACGGCCGCACTTCTGGATGGCGCGCTGCGGGGCTTTGCCGATGCAGCAGGTGACGACGCGAACGTCGACCTTGCAGAGGTGCCGGGCGCATTCGAACTTCCGCTCGCCGCGAAGTGGCTGGCCGAGTCCGGGCACTATGCTGCCGTCGTCTGTCTCGGCTGCGTGATCCACGGCGAAACGCCGCACTTCGACTTCGTCGCGGGTGAGGCGGCGCGCGGCATCGCGCAAGTCGCGCTTGAGACCGGCGTGCCGGTGATCTTCGGTGTGCTCACCACGGATAACGCCGCGCAAGCGTGGGCGCGCGCGGGCAAGAAGCGGCGTGGATTGAAGTCGCACGCGGATGCCGGTCCGGGCGGCGGCAACAAAGGCTACGAAGCGGCCCTGTCCGCGATCGCGATGGCGGAATTGAAAAGCGCGCTGCGCGTGCGCTGAGGTTTGATTAAGCGCTGACCAATTCGTGACGGGCCATGAGCTCCGTCGAATGCGCCTCGGCCCAATCTTTCAACTGCTCAACGATCGGCAAGAAACTGCGCCCGAGATCGGTGAGCGCGTACTCCACGCGCGGCGGTACTTCTGCGTAAACGGTGCGCGTGAGGAAGCCGTCCTTCTCGAGATCTCTCAACTGGCGTGTGAGCACCTTTGCGGTCACCCCTGCGAGCATGCGCTGAATGTGACCGAACCGCATCGGGCCTGGGCTCAACGCGATGAAAACCAACATCTTCCATTTGTCGCCCATGAGCGCGATCGTGCGCTGGATCGGACAGGTGAGTTGGGTTTCGTAGCTCATGGGTTCCTCGCTATCTAAGTGGTTACTATAGTACTTTCTGGAGACTACTTTATTTATTCCTCCAACTAGTATACAATGGCGCTGTAACAAAGTATAGCCTACTTCTGAAACATAAGTAAGAAGTAGGCGTTCTCGAAAGGATCACACCAATCATGGATCTCACCAAGGCTGTCCCGCGAAGCGTCAAAGATACGTCCCTCGGGTCTATCGTGATGCTGGCTCGGACCACCGACAAGGCTCGCGCGTTCGCCGCCGGAACCGTCGGCGAGTACCACTACAATTGCGGCATGGATCAAAAAGTGCTGGCGTTCGTGGGCATCGATCACGATGAGTTCGCCAAGCTCGCATCCACCAACGACGACGCGACGCTGCTCGCTATACTCCGCGAGCGCTCTCTCAAAAAATCGCCGGCCGAGATCGCGCTCTTCAATGCGGACTATCTCAAGCTTTCGCCCGACAAGGGGTCCGACAGCGAGAAGTACTTCATCGATCTGCGGACTAAGCTGGCGCCCGACCGCACCGACATCACGACCTGGCCCGACCTGCTCGACCTCGACGAAGGCCGAGAAGTGCCGCGGCTTGCGGCGGCGTAGTCATGCAAGCCACCGCTGACCGGACGCGCGCGAACGTTTGGGCCGCCGGCATCGTCGCCGGCACGATCGCCGGCGCGCTCATCGACTCGTTTCTGGTCATCGCAAACCACACGACATACATACAGATCTGGCAATTCGTCGCGTCGGCGATCGTCGGGGGCGCGGCGTATGCGTCCCCGGCCTACGCGATCCTCGGATTCGCGATGCACTTCGCGATCAGTATCGTATGGGCGTCGATCTACGCCTGGGCGGCGTTTGGCCCGATGCCTGCGCTCGCTCAGGCCCCGGTACTTTCCGGTCTGCTCTACGGCATCGTCGTCATGATCGGGATGACGTTGGTGCTCATGGTGAATCACGTCGGACCCGCCGGCTTGCCCGATGCGGGAACGCTCGTGAAGTCGCTCATCGCGCACACGGTGTTCTTCGGACTGCCGGTCGCGCTGTACGTGAGTCGGGCTGCTCGCGCCTAACTCTACGGTGACAACGACTCCAATCGCCGGCCTCGCGTGAGCGGGCCGGCGATCGCTATTGCGCCGCCGGCGATCGCCATGGCCGCCGCGATGAACGCGAATGCCGGGCTCGGGCCGAATCGCGCCAAGATCGCCGCGATCCAAAAACCGGCGAAGACCGCGCTCAGCCGGCTCCACGCATAGACGAAACCGACCGCTTGCGCGCGGATGCGCGTCGGATAGAGTTCGGCCTGATAGGCGTGAAAGGCGCACGAGAACCAATTATTCGCAAGCGTCAATGCGAGACCGATGCAGACGATGGCCCACGGCGCGCGCATCGCCGCAAACGCGAGTCCAAGCACGGCACTCGCCGCGGCGAGCGCGACGATCTGCCATTTGCGTTCGGCGCGCTCGGCCGCGAGCATCGCGATCAGGGGGCCGAGCGGCGCAGCCAGCGCGATCAAGAACACGTACTGCAATGAATGGACGAAGCTCACACCTTCGTTGAACAGCAAGATCACCACCCATGTGGCAAAGCCGTAAAAGCCGATGGTCTGGCAGAAGTTGAAGAGCATCAGCATCGCGCTGCGGCTTCGGTAGACGCCGCTCCACATCTCTCGCCACCATCCGGCTGCGTTGCTCGCCGGGGCGAAGTCCGCTACGACCGGGCGACTCAGCGCCGGCGTCTCGCCGACCAGGCGTTCGACGCGCACGAGTTCGCGCAACGCTTCGTCAATGCGGCCGTGCACCGCAAGCCAGCGCGGCGATTCAGGCAAGCCGCGCGCGATCGGCCAGACCGCGACCGCTCCCAGGCCGCCGAGTAGCGCGACCACGCGCCAACCGTCTAGATCAAACCACGAGTGGGGCTGCGGCACAAACCATTTCGCGATGAGCGCGACTACCGGAACGGCGGTGAACGTGATCGCCTGACTGAACGCGATGGCGCGCCCTCGCACCCCCGGCGGAGTCAATTCGCTGACGTAAGCATCGATGGTGACCAGCTGCACGCCGATGCCGAGTCCAGCGAGCAGGCGGAGCACGTCCACCGCCTCGGCACTCGACGCGAGTGCCATTGCGATCGTGAACGCCGAATACCACGCGAGCGACCAGACGAATGCGGTGCGACGCCCGAAGCGATCCGAGACCCAACCGAACAACAGCGTGCCGAGAAACATGCCGGCAAATCCGGCGCCTGCGAAGACCGGGATTCCGCCTAGGCCGAGGCTGGTGGCTGAGAACAGGCCGGATCGCACCATGCCGAGCGAAATGTACGCGAGCATGAACAAGTCGTACGCTTCAAACCAGCCGCCCGCCGAGATGCGCGCGACAAGGCCGTACAGGCCCCGGCTCGCCGGCAACGCGTCGAGCCGAGCCGAAACCGCGGCCGCAGATAAGGTCGTCGCCATGCGCCAGGGTTTCGTGTGGCACCGATGTTTATCATCGGCCGGCCGACCCTGTAGTGCCGATGTTTATCATCGGCCAGGCCGACCCTGTAGAAGGGCGAGCGATGCTCGCCCATGGGCAAGCGATGCTTGCCCTAGTACAGAAGCCACACGACCATGACCCCCGAGGCGCTTTTCACCGGGCGCGAATCGCTGCGTTGGCGCGGAGAGAACCGCGCGCTGTGGCTGACACTGATCTTCGCCCCCGCGACCGTTGGTCTCGTCGGCTACGTTTTGCGTCAAGAGCTCACCGGGCAAGAGATCGCATTTCTTATCGTCGCCGCAATGGTGTACGTTTCGGTCGCACGCGGGCGCTTGCTCGGCACCAGCATCCGCCTGCACGATCGCCAATTGCCGGCCGTGTACACGATCGTCGACCGCTGCGCGCGCGAGCTGGGCATGCGCACGCCGCACGTCTTCGTGCGCGAGGACCAATATGCGTGCGTCACGTCGATGGGGCTCGGTGAGCCGTACTCCATCGTCGTTTCGAGCACGTGGCTGCCGAGCCTCGACGACCAAGAGCTCGCGTTTCTGATCGGCCGCGAACTTGGTCACATCGCTGCCGGTCATTCGCGCATCACATCGCTTTTCACCGCGTCCGGTAAGGAAAATCCTTTCATCTCCGTCGTGTTCGGTGGGTGGCTTCGTCGCACGGAGTACACGGCAGACCGCATCGGATTGCTTTGCTGCGATTCGATCGAAGCGGCCGCGCGCGCGATCTTCACGTGCTCGTTCCGTCAAGTATCGAAGAAGGTCGACTACGCCGCGTTCATCGATCAGCGCATCGAGGTGCAGTCCGATCCGACGCTCAAGCTCGGCGAGCTGCTCGGGCCAGAGCCGTACGCGACCAATCGCCTCCGCCAGCTTGAAACCTTCGCCGCCTCGCCGCTCTACCGGGATTGGCGCGCACGATTGGCCGCCGGGCGTGAAGGCGCGCAACCGCGCACCGTGCTTGCGGGCGCGGCGCCGGCGAGTGCTGCGATCGTCGAGAAGAGCGCGCTCGCGGGGAATTGGGTTCGCGCCGCGGCATTCTGCCTGGATTGGATCATCGTCAGCGCGATCGTCAGCTCAGGAACCGTGCTCAAAGTCGACTCAGGTGGCGGCGCCGGCACGAAGCATATGGCGACCTCCGATATGAGCGCGTTTTCGCTGCAACAATTCGGACTCGACTGGATCGGCACGCACATGCCGATCCTCCAGTCCGCGGTTCCCGACGCTGTGGGCTTCATCGCCGTGTTCTTGTACGCCGCCGTGCTTGTCGCGCTGGTCGGCCGCACATTCGGCATGATGGTGCTCGGGCTGCGCGTGGTCCGCCCGGACTATAAGAGAGTCAGCGCCGCCCGTGCCGTTTGGCGTTATTTCGTCGCGTTTTTTTCGCTCGTGTTGGTATTCCCGATGATCGGCTTCCTTTGGCGGCCCGCGCTGCTCGATCGAATTTCAGGTACGCGCGTGGTGCGCGGTGCAGCGAACCTGTGAACGCCGAGGTGGCATTCGCTGCCGGCGCGAAGCCAGCTCCTTCCGGTCAAATCTCCGACCGCGCGCAACGCCGCTTTAGTGAGGAACAATCCGAAGATGGCCACCGTGTCGCCCGGGCGTAATGCGGCCCGCAAAGCGCGGTATCTCATGGAATGCCAGCGGACCTATTACCGCGAGCCGCTCACGCTCGTCTCCGGCAGCGGGGCGTACGTCAAAGACGACGCCGGCCGGAGCTATCTCGATTTCTTTGCCGGCATCGCGGTGCTGCTCGTCGGCCATTCGCATCCGAAAGTGAATCGTGCGGTTCACGAGCAAGTCGATGCGTTGACGCACACCTCCACGCTGTATCTCAATGAGCCGATGCTCGACCTTGCCGAACGGATCGTCGAATCCTCACCGCCGGGGCTCGACAAAGTCTTCTTCGGCAATTCCGGCACCGAGGCCAATGAAGTCGCGGCGGCACTCGCGAGACACTTCACCGGGTCGAAAGAGTTCATCGCACTCGATCATGCTTACCACGGGCGTTCGCTGTGGACGATCGGGGTAAGCGGGCTATCCGCGTACCGCAACTTCGGCGCCGAACCCGAGCACGTCGCGTTCGCGCCCAACGCGTACTGCTATCGCTGCCCGCTGCAATTGACGTATCCGTCATGCGGCATCGCGTGTGCGAAGGCCATCGAAGACGTGATCGCAGCGAAGCCACCCGGCGCGATCGCCGCCTTTTATGCGGAGACGATCCAGGGCGTCGGCGGTATCGTCACGCCGCCACCTGAGTACTACGGCGTGGTCAAGGAGATCCTCGATCGTCACGGCATACTGTTCATCGCGGACGAAGTGCAGACGGCGTGGGGCAGGCTTGGCCGCAACATGTTCGGCATCAGCGACTGGGGCGTCACGCCCGATATCGTGACCTCGGCGAAAGGCCTGGGCAACGGCTATCCCATTTCGGTCGTCATCGCACGGCGCGAAGTGGCCGACGCGTACAAGGGTCCGCACATCAACACGTTCGGCGGCAACCCGATCTCCGCGCGCGCGGCGTTGGCAACTCTCGAAGTCGTCGAAGAAGAAGGGCTGGCGGCAAATGCCGGCCGGATGGGTGACCGGCTCATGCAAGGGCTCCGCGCACTCGCGGACCGGCATCGGTCGATCGGTGAAGTGCGGGGCCGCGGTCTTATGGTCGGCGTAGAACTCGTCCGCGACCGGGCCACGAAAGAACCGGCCGGCGACGCCACCGAGGCGGTGGTCAATGCGTGCCGGGATGCGGGCCTGCTCGTCGGGCGTGGCGGCACGTTCGGCAATGTGATCCGCATCCAGCCACCGCTCATCATCACGGCCGCGCAGGTGGACGATGCGTTGGCGATGTTCGACACTTCGCTTGCGGCCGCCGAACGCGATTTTCCGTGCGCGTAGCGCCGCCGCACATCGAGTTCGTCGACGGCATCCTGCAGATCATCGATCAAACGCTGCTGCCCGACCAGACGGTCGTCATCAAGCTCCGTTCCGTGCAAAAAGTGATCGAAGCGATTCGCGCGATGCGGATCCGCGGCGCGCCGGCGATCGGCATCGCAGGCGCGTACGGCATGTGCATCGGCGCGAAGGCGGCGAGCGGCGTCGCGCGCCATGCCGCCGATTTCTTCAAGGTGCTCGACGACGCCGGCGCGGCGCTTTCGGGCGCAAGACCGACCGCGGTCAATCTGTCGTGGGCCGTCGCGAAGATGATCCAGCACGCGCACGCACGGAGCGAAGCGGGCGTCGGCCTGGTCCAAGTCGTTTCCTCGATGGAAGAACTTGCGCGCGCCATTCACGCCGACGACATCGCGACGTGTCAAGCGATCGGCGACGCCGGTGCCGCGTTGCTCGCCAAGGATTCGGTTGTGCTCACCCATTGCAATACGGGGACGCTCGCGACCGGCGGCTACGGTACGGCGCTCGGCATCGTGCGCTCAGCGTGGCGCATGGGTTTGCTCAAGAACGTGCTGGTCGGCGAAACGCGGCCTCTGCTGCAAGGCGCACGCCTGACCGCATGGGAGCTCGGGCGCGACGAGATTCCCCATACGCTGATCACCGATTCGATGGCGGCACATTTCATGCGGCTCGGCGAGGTGAGCGCGGTCGTCGTCGGCGCCGACCGCATCGTCGCCAACGGCGATTTCGCGAACAAAATAGGGACCTACGGACTCGCGGTGTTGGCGAGCTCGCACGCGGTGCCGTTCTACGTCGCCGCTCCGCATTCGACGTTCGATCTCTCGGTCGCGAACGGCGCTGCGATCGTGATCGAGCAACGCGATCCCTCGGAAGTGCTCGCGTTCGGCGGAACGCGCGTCTCGCCCGCCGGCGCCCGCGCGTTGAATCCGGCGTTCGACATGACGCCCGGGCATCTCGTGTCGGCGTTCGTGACGGAGTCGGGTGTGCTGCGGCCGCCGTTCGAGACCTCTATCGCAACGCTTGCGCCCCCGGAGGGCGCGACGGCATGAGCCCGGCGAAAAAACCGTCGACACCGGCGAAGCGCGGCGCCAAGATCGGCTACTACGCGTTCGTCGACAAATCGCCCGATCCGCTGCCGCCGCTCGTCGTGATCGCCGGCAAGGAGCACCTCTTGGCGGCAGACGTGCTGCGCATTATCTTGGAACGCGCCGTTCCGGACGAGTCGATGCGAGCGCTCAACGTCGATACCATCGACGGGAATGACGACAGCGCAGTGGGAGACATCGCATCGAAGGCACGCGCGCTGCCGTTTCTGGCAGAGCGTCGCGTCGTTGTCGTGCGAGGCACGATCGACCTCAAAGTCGATGACCGGCGCGCGCTTGCGTCCGCGTGCGCGGAACTTCCCGAACATGCGGTGGTCGTCATCGATCATTCGGGCACACCGCAGCGATCGCAGGGGCGCAAACCGGCCGAGGAAGCGTCGGAGTTCGCGTCGGCGACAGCCGGCGGGATCGTCGTGGACTGCACGCTGGACGCAAAATCATGCGACCGTCTGATCGGCGAGTTGGCGGCGGCCGCCGGCGTTCAGATCAGCGCGGATGCGCGGGCGATGCTTGCGTCGACGGAAAGCGCAGCAGAGATCCGCAGCGTGATCGAGCGCCTCGCGCTGACCGCCGAAGGCAAGCGCATCACGCTCGAGGCCGTCAAGAACGCCGTCCAGTCGGTCGACGACGTCAAGCTTTGGGATTTCACCGCGGCGGTGCATGCGGGCGACGTCGACCTTTCGCTGCGGCTTTTACGCGACGTGCTGGCGAAACCCGATGACGTGGTGGGGCCGCTTTTCGCGCTTGCGGCCGACACGATCGCGATGTGGGAACTAAAGCATGCATCGCCTCGCGATTATGCTGAAGCGTCCGGGCAAAACGCGTGGCGTCTCGGAAAACTGCAAGATGCCGCACGTTCGCTCTCGCCGGAGAGTGCAGGCAAAGCGGTGACGCTGACCACGCGGGCGTTGGACCATCTCTTCAACGGCCGGCGCGAAGGCGGCGCCCTTCTCGACGAGGTCGTGGTCCGGCTTTGCGAACTCCGCCGCCGGCGGTAGTGTCGTAGGGCGAGCATCGCTCGCCCATAATGTGGGGCCGACCCTTGTGTAGTAGGGCGTGCATCGCTCGCCCACAATGTGGGGCCGACCTTTAGGGTCGGCCGGCCGATGCTGAACATCGGCACTACAAAGAAATGTGGCCGATGCCCGCGAAAACAGTGTTCCCGTGACATCCTCGTACGCTTCACCATTTTCTTGGCGCTACGCTCGTCCGGCCATGCGCGAGCTCTTTTCGGAGGAGACCAAGCGCCGGATGTGGCGGCGCTTGTGGCTTGCGCTCGCGCGCGCCCAATCCAAAGCCGGCCTAGTGACGCATGCGGAGATCGACGATCTCCGCCGTCATGTCGACGCCGTGGATATCGACGCCGCTCACAAGATCGAAGCAGAGATCGGCCACGACCTGATGGCTGAAGTCCAGGTGTACGCTTCGCAGGCGGTCGTCGGCGGCGGCAAGATCCACATGGGCGCGACGTCGATGGACATCGAGGACAACGTCGAGACGGTCCGGATGCGCCAAGGCCTTTCGCTCTTAGCGGGCGGCGTGCGCGAACTGCTCGCCCTGTTCGCCGATCGCATCGACGAATTCGCCGACCTGCCGTGCATGGCATACACGCACCTCCAAGCGGCGGAACCCTCTACCCTCGGCATGCGGATGAGCATGTGGGCGCAAGACCTATCTTTTGACTTCCAAGACCTGCTGCGGCTCGCGGAGCGGCTGCCGTCGAAGGGCCTGCGCGGCGCCGTGGGAACGGCGGCATCATACGAAGCGCTCCTCGCCGGGTCCGGTGTCACGCCGGAACAAATCGAACGCGAAGTCCTCGAAGAGTTCGGCCTCATTGCCACCGCCGTGTCGGGACAGACCTATCCGCGCAAGCTGGATTATACAGTCCTGTCTTCGTTGGCCGGTTTGGCCGCGTCGTGTTCGAAGTTCGCCTTTGACATCCGCATCCTCGCCTCTAGCCCGTTCGGCGAGCTCGGCGAACCGTTCGGGAAGAAGCAGGTCGGATCGTCGGCCATGCCCTTCAAACGCAATCCGGTTCTTTGTGAGCGGATATGCTCGCTTGCGCGGCTGATCAGCGCGAACGCACAGACCGCGTGGCAAAACGCCGCCGACAACCTTCTCGAGCGCACGCTCGACGATTCCGCCAATCGCCGGACGATTTTACCCGAATCGTTTCTCGCCGCGGACGAGATCGTGCAGTCGTGCCTGAAAGTGTTGCGCGGTCTCCGCGTCGACGAGCGTCGCATCGCCCACAATCTCGCGGCGTTCGGTCCGTTCGCGGGCACGGAGGCCGTCCTGATGGCGGCGGCAAAACGCGGCGGCGATCGCCAGTTGCTTCACCAGGCGCTGCGCGACGCATCGATGCAGGCGTACGATGAAATCGCACAAGGCCACGGCAATCCGCTCCAGTCACTTTTGTCGAAAGACGCGCAGGTCGGACGCTACGTCAATCCGGAAGAGCTTGCATCGTTGATGGATCCGCGCGCACACACCGGTTCGGCCTCGCGCCGGGCGCGGGCGTTCGCGAAAGTGTTGCGTGAGCTGGAGAAGGTATGAACAAGGGAGCCGAAGTCGGACGCGGTAAGACCAAAGTGCTCTTCGAACATCCGGAGCGGCCGGAAGCGCTCGTCGTCGTGCAGCAAGATCAGATCTCGGCAGGCGATGGTGCGAAACGCCACGTGATCGAGGGCAAAGGCCGTCTGGCCGCCATCACGACGTCGCGCATCTACCGGTTGCTGAACGCGTGCGCCATACCCACACATTTCCTGGGCGGCGGCGAAGACGACGACCGCAACGAGATGCTCGTGCGGCGCTGCGAGATGATCCCGATCGAAGTGGTCGTTCGCGGCGTCGCAGCCGGCTCATTCCTGAAGCGCAATCCGGGCGTCAAGGCGGGCACGGTCCTCGCCCCGCGCTTGGTCGAATATTTCTTCAAAGACGACGCCAACCACGATCCGCAATTCACTGCGGAACAGATCGTCGACGCGGGGCTCGCTTCGACGGCAGAGCTCGCAGAGATGACCGATCTCGCGCGGCTCGTGTTCGACGTCCTCGCCCACGCCTGGCGGCGCCAAGACGTGCTGCTCGTCGATCTCAAAGTGGAGTTCGGCCGCGCCAAGACCGACGACGGCGTCACGGAAATTCTGCTGGCCGACGTCATCGATAACGATTCGTGGCGGATCTGGCCGGGCGGTGATCAAGCGCAGATGCTCGATAAGCAGATCTATCGCAATATGGCCACCCCGTCGTCAGACGATCTCGGCCTTGTGAAGTCGAAATACGAAGCGGTTGCGGAGATGGTCGGGACGTTTCAAAAAAGCACCGGCGGATTCGTCGGCATCATCATGGGATCGGCAGCAGATGCCGCACACGCCGATCGCGTCGTGAAAGCGTTGGCCCTATTAGGTGTGCCGTCGCGCAAACACGTGGCGTCCGCGCACAAGACGCCGCTCTTCGCCCTGCAACGGGTACAGCAGTTGGACAACATGCTCGGGCGCGTCGTCTACGTGACCATCGCCGGGCGCAGCAATGCGCTCTCGGCATTTGTCGATGCGGCGACCGCCAATCCGGTCATCGCATGTCCGCCGGTCGGCAACTCGTTCGGGGGCATGGACATCCTCTCGAGTCTGCACCTCCCATCAGGCATCGGCAGCGCACTCGTGCTCGAGCCGGAAAATGCCGCGCTTGCCGCGGCGAAGATCCTCGCCGTCGACGACACCGTGCTGTATGGCCGTGTGCTCGTCACACAGTGGCGCAACCGCTTGCAGGTGATGGAGGGCGACGCGCGCATCAACGCTCCCTCCGGTTCCAACGGCAAAGCGTAGACCCACATGAGCGAGCGGGCGCTGACGTTCGCATCCGAACCACTGCCGTGCGAAGGATCGGATGCAGAGCTCAAGACGCTCGCGCACCGCGAATCGCTCGCGCTCACGCCGCACGAACTGCGCCAGATCCGGGAACGCATCGGACGCGATCCTTCCCGAGCGGAGGCACACGCGTTTGCCATCCAATGGAGCGAGCATTGCTCGTATAAGAGCAGCCGCGCACTTCTGAAAAGATTACCGACGCAGAGCCGGGACGTCATCGTGCCGGTTGGCGAAGACGCCGGCATTTTGCGCGCGGGCGAAGTCGACGGCGTGGAGTACGGCGTGGTCGTCGCGCACGAGAGCCATAACCATCCGTCGCAAGTGGTCCCGTTCGAAGGCGCTGCGACCGGCATCGGCGGCATACTTCGCGACGTGCTTTGCATGGGCGCGGAAGTCGTCGCGAGCGCGGATCCGTTACGGTTCGGCGGCACCAAGCCAGGATCGCACGCGGCGTATGTCGCGGCGAGCGTGGTGGAAGGCATCGCGAGCTACGGTAACGCGGTCGGCGTGCCGAACATCGCCGGCGATGTGTACTTCCACGATGCGTTCACCGACAATTGCCTGGTCAATGTCGTCGCGCTCGGCCTCCTTCGCACCGATCGCATCCTGCACAGCCGCGTTCCGCCGCAAGGCGCGGACTACGATCTCGTGTTGGTCGGAAAAGCGACGGACGGATCCGGATTCGGCGGCGCCGCGTTCGCGTCGCTCGTGCTTGACGCCGGCGAGGCGCAGGCGAACAAGAGCGCCGTGCAAGTCCCAGATCCGTTTCTCAAAAACGTCATCATGCGCGCGACCGCCGCCGTGATCGACGCCGTGTTCGAAACGGGCGTCGCGGTCGGCTTCAAGGACCTGGGCGCGGGCGGCATCATGGGAAGTTCGAGCGAATTGTGCGGCGCCGGCGGATTCGGCGCGCGGATCGATATCGAAGCGATCCCGCAAGCCGTCCCCGGTCTGCCGCCGTTCGTCGTGGCATGCGCCGAAACGCAAGAACGGATGCTTTGGGCGGTGCCCCGAAGCTTCACGCCAACCGTGCTTTCGATCTACAATGAACGCTTCACACTACCGGAAGTGGCGTCGGGCGCGCGCGCCACGGTCATCGGCCGCGTCACCGAGGACAAGCGCTACGTCGTCCACGCGATGGGGGAAGCGGTCATCGACGTGCCGATCGACGTCCTGACACAGCCCGTGGTCGTCGAGCGTGTGCGAGCCGAGCCTGCGACAAAGCCGGACGGCGCGGCGTCCATAGACGAGATTTCCGCACGTCGATCGAAGAGCATCGACGCCGGCAAGATGTTGCTCGACATTCTCGCGCATTCCGATGTCTGCAGCCGCCGGCCGCTGATCGAACGCTACGACACGGTCGTGCGCGGCGCGACGGTGATCCCGTCCGGCTATGCGGACGCGGGAGTCATCGTGATCCGCCGCGGCGGCCGCGCCGGCGTCGCGCTCTCCGTCGATGGCAATCCGCGCTTCGGCGCGATCGACGCGCGATTGGCCGCGGCACACGCGGTCGTCGAGTCCGCGCGCAACGTGGCCGCCGTGGGCGCACGGCCTATCGGACTCACCGATTGCCTCAACTACGGCAATCCGGAAGACCCGGTCGCGTTCTCGCAACTCGCTGACGGCGTCGAGGGATTGGCCGAAGCCGCATGTGCGCTGCAACTCGGCGCACCCGGCGAGCCGCTCCCATTCGTCAGCGGTAATGTGTCATTGTATAACGAGTCGTCG
This sequence comes from Candidatus Eremiobacteraceae bacterium, assembly GCA_036561585.1. Lineage (GTDB taxonomy): Bacteria > Vulcanimicrobiota > Vulcanimicrobiia > Eremiobacterales > Eremiobacteraceae > JABCYQ01. The sequence goes on along the minus strand of DATBOZ010000133.1, from coordinate 5,431 downwards.
ACCGGCCGGGCGATTCCGCCATCGGCGATCGTCGCGTGCATCGGACGCGTTGACGATGTTGGCCGGGTGGTCACGATGCAGATCACGTCATCGGGAAACAGTCTTTTCCTCTTAGGTCCGCGCCAAGCACATCTCGGCGGTTCCGTGGTCGCCGCAATCGCGGCCACGGCGTCCGGTCCGCTGCCGGCCATCGACTACGCCGAGGCGAACGCCTCGATTCTCGCGGTGATCGACGGCGTGCGCCGGGGTGCGATCACCGCTGCGCACGACATCTCCGACGGCGGGCTGCTCGCGTGCATCGCGGAGATGTGTCTCGGGGGCGATGCAGCGGGGACCATCGGCGCCCGCCTGAACGCGCCGACGGTGTGGGCGGCGGATGTCGACTTCATCGCGGCGTTCTTCGGCGAGGCCGGGGGTTTCGTGGTCGAAGTTCCGCCAGAGAAGATCGCTGCCTTCGAGGCGGCCTGCACCGCATCGCACGCACGGCCGACTGCGATCGGCACGACCGGCGGGGGCGCCCTCGTCGTGGACGATCAGTGCGACCTGCCGCTCGCGCAACTCGCGAAAGCGTGGACGGCGCCGCTGCAAGAACTGTTCGCCTGACATGCATGCGCCGCGCGTCGCCGTCATCGTCTTTCCCGGCACCAACTCCGAACATGAGACCGTCGACGCATGCCGCGACGCCGGCATGGACGCGCAGCTTTTCCATTGGAGCTTGGATCTCAAATCGTTGCGACCATTCGAAGCGTATGTGCTTCCCGGCGGATTCGCGCACGAAGATCGCGTGCGTGCGGGCGCGATCGCGGCGAAGAGTTCGCTCGTTTCGGTGGTCGCCGAAGAGGCACAACGCGGAAAGCTTGTCCTCGGTTTGTGCAACGGCGCGCAAATCGTCGCAGAATGCGGGTTGTTAGGTGCGGTCGCGATCGCGCGCAATCTGCCGTCCGGGCATTTTCAATCCCGCACGGTCGACGTTGTGGTCGGTGAGAACCCGGACGCATGCAGCTTCACGCGGGGCTTGTCGCCCGGATTCGTCATGAAGATGGCGGCCGCGCACGGCGAGGGCCGTTTCTGCGGCGCAGAGGAGACGTTTTCCCAACTCGAGTCGCGCGGGCAGATCGTCTTGAAATACGCCGCCGCCGCGCACAACGAATCGATGCATCGCGCGGCGGGGATCTGCAATGCGCAGGGCAACGTCTTGGCGCTCATGCCGCATCCCGAGCGGCTTGCATGGGCCATGAACGTCGGGTACTTGAATCCTGGTGAGCGTGGCGGCGATCCAAACCGCCCGGTCGGTGCGCACGCGATCTTCCAATGCATGGCGAGGTCGCTTCGTGAGGGGCTTGCAGCCGCCGGGGTCTGAGACTGGGACGAAAGAACTCGATTTGGACCGGTCGGCTCCCGGGTTGGCCGCACGGCCTGCGCGAACGCTTCTGGTCATGAAGAACTTCGTCGCTCCCCTGCTTTGCGCTGCATTTCTGGCTGGCTGTGGTAGCCACGGCGGAGCTTTTGCGCAACCCGGCGTGCCCGGCGGATCAGCGTTGACCGGCGACCCGTCGATGGCTTCCGATGCACTGGATCCGTTCGCCGAATCGCAAGCGTACCGTTACACATTGCCGACCCACGGCGCGCAAGCGGGTTACGTCGCCGTCGGCTCCGACGGCGCGACGTGGTTCACGGAATTCAACGAACCGAAGATCGGCCGCGTGGATCCGCTCGGCACGCTGACCGAGTACGCGGTGCCGAGCGGCAACTACGGTGTGGAAATAGCCGCAGGACAGAGCGGCACTTTATGGTTCACCGAAATAATCCCGACGGGCGGCCCGAACCCGGCCGCCATCGGCAGCATCTCAACGTCTGGATCGATCGCGGAGTATCCGGTGCCGAATGCTGCAAGCTCGCAATTGCAAGGCATCGCGCTCGGTCCTGACGGGAACATGTGGTTCGTGGACAGCGGCAACGACGTGATTGGAACCATCACGCCGGCAGGCGCGATCACGACGCATGGCGGCATCCATCTCGGCGCATTTCCGTTCGATATCACGCCCGGCCCTACGGCTGATAACGATCTCTGGTTCACCGAAAAGGATCTCGGTCGGGTCGGGAGGATTACGATCAGCGGCGCGGTGACGGAATTCTTTCTGCCTTCGTCGTCGGCGTTTCCGCGTGGCATCGTCTTGGGGTCTGATGGGAATCTGTGGATCGCCGAATCTGCGACCTTTAAGATCGCGCAGATGACCACCGGCGGCACCGTCACCGAATACGACAATCAGGGCGCCGAACTTCCATACGAAGTGGCCGACGGCCCGGACGGCAATCTTTGGATCGCATCGCCGAGCGGCGTGCTCCAAGAATTCGTCATCGCGACAAAGCAATTCGACAAGAGCATCTGCATCCCAAAGGGCTGTCCGCACGGCAACGCTTATCCCGCGAACGTCGCAGCGGGATCCGACGGCGATATCTGGTACGGTGCCGTCTACGGGGGCTATATCGGCGTGTTGGAAGAGACGATGCCGACCGTGAACCTGCGCATCACAGGCGAACAGAAATTCGTGAGTCCGGTGTACGGTCCGGTCTTCGGCTACTTCCGGAAAAATCCGCCGATCTCGCAAGTCGTGACCTTGAGCGCGGGCGAATCCGTCCGCTTCAAAAACGTCGAACTGCCGGCGTCCGGTGAGATGCACACCGCGAGTTTCCTCGGCGACGCGACGATGAACGGCGCGTCGTGGCCGACGTCGTTTGATGGTTCCCAGGTGAAGTCGGCGCAGGGTACGGTGATCAGCACGACGTCGTGGTCAACGGGGCCGCTCGGGCCCGGAAAAACCTCAGCGATCTACGAGACCGGTGCGCCCGGTTTCTACATGATCGGCTGCGCGTTCCATTACGACGACGCGACGTCGATGCGCACCGTGCTGATCGTCAAGTGACGAACTCGCGCGTCATCCAGACCTGATCCCAGGCCGGTTCAAATCCGGCTTCGCGGAGCAGCGCGAGACCGCGGCTGTTCGCGCCGGGTATGTTGTAGGCGAGATAGTTCGCCACGTCGCCGTGGTGGGTGAAGAGCACGCCGAGCGCTGCGCGAAGCGCGGTGCCGTCGTCCGAGCATTCCGCTTGCAGAATGCGGATCGACGGCGTCCCCGAATCCGGCGTGAGAACTCGCCTGAAGAGCACGTATGCTCGCGGCGCGCCGCCGAGCGTGGCGATGACGGCAATCGCGCCGCCGGCGTTCGGCCAGAGCGTGGTCCACGCCGCGCGCTTCCGGTAAAACGGCACGCTCGTCAATCGTTCCGGCGCCACGAATTCGACCGTAGGGCCGTCGGCCACGGCTTCGACTCTCGGGCGCTGCGCGGTCAACCCGTGCAGTGCGCCGCTGACGCGGTAGCCGAATTTCGCATAGAGCGCGACCGCCCTCGAGTTCTGCGTCATCGCCTCGAGCGTCGCAAGGCGCACTCGATTTTCGCCGTACAACGCGATCGAGCGGCGCAGGAGTTCGCGCGCGACGCCGGTACCGCGATGGTCTGCGGCAACCGCCGTGCCGCCATTCCACGCTTGTCGAAGTCCGTGCACGTCGCCGATCGCGTTGAGCGCGATCCCGATCGGCCGCTCGCCGGCAAACGCGACGATCGATGCGTCCGCGACGATGCCGTCCTGATCCATACGGCGTTCGAAGGCGTCGGCGGTGAGCGTCAGATCGGAGAAATATCCGCTGAATCCATCGTTCCACGCTCGGACCGCATCATCGAGCGCACACGTCGAGAGCAGTCGATAGGAGACGACGTCGGCCATGATCGTCCATTCTCGCTCGGTCGAATCGAACCCGGCAACGGACCGCGAAAAAGGTGGACTGGGTGTTCGGCGAAACGTTTGCGGTGTCATGACCTTCGAAGCTGCGATCGACCTCTCGATCACCGACAACACGGCGTACACGGTGCTGGTCGCTTTGAAACGGCTGGGTTACGATGCGTTGCACGCAGTTGAGCGGTCCGAGATCTATCGGTTGACGTTGGCCGGCGACATGCCGCAGGATGACGTCGCCCGCGCGCTTCTGCGAGCCGAAATCGTCTTCAATCCGAACAAGCATCGCTTGTCGTACGTGAGCGGCGCTGTTCCCGGCGACACTTCTCCGTGCGACGAATGGGAAGCAGTCGTGGCCGATCGCGATGACGATACCGCGCGAGTCCGTCAGCTGCTCGCGGACCGCTTCGGCGTGCGGGGTCTCGAGCGGCTTGAACGATCGACGGCATGGCGGTTGTTCGAGAAAGATCGGCCGGCGTCCAGAGAGCGCGTTGAGTGGGCGTGTCGAACGTTGCTGTGCAACCCGTATTCGCAGGTTGCGACTGTTCGTGCACGGCCGCATCGCACGGTCGCGGGGGAGAGCGCTGCCGTCGTGGAACGGTAAGCCATGAGACGGAAAACCGGCCAGGCCCATCACATCCCGCAGCTTTTCACCATCGCGACGTTAGGCAGCCATTCTGCGCTGCAGATCCTCAAAGGCGCCAAAGACGAGGGTTTTCACACGCTCGCGGTCGTGACGCCGCAGAACGAGCGCTTGTATGCGAGCTTTCAATTCGTCGACGAAGTCATCGTCATCCCGTCCTACAGCGAATTCCCGAAACTCGAAGACGAGCTGAACAAGCGCAAGGTCGTGCTCGTGCCGCACGGCTCGTTCGTCGCCTACCTCTCGATGGAAGAGCACAAGGCGATGAAGACACCGTACTTCGGCAACAAAGCCGTGTTGGACTGGGAAGCGGACCGGATGCGGCAACGCGACTGGCTGCTTCGCGCGGGCCTTCGAATGCCGCGCCAGTTCACGCGGTCGAGCGAAATCGATCGGCCGATCATCGTGAAGCTCTACGGCGCGCTCGGCGGTAAAGGCTATCTTTTCGTCAAGAATTCGGAAGATTTCAATGTTCGGGCCGCGCACTTGGTCGAGCAACAATTCATCATGCAGGAGTACATCATCGGCGTTCCGGTGTACATCCACTACTTCTATTCGCCGCTCACCGGCAAACTCGAGATCATGTCGATGGACCGGCGCTACGAATCGAACGTCGACTCGCTCGGACGCATCCCGTCGGCCGATCAAGAAGGCTGGGATATACACCCGTCGTACGTCGTGATCGGCAATCAACCCATCTCGTTGCGCGAATCGTTGCTGGCCGAAGCGTTTCACATGGGGGAAGCGGTGGTGCGCGTGAGCCGCGAGATCTGCCCCGACCGCGGATTGTTCGGCGCGTTCTGTCTTGAGACCATCGTGACGCCCGATGCCGAATTCTTTCTGATGGAGATCTCCGCGCGCATCGTCGCGGGCACGAACCTTTTTATCGACGGTTCGCCGTATTCGTACCTGAACTATGACGAGCCGATGTCCACCGGGCGCCGGATCGCGCGCGAGATCAAGAACGCGCTCTTCACCGATAGTCTCGACATGGTG
>DATBOZ010000132.1:0-6072 GCA_036561585.1 Candidatus Eremiobacteraceae bacterium | reverse complement strand
CGACGTCCCGAAAGGTTGTGTAGCGTTCGGTGCATCGAACGTGATGATGGCGCCGCTACTCGTGCGTAGAAAACCGTGCGAGAGGAAGTTTGTGTCAAAGTAAGACCCGGTGACCGTGCCATTCGAGTTGATTGCGTTGCCTTGGCTCCCGAATGGCGACCCGGGCGGATCGAAACTAACGAAAGTCCCGTTTGGGTTTCGAATAAAACTGTGAAATCCTGAGCCGACATTATCGCCATACCCGCCCGTGATCGCGCCCTCGTCGTTGACGCCAGAGACAAAGGTGCCGAAGACTGCACCGGGCACATCGACGGTGACGATAGTCCCGTTATGGCCTCGAATGAAGCCGTGGCTCAGAAAATTGGCGTCGTTGTAATTCCCCACGATTAAGCCTGAACCACTGACTGAAGCTGGGAAGGTACCGTTAAACGCGCCCGGCGCGTCGAACGTGGTGAAGGTGCCCATCGCATTGGATCGCGGCACCGTAACCGGCGCCTTGGAACGCGCCGCTCGAGCGGCGGCCTCCTTCGCCGCAACGAACGGGGAATTCACTTCCCATTGGCGACTGCGCTCGCTAAAGGGATTGGGCCGCCCATTCGTCTGCGCAACGCCGTGACTCGTTAGTCCGACCATGAAAACGACTAGCACGACAAACGCCGATAGCCAAACGTGCTTATGCATGTTGCGTCCTTTCAGTCGAAAAAGGTTCTGAGTTGATTGTCTCGGACTCGATGGCCGCTGATCCGCACCGCGCGCTGCAGCGCGCCAATCAAAGAAGATCGGCGCTGTTAGCATAGCACAAGTAGCGCCGGAATGGCCAGAAACGAGCGTGATTCAACATCGGATTCAAGTGCGAATAGCTTATTGGCTAATGCTCTGTACTCGCGCCGAACGTTCGATCCGCGTAGCCCTCCCGCTTGCGATGTTCACGCGGAAGGCGCCGCTCCATCAGAGAGCCGAGCGCGACGAATGTTTCAAAGGAGTTCCTCGGCGAGCGCGACGATGATGCCCGCGGGGCCCCGCATGTACCAGAGGCGGTATTGTGCTCGTACTGGGCGGCCTCGCCGATAAGTTTCGCGCCGTTGGCGCGCAGACGAAGCACCGTGTCGTCGACACTTTCGACGGTGAACATGACGCTCCGGAGGTCTAGCGCGTTCGGCGGTGCGATCGGCGGCTCGATCTTGACCAGTTTTGGATTGCGAAACTTCGTCAGCTCGAGCCTTCCGTGCCCATCCGGGGTTCGCATCATATCGATGTCGACTTGGACTTGTTCGAGCCCGTTGACCCGGTCCACCCATGAGCCCTCGACCGGCATCTCGCCTTCGAGCGTCATGCCGAGCGCGCGAAAAAGACGACAGCGGCCGCAGGATCGTCGACGACGACGCTGACGTGGTCCAATTTTTGATCGTCATTATCGCTAGCATGACAGAGACGCTGCATGCGGTCCAGGCCGACCGAACTAGCCAAGCTGCCAAAGGCTCGGCGCCTCCGCCATGCCGCACAAATGCCCTCGGGAAATATTTTTCGGAACGCGCCTCCGGATGTCGATTTTGTAGACTCACGTTCGTCGTCCACAGTGAAAGGGGCCGATTGGAGCCCTGATCAGGTAAAGGATGTCGAAATGAACATCGTAAGGACCACCGCGCGCATTCTTCTGGGTCTCTTGTTTGTGGCTGCCGGCGCGGCCGGATTGCTCTTCGCCCCGCCCCCGCAGCCAGGTTTCGCCGGAGAATTCAGCAACGTCGTCTACGCTTCGCACTTCATGAACTTCGTGAGCGCGGCGCAGTTGGTGCTGGGAGCCTTGCTGCTGATCAACCGCTTCGTCCCCGTCGCGCTCATCATGCTGGCGGCGTTCATCTACAACAGCTTTGCATTCCATTCTACGATGGCGCAAAGCGCGATCATCGCACCCCTCGTGATTGCCGTACTATTGGTCGTCGTCGCCTGGCCGTACCGCGCGCTCTTTGCCCCGCTCTTCGTCGCGCGACCGCTGCCGGCAGATCGAGCGCATTGTGAGGAAACCGCGTATCGGCCGAACCCGTCATCTCTTGGCCTGTTGCAGTGATACCTCGTCGTACGCTTGATGCTGACTCGGGCGAACGGCCGCTACGGTCGACGCGCTTCCTCGATGGCCCGCGGCCTACCTCGACGCGCCTTGTGGCAATTTCGCACCACCAGCCCAAGAGGCGATGGCGCGTGCGCGCATAAAAAGCGCCTACGGGAGGGCCGAATCAGATGACACACTTGACTGCGCGATCATATGCGCGCATCGCCATTATTCTTTCTTGCATGGTTATCGCAGCGCTGAACGTCACAGCACCGACTGCGGCCGCGCCCGCGGAGGCGTCTTCGCAGTCACCGACGAGCAAGCTCGAGTGGCGCAATATCGGGCCATTCATCGGTGGCCGCGTCGTCGCTCTCGCCGCCGTTCCAGGCACGACGAACACGTTCTATTTCGGCGGCGTCGACGGCGGGGTGTGGAAGAGCACCAATTATGGCATCTCGTGGACCAACATCACCGACGGCGCGCTGCCCGGCGACAGCAATAGCATCGGCGCGCTTGCGGTCGCGCCGTCGAATTCGAAGATCATCTACGCCGGTACGGGCGAGAGCGATATCCGCGGCGACTTCATCACAGGCGACGGCGTATTCAAGTCGACCGACGCTGGCAAGACGTGGCATGCCGCCGGCCTGGCGGACACGCACACCATCAGCAAGGTCGTCGTCGATCCGAACGACCCGGGCGTCGTCTACGTATCGTCAATGGGCCACGTCTTCAGGCCCAATGACGAGCGCGGCGTGTTCAAGTCGACCGACGGCGGCAAGAAGTGGCAGAAATCGCTCTTCGTCGACGCGGGCACCGGCGCCGTCGATCTCGTCATGGACCCGAAGAATCCGAAAATACTCTACGCCGCGATGTGGCAGGCGTATCGCAATGCATGGTCGCTGTCGAGCGGCGGGCCCGGAAGCGGACTCTACAAAACGACCGACGGCGGCGCGCACTGGACGAACATCTCGCACGCGAATGGCTTTCCCCAGGGGATCCTCGGCAAGATCGGCGTCACGGTCGCAGCGAGCGATCCGCGCGTCGTCTACGCGATCGTCCAAGCAAAAGAGGGCGGTGTGTTCCGCTCCGCCGATAGCGGCGCGACGTGGACGCGCACGAACGCTGATTGGAGCCTCCGGCAGCGCGCCTTCTACTACATCGCGATCTTTGCTGACCCGACCGATCCGAACACGGTCTACGCGCCGCAAGTCGACGCGTTGTGGGTTTCGCACGACGGCGCCAAGACGTTTGCCAAACTCCACACGCCGCATGGCGACAACCACATCGTCTGGATCGATCCGAAGGATCCGCGCATCTTGCTTGAGGGCAACGACGGCGGAGCGACCGTATCCACAGACGGTGGACTGACCTGGAGCGACGAGCACAATCAGCCGACGGGTCAGTTCTATCATGTGGGCGTCGACGATCGATTTCCGTTCCATGTCTACGGCGCGCAGCAGGATGAAGGCTCGAGCGCAGGTCCGACCGCAGCGGCCGGCGGCGGCATTGGTGCCGGCGATTGGCATGCCGCGGCGTACGGGGAGAGCACGTTCGTCGCGCCGCAGCCAGACAACCCGCTCATCACCTACGGCAGCGGCTACTTCTCGATCTTCATGCGTCACGACGAGGCGCTCGACGAGTACGCGGACATCAGCCCGTGGCCTGACTATCGGGAAGGCGCGGCGTCAGAGGAGCTCAAGTACCGCCTCGGCTGGACGCATCCGATAGTCTTCTCGGCGGCGAATCCGAAAAAGCTCTTCGTCGGCTCGCAATTCGTGCTCGAAAGCGATGACTACGGGCAGACGTGGAAAGAGATCAGCCCCGACCTGACGCGCAACGATCCCGCGACAGAAGGTCCGACCGGCGGCCCGATCGATCTCGATCAGACAAGCGCAGAAGTGTATCCGGACGTCGAGGCGCTCGCGGTCTCGCCCTTAAATGGCTCGGAGATCTGGGCCGGTTCGTCCGATGGGCTCGTCCACGTGACGACCGACGCGGGCGCGCACTGGCAGTCCGCCACGCCGCCGGCGTTGCCGCAGCGCGCCGAGATCACATCGATCGAGCCGTCGCACACGGACGATGGCACGGCGTACCTCACCGCGTCTCGCTACCTGTGGGATGATTTCCGCCCATACGTCTACGAGACCAGTGACTTCGGCAAGACGTGGCGCACGATCGCGGAAGGCATTCCCTCCGATCAATACGCGTTTGTCATCAGGCAAGATCCGAACGACGCGCAGCTGCTCCTCGCCGGGACGAAAAGCTCGGTCTATTACAGCGCCGACGGCGGCGCACGCTGGCAGCAGCTTTCGCTCAACCTGCCGGCCGTGCAAGTGCGCGACCTGCAGATCGACGCGCGCCAACGCGCGGTCGCGATCGCGACGCACGGGCGCGCGTTCTGGGTGCTCGACGACCTCGCGCTGCTTGAGCAGTTGACGAAACCGCCGGCGGGCGAACTCGGCGGGCTACGGCTTTTCGCCCCGTCGACCGCCTGGCTGACGCATGAGTTCGGCGCGAGTCCGTTTCCACGCCAATCGACGGGCACCAATCCGCCGTTTGGCGCGACGGTCTACTACTCGCTCCCGCCAGGCTACGACGGCAGCGCGGCGGCGACGCTGTCGTTCACCGACTCGCAAGGCCACGTCATCCGGACATTCTCTCTCCACGCGAAGTCGAAGCAGCCGAAGCCGAGCCAGAAGACGCAAGACAACTGGACGCCGGCAGAAGTGAAAGCGTATGCGGACGGCAATCTGACGGCAGCGGCGGCCGGCATGAACCGGTTCCAATGGGATCTGCGCTATCCCGAGGCAACCGAAGTCCGAGGCTTCTACGTACCCGTCCCTGCCGGCGGCTTGCCGGACGTTGTTTCGGGTCCGGTCGTCGTGCCCGGCACGTACGGCGTCACGCTCTCGTACGCAGGGCAAGAGGTTCGTCAGTCGTTCGAGGTGTCGCTCGATCCGCGCATCCAGGCCGCACCAGATGCGCTGGCGGCTCGGCTCGACCTCGGTCTTCGCATCCATGCCGCGCTCGACGCACTCGACACGAAGGTCAACGAGGCGATGACGGCGCGCGAAGCGCTCGCCGCCGCGATCGCGCGCCACAAATCGGCTTCGGACAGCGCGTCGGCGACGCTCGCGCAACTCGATGCGCGGATCGGCGATCTCGTCCAGCTCGATCTCCATTCGAGCGAAGGCCCGCTGATCCACGAGATCAAGCTGCGCAGCCGCCTCGCGTATCTCGCAGCTGACATCGACCTCTCATACGGGCGCCCGACGACGGCCCAGGACGACGTCTTCGCCGATCTCGAGGCAAAGGCCACCGCGGGCGAACGCGCGCTCGAGCAGGTCGTGGCGGCGGCGAAGCAACTTATGCAGTAGTCATCCTCGCCGACGTTGCTATGAAACGCCGGCTCGCGATCAGATCACTGGCTCTCGCCGGCGCCGATGTCACAGCCCGCGGTTCGCCCTGATCTGGCCGTGGCATGCCGCGCGGATCGGTCGCCAATAATCGGCCGAGCCAATCCCTGCGGCCGCTAGGGTTGCCGGCGTCCACCCATTACGGTTCATGGACGTGCGCGATTGAATAATGCAAAACGCCGCGAGGGTTCGCGGCGTTTGAGAGACGGCGCAGAACGCGATCGACGCCTACGGTGACGTGGATGGCGACGGCACCACGAGGGGAGTCGATGTTGCGGCCGGATTTGGATTCGATTGCGTTGTGTTGCATGCGGTCGCAGCGATAGACACGGCCGCGACTGCCGCGGCGAGCGGGGCGATAAAGCGCAGCTGGTTCATGGTGATCTCCTTGAGAGAATATGGCAACGCAGTTCCTAACCTATCCGTGTTTCGCATTCCCAAATCACAGACATTGACGCCTGATGACGGTACGATAGCTTAATGGCCGAACGGCCAACCAGCGCGCTTTGGTGAGAGCGACCTCTGATAGTGCGAATGGTCTAAAGGCGAGAATTTTCTGTTTTAGCTTCTCATCCGGAGCGATGCTCTGGTAGACTAAGCAGATTCACG
>DATBOZ010000131.1:0-3961 GCA_036561585.1 Candidatus Eremiobacteraceae bacterium | reverse complement strand
GTTGGAGCATCCCTTCGAAGTCGGTGTACGCCTGATACAGCTCGAGCATCGTGAACTCCGGGTTATGCGTCCGGTCGATGCCTTCGTTGCGAAACGTCCTGCCGATCTCATAGACTTTCTCGATGCCGCCCACGATACATCGTTTGAGGTTCAATTCAGTGGCGATGCGCAGTTGCAGCGGAATGTCCAGGGCGTTCGAGTGCGTCAGAAACGGACGCGCGTTCGCGCCGCCCGCCACGCTCATCAACGTCGGCGTCTCTACTTCGAAGAACCCACGTTCGTCGAGATAGCGACGGATCCCCGAGATGATCTTGCTGCGCAGGAGCATCGTGTCGAGCACCGGCCGGTTGACGATAAGGTCGACGTAGCGCCGGCGGTAACGCATTTCGGGATCGGTCAGTCCGTGAAACTTCTCGGGCAGCGGCCGCAAGCTTTTCGCAAGGACGACGAGTTCGCGCGCGGCGATCGTCAGTTCGCCGGTCTTCGTCCGAAACGGTTCGCCGCGGACGCCGATGATGTCGCCGCGGTCGAGCGCATCCACAAGCGTGAACGCATCGCCCAGATCGGACGCGCTGAAGAACACTTGGACGCGGCCCGATTGGTCGACGAGATCTCCGAAGGCGACCTTTTTGCCCATGCGGCGCAGACTGCCCAACCTGCCCGCGACGGACACCGATGCGCCGGAATGTTCGCTGACGGCAAGGTGGTCGAACGCTTCCCGCAGTGCGGCGCCTGAGTGGGACCGGTCGTAGACGGTATGGGAGAACGGATCCAGCCCGCGAGCGCGCAATCCGTCGAGCTTTGCGCGCCGGACCTTGATGAGTTCGGCTTCGGTCGCGCCGAGCTCGGGCTCTCGGCTCATTTTGCCTTCGCTTTAGCGCCGGTCTTCCGATTGCCCCTGATGGACACGATCTTGAGTTGGATTTCGCCGCCGGGCGTGTTGACGTTGACGACCTGGCCGGGCTTGGCGCCGATGAGCGCTTGGCCGATGGGAGATTCATTCGAGATCTTCGCGTTGAGCGGGTCGCTTTCGGTGGATCCCACGATCGTGTACTCGATATCCAAGCCGCTGCTCATGTTCTTGATCTTGACGGTACTGCCGAGGTGCACTTCGTCACCGCCGCCTTCGCTCTCTTCGATGATGCGCGCGCTGCGGATCATGACCTCGAGCTTCAGAATGCGCCCTTCGACGAACGCCTGCTCCTGCTTCGCGTCCTCGTACTCCGCGTTTTCCGAAATATCGCCGAATTCTTTTGCTTGTCGGATGCGATCGTTGACTTCTTTGCGGTGTACCGTCTTCAGTTCGTCCAGCTCGGCCTCAAGCTTGCGTAAACCTTCTTCGGTCAGCAGGGTTTCTTTCTCGTTCATCATCTCTCCATAGAACTAAGGGCGAGTGACCGCCGGCTTTAGGCCGGCCGGATTCAATTCCTCGACGCGAGGGTGGAAGTGTAATCGCCGCAGCAGATCCAGGTAATCGTTTTCGGCGACTTCGTCCCACCGCTTGCCGAGCAATGCGAGCAGCGCCGCTTCCATCACATTCGTGCCGAACGACCGCCCGCCCAGTTCCGGCGTGCTCGTGACAAGCAAGGCGACGCCGCGATCGTGCAATTCGTCGACGTTTTGGGGCGTGACAGTGTTGGTGAGCACGGTCTTGCCATGCAGATCGTCGGGCATGTTCTGGCGGATGAAGTGGAAATCGCCCGCCAAGACGGCCGCGCGAGCGTAGTATTCGGGAAACTTCGGCTCCGGCGGGCGTTCTTGCTTCTTTCCCGTCGGATAGAAGAACTGGAACGGCAGTTTGCACGCGTCGGGCAGATACTTCTCGGCGAGCGCCTCGAATTCGGGCAGCGACGAAACCGGCTTGTCGATTCCAAGCGCGAACATGAAGTCGCCGAACGTGACGTCGGCGCCGGCCGCGACCAGCGCTTGCGCCATCCCAAACCGGTCGAGCGCGCTGACCATCAGCACGGGCAATCCTCGGAAGTCGACGATGCCGCGCTCTTGCAAGTAGCTCACGGTCTCACGTTCGAGCGTGTTCTTGAGTCCGCTGCCGTCCACCACCGGCGTGCGCTTCACCGCCTCCAACATGCGCAGGCCATCGCGCATCGCGAAGCGCTTGGCGCCTGCGTAAAGGTACACGTCGATGCCGCCGAGCCCGATCGCGTCCACCGTTCCGTCGAGTTCGTGCAGTGCGGCGATGGCGCGATCGAGAGATCCGTCGAATCCGATGCGGCGGATGTCAAAGGTCTCACCAAGCCATTCGGTCTCTACCCGGTGATCGCGCGTCGACGATCCCAGGCTCACCGAGACGATCTTTTTCATTGCGCCGCCGGGAGAGGCCGGTTTTGTTCGGCCATTTTCGCGTGTCCGTTGGTCGAGCGCGCCGCGCGGGCGGCACGCGCGAGCAGCCTCGTGGTCGCGATCTTCTCTTCGGTGACCGGCTTGTCGAACGCGCGCATCCCGGCCAAGACGAAGCCGTGCTTGGCCGCCAGCTGTTCGATCTCGAGAACCTTGTGGATGTTGATGCCGCGACCAAGCGAAAAATTCTCGATGCGGTTTTCCAGCGCGAGGATCATGGTCTCGGACATGCACGCGAGTGCGACTGCGTCGGGCAGACCGAAATCGAAATTGAAGTTCGGGTCGCCGGGCACGCGGATGTTCCCACCCTCGGTGACGAGCACGTCGGGCCGCTCGGAGGCGACGCGCCGCGAGACGTCGTGCGGCAACGAGACCTCGCATACCACCGCACCGGGCCGAAGATCTTCCGGTTCGACGATGCACGTGGTGGCTGCCGTCGCGGTCAGCACGATGTCGGCGTTGCGGACGGCGGCGCCGATGTCGGTGGTGCAGTCGAGCACGGCCGTCACGTGCGGCTGCATGGCGTGACGCAAATTTTTCAAGCGCGTCGCGTTGCGGGCCGCAAGCGTGAGGTGCGCGACTTTGTTTCCCAATATCTGCGCGCACGCAGACCCGATGCTGCCGGTGGCGCCGATGACCGCTGCGCTCGCGTCGGCGAGATCTATGTCCATCTCCCGCGCACCGCGCAGCAGACTTTGAATGGCGGAGGCGATGGTGTACGAATTGCCGGTCGTGACCGCGATGGGGCAGTTCTCAGCCACGGTGACGCCGCCGTCGCCGACCACGGCGGTGAAGCCCCCCAATCCGACGATATCGCAGCCAAGCTCGGCGGCGAGATTCGCGCCTGCGATCACGCGCGCCATCACGGCTTCGCGCGGCAGCTCAAGCCACTGTTCGGGCAGCAGCGGCGTGCCGATGAAATAGCCTTCGATCTCCTCGCCCGTCAGACTGCGCACGCCGGTGATCTTCGAGACCTTGTAGGCGGGCATCCACTCGAGGATCTTTTTGATGAGCGGAATGCCCTTGCCGACCGCCTTCGGTTCGTACCGTAGGACGTCGTCGTACGACAGCGGGTGGATGAGAAACCCGAACTTGCGCAAAGGGCGTGCCGCCTCGAGAAATTCGTGGGAACCGGCCGTCAGAACAGCCTCTGTTATGATTACCCGGCGCGGCCCTCAGGCCCTTCGCTCTTGGCTTTGAGCGCCTGCAGCATCATGAGAGAATTCTCTTCAACCTTCTTGTGAAGAATCGGCCCGATCAGCTCGGCGAGGGTCGGAACGCCGAAGTCGTAGTCGACGACGAGCACGACGTGCGTCACGCCTTCGCGCTCTTCAAAGGTCCAGGACCCTTCGAACTTGTCGAGATCGCCGTCGAGCAGGCGATAGTCGATGCGGGTGTGCTCGTCATCGAACGTGTCCTCTTCCGTCCATTCGATGGGCGCCTCTTCGACCAGGGTTTTCCAGCGTGTGATCGTTTTGTCGCCGTCTCTGCGGATGATCTTGACGTATTCGACGTCGGGCATGAACTCGGCGTAGCGTTCCATGTCCTTCGCCAATTCGTAGATCTTGCGCCGCGGCGCGGCGATATCGATTTCGGTTACGAC
>DATBOZ010000130.1:0-26066 GCA_036561585.1 Candidatus Eremiobacteraceae bacterium | reverse complement strand
AAGGAAAGTTGGCCGCGCATGACTTCCGGCGCGCCGCCGCCGCCCGGAACCTACGCCGGTCCGCCGCCGTCTCCAGTCTTCGCGCCCCCTGGCCCACCGCCGCCTCCGGGCCCCCCGGCGATCCCGCAGTGATCACAATGTTGGGCCGACCTTTATGGTCGGCCTCAATTTTTTTATTCAATCTTACGATGTGGGGCCGACGTTTAATTTTGATAATGTGGGGCCGACGCCTTGCATTTGACGATGTGGGACCGACTTTTATGGTCGGCCAGGTTCATAGATATTGATCAAGCATCGCAGCAAATGGATACGCCTCTCCTTGCTTTAGGAGGCCGCTCGTTCCGGATTCCGCAGAATATAACCGGCGATCTCTTCGATTTGTTCACTCTGTCGGACAACATGATCGTAAAAATTGTCTTGCCAAACGAGATCAACGCCGACTCGACGTAGCCTGAATTGAATCGAGGACTTCAGCGTGGCTACGATTCGCCCTAACGTTTTCGAGTCGTCTGGAAGTCTGAGCAAGATATGTAGATGGTCTGGCATGATGGCGAACGTGTACAGCCAGTACCAGCCGCTATCGCGAAATCTCTTCAGTTCATTCCAAGCGATCGCAGCGAGCGTAGGGTTGATGAAAACTCGCCGCCGATCGTGCACGCAAAATGTAACGAAGTAAGTCCTGGATCGAGAATAGTCAAAGCCTCGTTGGCGAGGCGGCCGTGTGTAATGTCCCATGCATAGCCATCACACGGCGAAGGCCGACCATAAAGGTCGGCCCCACAGTAAAATTTGGCCGACCATAAAGGTCGGCCCCACATTAGTGAGGTGTGATCCCCAAGTATTTGTAGAACGCGTCGTAGCTCACCGGCCGGCCGAGGAACCGTTCGAGCAAGACGTCGGGTTCATAGACCGCGCCCGGTTCCAAGATGTCTTTGCGATAGCGCATCCCCGCTTCCGGACTTTCAAGACCGGCGCTCTGGAACACCGTGAACATGTCTTGCGCGAAGACCTTCGACCAGAGATACCCGTAGTAGCCCGCGTCGTAACCGCTCATGAGATGCCCGAACGAAGCTTCCGGATACGTACCGGGCACCGGATGACCCGCCGTCATGGATGTCTGCAAACTTCTCCACAGCGCGGTCGCATCGACCGTGGGTCCGGAGCTGTGCAGCGTCATGTCGTATTGCGCTAAGAACGCCTGACCGGTGTAATCGAGACCATCCGTGACGTGCTCGAGCGCCACCATCTTGGTGATGAGACTGTCCGGCAGCGGCGCGCCGGTCGTGACATTGCTCGACACGATCTTCAATATCGACGGCTGCCACATCCAGTTCTCGAGCATTTGCGACGGCGCTTCGACGAAATCGCCGCGCACGGCCGTGCCGTAGAGCGTCTCGTACGGCGCGATCGAAAGCGTCGAATGCATCGCGTGGCCGAATTCGTGGAAGAACGTCACTACATCGCCGTGGCTGAGCAACGCCGGCTGGCCGGGTGCCGGTGCGGGCCAATTACCGACGATCGCGGTGACCGGCTTTTGATACGAGCCATCCGGCAGCAACCTGCCGGGGCGAACGCCGAAGTTTGCGAAGTGATCGTACTTGCCGGCGCGCGGGAAGAGATCGAGGTAGAACCACCCGATCGCCTTGCCAGTGGCGGCATCCGCGATCGAATACTCGCGCACGTCGGGTGCCCAAGCATCCGGCGCAGGTATTTGCGTATACGTCACGCCGAGCAATTTCTCGTAGATGGAAAACACGCCGCTGATCACATGGTCCACGGGAAAGTATTCGCGGACGACATTGTCGTCGACGGCATACTTCGTCTTGATCAGCTTGTTCTCGTAGTACGCGGTATCCCAACTCGCGAACGGCGTCGGATCGCCGTCGGCTTTCTTCAGCTCCGCCAAGCGCGCGCGCTCTTCGCGTGCCGCGGGGAGCAGCGTCGAATCGATCTGCGCGAGAAACGTCCGCACACGGGCCGGAGACTTCGCCATCTTGGCCGCCAATTGGTAGTCCGCCCATTGCGCATAGCCGAGCATGCGCGCGATCGTGTAGCGCAGCGCGACCGCTTGCTCCAACCGCGTGACGTTCGCCGGGCCACCGCGCTGACCGTATGCGACCACGAATCGCTCGCGCGCCGCAGCGTCCGTTTCGTTGTCCATGAACTGTGAGTACGTGCTCTCGTTCACCGGCACGTCGTAGCCGCCGGCCGTCGACTTGAGGTTCGCGACGAATCCAGCGGGCAGCGAGTGCGCATCGGCGGTGGAGATGTTGACCGTCGACTTGTCTTCTGCGAGCGCGCGCCCGAACGCGATCTGCAGATCGTTGAGTTGTTGGAAAAGTTTGGTCAGCTTGTCGCGCTGGTCGGGCGGTAACGCAACGCCGGCGCGCACGCCCGTCAAGACGTACGTTTCGACCAACTTCTTGTCGGCGTCGGTCTTCGCGTCGCCGATCTTCTGCACGCGCGCCGCCATGGCGTAGATCTTCGGGTCCGCGCTGAGCGTCGAAAAATAGTCGGAGATCTCTTGCTGACACTTGTTCGCGGCATCGCGGACATCCGACGCAGGCGAGACGGATGCGAGGAAGGCCTGCGCAGTCGTGGCGTCGTTCAGATCGGCGGTGGCCGTCTCAACGGCTTGCACTGAGTCGACGAAGGTCCATTCCGGCGCCGAGAGCGACTCGATCTTCGCGATCGCGGTCTTCGTGGCCGCGATCTGGTCCTCGCACGTCTGCAGCAACTGCGCCGCGGTCTGATGCCACTGCAATCCGGTGGCGGGCGGCAGCACCTGCGGCGCAAGTGCGGCGGACGCGCCCTGCGGCGCCGAAGTGCACGCGATGACAAAGGCAGCCGCAGCGGCAGCGCCAAGCAGAACTCGCTTCATGTGTTTCCTCTTGAATGCAGTGCTTGAATTATAAGAACAGCCGGTCCGGATCGAGCACATCCCGGAGAAGGTGCAGTTCCTCGCTCGTCGGCGGCGGAACGTTTTCGAGCTTCGCCCGTGCGCGAAGCGGCCAACCAACTTTTTGTTTGACGTCTTCGACCGCCACGTCGGGATAGATGCCCACCAACTCAAGTTCGCCGTCGTCCGGCGACGGCTCCAAAATGCCCACATCGGTGACGATCCGCACCGGACCGCCGCCCGGCTGCTTCAATTCTTTTCGCGTTCCGTACTTCCCCGCGTGGCCTGGCGACGTGATGAAGTCGACCGACGCCGGAAACGAGCGCGGCGAAAGTGCCGCAGCGACGATAACGCGGTCGGCGTGAATTGCGATCTCGCACGCACCGCCGCTGCCGGGTAAACGCACTTTCGGTTTTTCATACGGACCGATCACCGTCGAGTTGATGTTGCCGTAGCGATCGATCTGCGCGCCGCCGAGAAATCCGACTTGGATCCGTCCGCCTTGCAGATACATCGTGAAGATGTCGACCATCGACGCCACCGAGAGCGAACCGGTCACGAGCGCCGGATCGCCGATGGACACCGGCAGCCGGTCGGGCACCGCGCCGACTGCACCAGATTCGTAGATGAGGACGAGGTTTGGCGCGTGCGTCGCGCGCGCGAGATTGCATGCCAGGTTCGGCAATCCGATACCGACGAAGACCACGTCGCCATCGCGCAATTCCTTGGCGGCGCGGACGGCCATCAATTCCTGATTGGTGTAGGCCGCAGCGTTAGAAGCCGTAGTTGACTCCTTCGCAGATCATGTCGTCGGCCGCCAGCCGTTCTCGCACTGCAGGCCCGAGCTTGTCCATGTAGCCAGCACGATCGTCGACGCCGTACACGTACTCGGCCAACCACTGCTGCAGTCCGGCCTCGTCCTTCGAGATCGCTTCCCACGCGACGTAGAAATCGTTGTCGCGGTCGTAGAAGCCTTGAGCGTAGGACGGATGCGCGCCCCACGGTTCGTGCACGACTGCGTCGACGATGAAGCCGGGGATCAACGTTCGATTCGGATCGGCGCGCACCACGGTCTCGGCGACGATCTCTTCCACGACCACGACGACGCGCTTTGCCGCGAACGCCGCTTCTTTCTGCACGCCGTACAGCCCCCAGAGCTGCGTGTCGCCAAGTTCATCCGCGCGCTGCGCGTGGACGATGGTGACGTCCGGATTCATCGCGGGCACCGTCGCAAGAACTTCGCCGGTATAAGGACATGTCACGGTCTTGATGCGCGGATTCACCGCCGGTAAATCGGTGCCGCGGTAATTGCGCAACGGCCAAAACGGCAACTTCGCAGCGCCAGCCGCGAAGCTCGCAACAAGACCATAGTGCGAATACTCTTCGATCGCGACGGGATGCGGCACGCCCTTTTCCACCGCGCGGCGCAGCGCGAAGAGCGAACCGACCCCTGGATTGCCGGCCCACGAGAAGATCAATTTCTTCGCGCAGCCGGCGGCGATCATCTGATCGTAGATGAGGTCCGGCGTGAGCCGGCACAACGTGAGATCTTTTCTGCGCTGGCGGATGATCTCGTGCGCCGCCGCAAAGCAGATGAGATGCGTGAACCCTTCGATGACGAGCGTATCGCCGTCGTGAACGAAGCGTCCGATCGCTTCCTTCATCGACATCACTTTCGATGATGCCGGGCGGCGAGGCGCGTCGGTCACGCCGGAACGCGAAGCTCGGTCAGCACTTCATCGAAGATGCGCAAACCGATGCGGACGTCCTCTTCATCGATGATCAGCGGTGGCGCGATGCGTACAGTGCTGCGCCCGCAGCCGAGCAACAGCAAACCTTTGCGGAACGCCTCAAGCTCGATCGTGTGCACGAGGTGCTCGTACGGCGCTTTCGTTGCGCGTTCGCGGACGAATTCAACGCCGAGCATGAGGCCGATGCCGCGCACGTCGCCGATGATGTCGTGTTTGGCTTGCATCGCACGCAACCCGTTCAGCAGCAGTTTGCCCATTTTTGCGGCATTGTCCATGAGCCCGCCTTCGACGAGATCGAGCGTGGCAAGCGCGGCCGCGCACGCCACGGGATTTCCGCCGAATGTGCTGCCATGGCTGCCGTGCCCCCACGACATCACCGATTCTCGAGCGATGATGGCGCCGATCGGGAGACCCGATCCGAGCCCCTTGGCGAGCAGCGTGACGTCCGGCGCGACGCCGAGCGCTTCCGACGCGAACATCTTGCCCGTTCGACCCACGCCCGATTGCACTTCATCGTAGATGAGCACGGCGCCGTGCTCGTCGCAGAAGTCGCGCCAGTATTGCAAGAACTCCACGTGCGGAATGACGTAACCGCCTTCGCCGAGGATCGGCTCCAGGATGACGGCCGCGATCTCGTCTTCGCCGACACGCTCGCGGAAGAGATTCGCGGCGGCGGTGCGCCAGTCAACCGGATGGTACGGATTGTCATACGGCAAATGATACACGCCCGGCATGAGCGGGCCGAAATTTCTACGATACTTCACTTTGGACGAACCGAGCGAGATCGCGCCCATGCTGCGGCCGTGGAACGAGCCTTCGAAGGCGATGATGTTCTGGCGCTTGGTGTGGCTGCGCGCGAGCTTGATGGAGCCCTCGACGGCCTCGGTGCCGGAGTTCGTCAGGAAAACGCGCTTGCGTTCATCGCCGGGGGCGAGCTTGGCGAGCCGCTCGCAGAGCTGCGCGAACACCGGATAGTAGAAATCGGTCGCGCACATATGGGCGAACTTGTTCAGCTGCTCGGTCGCCGCCGCCACCACTTTGGGGTGCGCGTAGCCGGTCGACGATACGGCGATGCCGGCCATGAAATCGAGATAGCGATTGCCGTCGACATCCTCGACCATCGCACCGCTGCCACGCGCGGCGACCAGCCCATATTCCTTGATGTACGAGGTCGACGCATAGCGCTCGTCTTGCGCGATGATCTTCTGCGCATTCGGCCCGGGCGGCACGACGCCGATGAAAGGGTAGTTCTTTCCCATAATATTCGTTCGTTCTGGAAGGTTGGACGGCCAACCTTTTTAGGCTAATTAGGCTTTTGAGGCATATATTGTAAGGCCTGTGGTCTAGTTCATTTATATGTATTAGGGTAAGCGAATCTAAACCATGCGCGTCCGCGACTGCTCGCGAAGAAACTGCGAGACATAATACGGGCCGCAGCCGCCTTTGCCCGTGACGCCTGACCCTTTCCAGCCGGTGAACGATTGCACGCCGGGCCACGCACCCGTGGTGGCACCCGTGCGCCGGTTCACGTAGAGCACGCCTGCTTCCATCTCATCGAAGAAGCGCTCGATCTCTTTATCGTCGCCGGAGAAGAGGCCACCGGTAAGGCCGAGCTGCGAGCGGTTCGATTCGGCGAGCGCCTGATCGAATGAATCGACAACTCCGACCGCGAGGAACGGCAAGAAAAGTTCGCGCCGGAACAGCTCGTGGTCGAGCGGCAGCTTTGCGATCGTCGGTGCGACGTACGAGCCGTTGGCGAGGTTCCCGTCTTTGAGCCGCTGGCCGCCGGTCAGGATGCTTCCGGCTTTACTCGCCGACGCCGCGCTCTCTTCGTAGGTCTTGACCGCGCCTTCGCTGATGACCGGACCCATGTACACGTCTTTGTCGGTGGGATCGCCGATCGTGAGCTTCTTCGTCTTCTCCACGAGCATGGTCACGAACGCGTCCGCGACCTTTTTGTGCACGTAGACGCGCGAGCACGCGCTGCATTTCTGCCCTTGCAAACCGAACGCCGAGCGCATCACGCCGTCGGTGGCCATATCGAGATCCGCGCTGTCGGTGACGATCGCGGCGTTCTTGCCGCCAAGCTCGCCGAGCACCGGCTTTGCGAACGGGCCGCCCGCGCCGAACTCGCGCAACAGCCGCATGCCGACTTCTTGCGAACCGGTGAACGCGATGCCGTCCACGTCTTTATGGCTGATCAGATGCTCGCCGACCGTCGAACCGGAGCCGTAGACGAGGTTGAATACGCCTTTGGGCATGCCCGCTTCGTGATAGACGCGCGCGAGCATCGCGCCGGTAAGCTGCACTGCGCCGGCCGGCTTGAAGACGACCGTGTTGCCCGCGACGAGCGCAGCGCTGGACATGCCGGTCGCAAGCGCCATCGGGAAATTGAACGGCGAGATGACGGCGAAGACGCCGAACGGCCGCAGCACATCTTGGGTCTGCTCGTTCGGTGAAAGTTTGCCGAGCGGCCGCGCAAAGCCGTCGGCGTGCTCGACTTGATCCGCGTAGTAGTCGATCAGGTCGGCGGATTCTTCCGCGTCGCCCAGCGATTCCATCCGGTTCTTGCCGACTTCGATGCTCATGACCGCCGCGATCTCGAATCGAAGCTCGCGGATCTTTTCCGCCGCGCGACGCATGATCGCGACGCGCTCGCGCCACGGCAGCGCTGACCATTTCTTTTGTGCGGCCTTGGCTACGTGCACCGCGTCGTCGACCTGCGCCAGCGACGCGGCAGTGAACGTGCCGACCGTCATGCCCCGATCGATCGGCGAGTGCGCGACACTCGAACCGCCCTCACCCTTGACCCATTCGCCGTTGATGTACGGATGGTGTTCGCCGCCGAGCGATGCGCGTAGCGTTGCGAGCGCTCCATCGAACGACTTGTGGATCTCTCCCATGTCGCCGCCTACGGCGGAGTAGGTGATCTTCGGGGCTTTGGTGGTCGTCTGTGCGGTCATGATTTCCTCTTTGCTGCCATTGATGCAGTAGAGTGAGCATCGCTCACCCTATTTTTAGATCTACATTTTTTGGGCAAGCGAAGCTTGCCCTACTACTCGAATTTTCTCTGCGGTCGCCGCGAGCGCACCGCGCAAACTCTCGGTCAACTCCTCGATCTCATCCGATGAGATCGTGAACGGCGGTGCGATCATGACGAGATCGCCATCGTGACCGTCGGCATGGCCGACGTTGGGCCACACGACGAGACCGTGCGCCATGCATTCCTTGACGAGCGTCTCGACCACTTTCATCGAGCGCGGAAATGCCGTTTTGGTCTCGCGGTCGGCCACGAGCTCCACCGCTGCGAGCATACCGATGCCGCGAACGTCGCCCACCAGATGAGCACCGGCGCCATCCGAAAGCAGCGTCTTGAGGCGCGCAAGAAGTTCACCGCCCACCTGCGCCGCGCGCGCGATAAGTTTGTGGCTGCGCACGTACCGCGTGGTGGCGAGCGCTGCGGCGGCTGCGAGCGGATTGTGCGAGTAGGTCTGCGCGTGCACGAAGTTGCCGCTGCCGCTCGCAATCGTCTCCACGATGGACGTCTTGACGAGCAGCGCGGACAATGGCGCGTACCCGCCGTTCAATCCTTTGCCCATGGTGATGATGTCGGGAACGATGGGCCCGCCGTCGCGCGCGCGATAGTGTTCGAGTGCGAAGAATTTGCCGGTCCGGCCCACGCCGCAGAGCACTTCGTCGGCGATGAACAGGATGCCGTGCGCGTCGCACAGCTCGCGGATGCGCGCGTAGTAGCCGGGCGGCGGCACCGACGCGCCAGTGGACGACCCCCCGATCGGCTCGGCGATGAACGCCGCGACATTGCTCGGCCCGACGCGCTCAAGCGCCTGTGCCAGCGCCTCGCCGGTCATCGCCGGCGCGCTGTCGCCCTGCGGCCCCGCGCGGTACGGATAGGGCGCGTCGATCATCGTGACGTCCAGCAGCCACGGCGCGTACATCTTGCGATAGCTCTCGCGCGCCGACGCCGAAAGCGCGAGCAGCGTGTTGCCGTGGTAGCCGGGCGTTCGCGCGACGATGACGCGCCGCTGCGATTCGCCGCGCTCCATGTGATATTGCCGCGAAAGTTTGAGCGCAGCTTCAACGGCTTCGGAGCCGCTGCTCAGAAAATATGCTTTGCCGATGCCTGGCGGCGTCTGCTCGCACAAGAGATCGGCGAGCTGCTCCACCGGCTCATTGGTGAATGCGGTTCCGTTGACGTACGCGAGTTTGCGCGCTTGGGCCGCGATCGCGTCGGCGATCTCGTCGACGCCGTGCCCGATGCAGGCGACCATCGCACCGCCCGAACCGTCGAGATACCGTTTGCCCTGATCGTCGTAGAGGTACACGCCCTTGCCGCGGACGATCAAAGGCAGCTCGACGTTGAGCTTGCGATAAAAAACGTGGCCGTCCATCGGACGCTCAAACTTCGGCGGACGGGGGGTTGGGCGCCTGCGGCGCTACGCCGATGGTGCGCAGCACACAGTAGCTGACTGCAGGAACAAGTGCGGCGTTGATCGCGATCGCGATCGACAATAATCGCACTGGCGTCGTGCCGAAGCTCGCCATGGCGACGGCCTCAAGGACGACCGCCACCGCGAGAAAGCGCGTGATCACATAGTCGCGCACCGCGATCAGATATGAAAGTCCCAAACCGAGGAGTGCGAGGATACCCGCATCGATGCCGTACAATCGCAAGAGCGGCACGGACGCCGAGAATTTCGCGCCGTACGAAATCGCGATGACAAAACCCGGCGCGAAGACGAACAGTGCGACGAGGACGCAGGTCAGGACGAACCCTGCGCCGAGGGCGAAGCGGAGCAGCCGCACGAGCGAATCGCGGCTCGAGTGCAATCCTGCGGCGGCTTTCGGCATGAGCACGAGACTGATCAGACCGACGCCGTACGGAATGATCCGCGCGAGCGTGCCGGCGGCGCCGTAGTAGCCCGCGTCGACGCCCGAGAGATGGTGTTTGGCGAAAAGCGTGTCGACGAACATCAGCACCGCGGTGAACGCGGTCACGCCGAGCACTCTGAACGACTCGCCGCCGAGCCGAAGGTGCGTGTGTTCGGACTTGTCGTACGTGCTTGAGTCCGGACGTCTCGCGATCAGCGGGATGAGCACGATGCCGGCGACCGTGATGCCTGCGACAATACCGCCGAGCGCGCCGAGCACGCGCCAGCCGAGCAACACGAGGAACACCGAGACCCCGAGCTTGACGATCGCTTCCCCCATCAGCGAAGTCGCGAACGCGGCGAAGCGATGCGCGCCTTGCGCACAGCCGCGTAAGAACGATGCGCATGTGACGGCGGCGCAATATGTCGCAAACGCCAACCAGAGATCGATGCTCGCGATATGCAGGTACGGGCCGATCGCAAAACTCACGCCGACGAGCAACACCCACAACGTTGCGGCGATGCTGAACACGGCCGGTGACGCGTGCCGAACGAATTCGCCGATGTGATCGTCGCGATGACGGACCCAGAGTTTTGCCGTCTCTTGTAATGCGACGCTGCTGAGCGAAGCGCCGATAGGACCTGTCATCGCGGCAATCGCGAGGAGCGCGGTCAGCGTGCCGTAGTCGTCGGGACCGAGGCGGCGCGAGATGACGAAATGGAAGACGTAGTTGAGGAGATTCGCGGCCAGCGCGCCACCGATGACCAGCCCGGCATCACCGGCAAGCGAGCGCAAATCGAACGCGCCGCGCGCCGAGCGGCCGAGCGGGGTCATGGATTCCATTTCGCGGGGCAATTGTCTGCGGCTTTGGAGGCGGCCTCCACGAAAGGGCGGAGCGCGGCCCGGCCCGAAGGCAACGCGCCTCTCGAAGCTACAAGCATTCTCGCTTGTGTGTGAGGTTATTTTCGTGGCAACCGTTGTCGGCATCTTCCCAACTATGGCGTCGGTTGCGACGCTGCTGAGCGCGCTTGGCGCGGCGGGCCAAGATGTGTCGCGCGCGCAGGTCCTCGGCAACGCAGACGTGCCGACGGAGATCGCGAACACCGGCGCGCAATATACCTGGCTTGGCGACGTGAACCGCGGCTCGGGCACCGGCATGATCACCAATATGGGCGGCGTTGGTGTTCCCGGAATGAACACCAGCAGTCGAACCGAAGGCGTCGTCTACGGCGACAGCGTCAACGATTTTCTCGCTTCGTTAAATGTGCCCGATGGCCGAAACGACGACTATGCCATCGCGGTGGAAGCCGGTCGCGTCGTCGCCGGCATCGGCGTGCCCGACTCGGCCTCGGACTCGATCCGCGGGATTTTCTCCTCCTCTGGAGCCACCACCGTCGACATCTTCTAGCCAAACGTCGTCTTTGTCGTAGGGTGAGCAACGCTCACCCCGTTTTTTTGGGCGAGCGATGCTCGCCCTACTACAGTTCGTTGAGCGAGCCCATGCGGTAGCCACGCGCGTCGATTTCAACTTCTGCATAGCCGACTTCGCGCAACGCCCGCTCGACATGCGCACGCCGTCCGCGCAGCCGGTCGATGTCGGTCGACGGCACTTCGACCTTCGCTCTGTCGCCGAAATGACGCACTCGCACAACCGGGAAGCCGGTCGCACGCAAAAAGCGTTCGGCAAGATCGATCCTGCGCAGCGTGTCGATCTCGATCCGCGTACCGTATGGAACGCGCGATGAGAGACATGGGGTTGCGGGTTTATCCCAAACCGTAAGCCCGAGTCGCGATGCAAGCGCTCTGACATCGGCCTTACGAAGACCGGCTTCGGCGAGCGGACTCCGCACGCCCAAACGCATCGCCGCGCCGCGGCCGGGCCTCGAATCGAGCGGCGCGGTTCCATCGTCCGCGTTGAACCCGTCGACGACGAAATCAATACCGCGAGCTTGCGCGATTCCGGACAGCTTGCCGTACAATTCGTCTTTGCAAAAAAAGCAGCGGTTGGCCGGATTCGCGCGATAGCGTTCGTCGTCGAACTCTTGCGTCGCGATGATCTCGTGTCGCGCACCCATGGCGCGCGCCGCCGCAGAAGCAGCCTCCGGTTCGCCGATGGCCATCGACGGTGAGATGCCGGTGATCGCAAGCGCCCGCGTCCCCAACTCCTGCACGGCGATCGCCAGAACGACCGCGCTATCGACACCCCCGGAATATGCGACGACGACGCTCCCAAGCGACGCGACGTTCTCCCGCAGCGCGTCTTCCAGCCGAACAACGCTCATCGACGCGACCTCGCGGCAAGCCATTCGTCGGCGAAGTGCTCCGCGCGGCGCATCACGTCGATGAGCGCGGCGCCGTCGCGGTGCGCGATCGCGCGGACGTCCTCATATTCGGGCCGCGCACGCGGCCCGGCCGGCGTCTGCATGATCTTCACACGAAACGAACCCATCTCTGAATCGATGCTCTCCACCGTGCGAACGGCGACATCGCGATGCACGGTCCAGCGGCGCACGCCGATAGTCGTGGTCTCCGCGAGCAACACGGCGACGACCGCGTCGGCCCTATCGGACGGTACGAGAACGCCGACGATCGTTCCGGGCCGGCCCTTCTTCATCTGCGCGGGAACCGTCCACACATCGACCGCGCCGGACGCGAATAGGTGCTCGAAGACGTGCTCGTACACTTGTGGATTCATGTCGTCGATGTTCGTCTCGACCTGTTCGATATCGCCGGTGCCTTTTGCACCCGACGGCGCAAGATCTGTTTGGACATCGCCAAGCGCGTCGCCGATCACGACGCGCAGCACATTTGCAAACGGGAAGTCGGAACGGCCGCTTCCGTAGCCGATGCCGCGCACCGTCATCGGCGGTCGGGGCGTGAACTGTGCGACGGTCGTCAAAATCGCGGCGCCGGTCGGCGTGACCAGCTCCGCATCGATGTCGACGTCGTAGCAGGGAAATCCGCGCAGCAGCTCCATCGTGGCGGGCGGCGGCGACGGCAGGGCGCCGTGTGCCGCGTGTATGGTCCCTCTTCCGCATGGCATCCGCGAACAATACACGCGGTCGATATCGAGCATATACAAGCCGAGCGCTGCACCGGCGATGTCGACGATCGCGTCTATCTGGCCGACTTCGTGAAATGCGATCTCGTCGATCGGCACGCGATGCACGCGCGCTTCGGCCTCGCCGAGCCGGTGGTAGATCGCGCACGCGGTCTTCTCGACCGCGCTTGGAAATCCGGCGGCGCGGACGATCGCGAGCACGTCGGCAAGCGTGCGATGTGCGTGGGGCTCGTGGGGCGCGTGCTGCTCGTGCCGCCCCGACGCGTGCTGCTCCTGCCGCCCCGACGCGTGGCTGGCGTGGTGATCTTCCCCAGGCACCGTGACGTCGAGGTAGAGCGCGCCCAACCCCCGTTTGCGCACCGGCTCAGCGCGCATGGTCCATCCCTCGACCGGCAAGCGGCGCAGCTCGCGCTCGAGCGCATCGATGCTCAGCCCCGCATCCACGAGCGCGCCCATGATCATGTTGCCGCTCGCACCGCCGAAGCAGTCGAAACTGGCGATCCTCACGGATGCCGCTCCGCAGCGATGACCGCGTTGCGATTGATGCGCGACGCTGCGCACGCCGCGCCGAAACCATTGTCGATGTTGACGACGGCAACCCCGCCCGCGCACGCGTTCAACATGGTCAAGAGCGCGGCGAGGCCGCCGAACGATGCGCCGTAGCCGACGCTGGTCGGCACGGCGATCACGGGCTTGTCGGTGAGTCCGGCGATCACGCCGGGCAGCGCGCCGTCCATGCCCGCGACCGCGACGACGACGTTCGCACGGCGCAACGCGCCGACGTGGCCGAGCACGCGATGCAATCCCGCGACCCCGACGTCATCGACGCGCGCTACGTTATTGCCCATGATGTCGAGCGCGACGGCTGCTTCGGCGGCCACCGCACGGTCGGAAGTCCCGGCGGAGATGACGCATGCAAGTCCGAGGCGCGCTAGCGGCTCGCGCTCCAGCGCGATGATCCGAGCGTCAGCGTGATAGACGGCGTACGGCAATTCGCGCTGCACGGCGTCGAAGTGTTCGCGCGTCGCGCGGGTCGCCATCACCGTGCCGGCGTGCGCGCACAGCGCGACGGCGATGTCCGCCACCTGGCGCGCGGTCTTGCCGTCGGAAAAGATGACTTCGCTGAATCCCGTGCGTTCGCCGCGCAGATGGTCGAGCTCTGCGAAATCCAGACTCTCGTCGCGCGGCCGGCCTTCAAGGTACGCCGACGCTTCGTCAATCGAAACGGCGCCGTCGCGCACCGATTCGAGCAGCCGCGCTAGCGTTGAGCGTTCATCATTGGTCACGGAGATGATCGATTCTCCGGCGGCGTGAAACGGCCCCCTTGATATATCTGTAGTGCCGATGTTTATCATCGGCCGGCCGACCGGTGCCGACCGTAAAGGTCGGCAACACAATGCCGACCATAAAGGTCGGCACTACATCGCATATGGTCCCCCAAGTGTACCCCGCAATGCGGGAATAGACCGCCGCCGCTTTGAACGACGTTGCGCACCTGACGAACCGAGGTCCTAATGTCTCTCGCCGCGCACGGCTCGCCCTCCGATTCTCCGGTTTTCCGTTTCGCCAAACGCATGCGCGGCCTCAAGGCCAGCGCGATCCGCGAAATCCTCAAAGTCACCGAGATGCCCGACGTCATCTCGTTCGCCGGCGGGCTGCCGGCGCCCGAGTTGTTCCCCGTCCAGCAGTTCGGCGATGCGTGCCGCGAAGTGCTCGAAAACCAGGGCGCCGAGGCGTTGCAGTACAGCGTCACCGAAGGCTATCCGCCGCTGCGCGAGTGGATCTCGAATTATCTCCAGGAGACGATTGGCCTCACCTGCACCGCGGACCAGGTGCTGATCATCAGCGGATCGCAGCAGGGCCTCGACCTCATCGGCAAAGTGCTGCTCGATCCGGGCGACACGGTCATCATCGAGAACCCGGCGTACCTCGGCGCGATCCAGGCCTTCGACGCATACGAAGCGCGCTTCGTCAACGTCGGCACGGACGATGACGGCATCCTCATCGACGACCTCGAGCGCGCGCTGCGCGACGGCGTGCGCATGGGCAAGCGCCCCAAGTTGCTCTATCTCGTGCCGAATTTCCAAAACCCGAGCGGCATCACGGCCACGCTGGCGCGGCGCAAAGCGGTCATCGAGCTTTGCAGCCGTTACGGCGTCCCCATCTTTGAAGACGATCCGTACGGCCGCTTGCGCTATTCGGGCGAGCACATCCAGTCCATCACCGCACTCGCCGGCGGCAAGGACTGCATCTACATGAGCACCGTCAGCAAGACGATCGCGCCGGGCATGCGGATCGCATGGCTCGTCACGAGCGATCGCGGGTTGTACGAGAAGATCGTTCCCGCGAAGCAGGCAGCGGATCTGCACACGTCGTCATTCACGCAGCGCGCGGTCTACGCGTACGCGCGCCATCCGGGGCAAGTGGAAGGGCATGTCCGCGAGATGCTGCCGGTCTACTCACGCCGTCGCGACGTGATGCTCGCCTCGCTCGCCGAACACATGCCCGAGGGAACGACGTGGACCCGCCCCGACGGCGGCCTCTTCCTGTGGGTGCGCTTGCCGCACGGCATGGACACGCAAGAATTGTTAAGGCACGCGTCACGCGAAAAAGTTGCCTTCGTGCCGGGCGCGCCGTTCTGGGTCAACTGCGATGTCCGCAACACGATGCGTCTGAACTTCAGCAACGGCTCGGTCGACAAGATCCAGACGGGCATCGCGCGCATCGGCAAATTGGTCAAAGCCTCGCTGGCCGGCTCGCTCTAGCGGATGACGCGGGTCGTCGCTTGTGCCGCGCTCATTCTTGCCGGCACGGTCGCACCCGTCGCGGCGTTCGCCCGCACCGCGCACCCGGCAGTGACCGTCAGCGGCGGCACGGTCCTCTTCTTCGCCGGACACGTCGTGCTCGATGTCCGCGGCGGCGCGCATCTCGATGATGGCGTGCTGCACGTGACGGCCGATCGCATCTTGCTGGACCTGCGCGCGAACCGCTACGTCGCAGCCGGCAACGTGATCGCGACGCCGGCATTCGGCCCCGGATCACCGGTCAGCGGCGCTGCGATGGGCGTGGATCTTACCACGCATCGCGGCCTGTTCGTCGCGCTGACACCCATCGTTTCTCGCACGGCAGTCGAGGGAGCGAACGTGGTTGCGCCGCTCGACCCCGGCTCGCTGCCGCCCGATCCGCTCGCGCTCCCCGATGTCGGCACTGAACTTCCGTTCGCGGTCGCGCCGCGCGCCGTCGCCCATCTCGGCGCCGACGTGCGCTTGCAACGAGCGCGGGTCCTCGTGCCCGGCGGACGCGCGGTCGGCTTGCCCTCCTACGTCTACACGTTCTCATCCGATCAGGGCTACAACGTCACCAACATCGCCGACAGCGGCGAAGATGTGCCGATCGTCTTCGGCAGCACGCGCGACTCCATCCAAGGCGCGCACTTCGCGTACGACCAGCTCGTCAAGCTCAGCCTCGGATTGGACGAGCATATCGTCGACGGTCAACGTTCGTACGTCATCGCTTCGGTCGCGCCGCTCAACGGACCGCATCACATCGGAAACTTTCTCTGGGTCGACGACGTGAACTCGCACACGACGCAGACGTACACGGCCGGTGCGGCGAGCGGCACCGGGGTTGCGCAGACGTACGACTTGTCGGATGCGGTGCACCGCTCGTACTTCGATCTCGTGGCCCAGACGTTCGGCGGCAGCGGTCAAAGCTCGACCAGACTTGGGTGGCAAGGCTACGATCAGCAACTGAGCAACGCCGGACTCGGTTCCCTCTTGTACTTCCACTTGCGCAGCGAATACGGATTGGGGTTCAGCGCGAACACCTTTGCGCCGGTCCCGTTCGGAACCAACGTCATCCTGCCCAATCGCATTTGGCATACCGGTCTCGAACTGTACACCACGACGTCGGCGTTCACCGTGGCACGCGGGTCGAGCGTCACGCTTTCCGCCGACTACAAATCTTTTCATGAGACGCTGCCGCACGTGCAATTCGCCGCGACGTACAGCGCGTCGTTGAGTCACGTGTGGAACAACGAGTTGAGCACGAGCATCTCGGAGACGTTCGAACCGATCCACGACGGGTATCCCGACCGCGGCAGCGGCCTTCCTCCGGCCGGCTTGCCGCCCGCCGGTTACCGGACGGTGTTCGACAGCCAACAAGCTGCCGTGTTCTATTCGAATCCGAGCGGATTCTCGCTGCGTCTGAACGTGAACCACGACTTGGCCGGGACCGATATTCCGAACGGGATCTCGGTCGAGCCGTGGACGCTCGGCGCAGACGTCCGCTTCCGCGTTTCTCCTTCGCTCTCGCTCGATATCAGCAGGTCTTACTTCATCGGACCTGAAGGCCGCCGCTTCGGCTCGATCGGAATCCAGATCTTCCCCTAAGGAGCGCCGACATCACATGAAGGTCCTGGTCACCGGCGGCGCCGGCTACATCGGCGTGGTGCTCACCGAACAGCTCATCAACGCCGGCTTCGAAGTGCGCGTGCTGGACCGCCTGTATTGGGGGCGCGCGCCGCTCGCGCATCTTGCCGACCGGATCGAAGTGGTCCAGGCGGACGTCCGCGACATTCCGGCAGCAGCGTTTGAGGGCATCGACGCGGTCGCGCATCTGGCCGGACTCTCCAACGATCCCACCGCGGAATACAATCCCAAGGCGAACTGGGAGATGAACGCGACGGCGACGCAAGAGCTCGCGCGCGCATGCAAGCAGCACGGTATCCGGCGGCTGACGTTTGGGTCGAGCGCGTCGATCTACGACGGGCTCGGCGAAGACATCTTCGACGAAACCGCGGCGGTCGCGCCGCGCGGCGCGTACTCGCGTTCCAAACACGCGGCCGAAGAAGCGCTGCTCCTTGAAGCCGGCAAAGATTTTTCGCCGGTGATCTTGCGGCAGGGCACCGTCTACGGCTACAGCCGGCGCCTGCGCTTGGATCTCGTGGTCAACACGTTCATCAAGGACGCGTTGCTGCGGGGAGCCTTATACTTGCACGGCGGCGGATGGATGTATCGGCCGCTCGTGGATGTCAGCGACGTCGCCGAAGCGCACCTGCGCTGTCTCGAAGCGCCTGCCGAGCTGGTCGGCGGCCAGATCTTCAACGTCGTGCACGACAATTTCCAGATCCGCCAATTGGCAATGCTCGTGACCGGGTCACTGTCGCTCATCGGCCGGCATGCGCGGCTTGAGAATGCGCCGGTGCCGAAGATCAACCGCAATTATCGTTGTTCAAATCGCAAATTGCACGACCGCATCGGTTTCTTGCCGAGCGTCACGGTGCTCGAGTCGATTGAGAAGATACTCGCGAACGTGCCGGTCGACGATCCGACGCAACTCGCGCACCCGCGCTATTACAACATCGCGTGGATGACGCTGCTCGACGAAATCACGTCCGAACACGACGACTTCGCATCGGTGTGGGAAACCGCCCGCCGCTAAAAATTATTGTAGTGCCGACCTTTATGGTCGGCCCCTCACAAAAGTTACCCATGCAGACTGTCCAAAAGCGTTTGCGCGTCGGCGGCATCGGACGTGCGGCCATCGACTTTATATTGGTTCAACGCGGCCTTGGCGTCGACGATGGCGCTTGCCGTATCGCCGAGGTGCTTTTCCGCCGTCGCTCGATTGAAGAGCGCGTCGCCGTCATTCGGATAGACCTTGAGATACGCATCGTAGTCCGACTTCGCTTTTCCCCAGTCCCCATGGTTGGTGTACGCGAGTCCACGATAGAAATGACAGATCGCGTCGCCCGAGTCCAACGACAAGCACTTGCCGAGGTCTTTGACGGCGGCGGTGAACTCGCCGGTGGCCTCTTCGAGATGGCCGCGCGCCATGAACGCGAAGGGTCGATCCGGCGTGATCGTCACCGCTTGCGCGCAATCGGTGCGCGCTCCGTCGAATTGCTGCAATGCACGCCGCGCGTTACAGCGATCGGCATATGCCTCGCCGTCCGCATCGTTGATCGAGATCGCCTTGGACAGGTCGCTGTCTGCGCTCTTATAGTCGTTGAGGTAATAATTCACCCGGCCGCGCCGCTCCCATGCGAAACCGTCGGTAGGGTCGAGTGCGACGGCCTTGTTGCAGTCCTCAAGGGCGGCGGTCTCATCGTTCATGACATCGCGCGTGTCGCAGCGCGTGGCGTACGCGTATTCGTACTGCGGGTCAAGAGCGATCGCCTGATCGTAGTCGGCCAACGCGCCTTTGTCGTCGTTCAGGTTGGCCTTTGCGTCGCCGCGCGCCGCGTAGGCGACGGCATCGTTCGGCTCGACGGCGATCGCCTTATTGAACATCTCGATCGCAGCCGCGTTGTTATGCGCTCTGATGAACGCCCGTCCGCGTTTGATGAAATCGGCGGCCGCATTCGCCGCGCTCTTTGCCGGCGACGCCGTGGGCGCCGGCGACACCGACGCGAGCGCCGGATCGGAAATGGCAATCGAAGCGAATGCGAGCAATACCAATGCAATGCGTTTCACACCGCTCCACGTTCTGCGCGCGGCTCGCGCGACCTGCGGTGCGTGTCGCACCGGATTGTCGCGGACTACGGTGCCGGGCTGACCAACCGCACGAGCCCCATGACACCGCCTTCGATCGTGCGAAACGCGCCAATCCACGCACGCTCAAAACGCGTCGGCCGGGTGTGGCCTTCGTCGAGATCGATCATCGTGATGATAATTTGATACGGCTTCGGGAGGCGCGCCGACCAGCGCCGCACGCGTGCCTCGTCGAAACCGCGTGCACGAAGTGCGGTCAAGACCGCCGCGTCGTCCGGCGAATCCGCGACGATCGCCGCGAACGTTGCGGTCGTGACGCCGAGACCGGTCATGAGCCCGCGGTCGATCGGCGAGTGCCCGAAGAGGTATGCCGCGAGCTCGCCACCGCTTGACATACGCGCCTTGTCGATCAGTCGTGGCAGCCAGCGAATGCCGTCGACGTCTTCGCTCCAACGGCGCGGCACGCCAAGCGCGCTCACGCGATGTGGCCTTTTTGCACCAGATATTCGCGCAGCGCCGCTTGCCACGGTCGTGCCGTCAAGCCGAAGCGCGCTAACTTCTCGCTCGCCAGCGCGGAATACGCGGGCCTTCGGATGCGAGACGCGCCCGGAACGGTCACTGCAGGAAGCGCGCGCGCCGAAAGACCTGCGGCTTCGAAGATGCCGTTCGCAAATGCGCACCACGAACACGCGCCGTTATTGGCGAGATGATAGATGCCCGCCGGTGCGCGGCGCGTGATGAGCGCGACGGTCAGCGCCGCGGCATCGGCTGCGTAGGTCGGTGACATCACGATATCGTCCACAACTTCGATGCGCTCGTCACGCCGCGCTTTTGCGAGCATCGTCTCCACGAAATTGCCGCCCTTGCCGCTCGCTCCGGCGGTCCCGAACACGCTCGCGATGCGAAAGATATACGCATTCGGATTCCCGACGCGGGAAAGCGTTTCTCCGGCGACCTTCGACGCGCCGTACACGTTCACCGGCGCGACGCTGTCGGACTCGACATACGGCCGCTCCGCATGCAGGTTGCCGAAGACGTAGTCACTTGAATAGAAGGCGACGGCTGCGCCGCGCTCGTGCGCCGCGGCCGCGACGTTGTGCGCGCCGATGCCGTTGACGCCAAACGCAAGATCGGGCCGGTCCTCGCACTCATCGGTGCGGTGAAATGCGGCGGTATTCACGACGATGTCGCCGGCGGTCAGCGGCGCGAACGCGCGCTCGAGCGAGGACCGGTCGGTGACATCGCAATCCGCATGCGAGAGCGGCAAGACTTCAAGGCCCGCAGCGATTGCCGCTTTCGCGACGTCGGTGCCGACCTGACCGCGTGGGCCGATCAGCGCGAGACGCATGCGCGATGGATCGAAGTCGAGAGCGGACTCAATGCCGCGGAAATGCTGGGCGAAGGTTGGCCATCCCCACCTTGGCCCGCAGCGCCGGGATCAAGGCGATGACGATGAAGAACGGCAGCGCCGCCTTGGGGAACGGCATGACGTCGTCGACGAAGCCGTGCAGCACGATTGCGAGCAGCGAGCCGTAAGCGCCGACGGCGACCGGATCGGACCACATTTCCGCGCCGCGCGCGCGCCAGAACATCGCGCCGAGAAATACCGCGAGCAGTGCGAGGCCCGCGGCACCGAGATCGGCGGCGGTCTCGAGATACCAGTTGTTCGCGCTGCCGTGCCATGCGGCGTCGAGTCGAAGCGCGCAGCCCGCGTTGCGGTCGGCGAAATTGCCCGCGCCCACGCCGAACACCGGCGCGGTGGCGATCAGCGACTCGGCGCACGACCATAACTGGCCGCGGACCCCCATCGAAGCAGTGGCCGTCGGCGTCGCCAGAAATTCGTGTTTCAACGCGTCGGGGGACAAGACCGCGCCGGCGACCGGGATGACGAAGAGCGCCACCGATGCGGCCACCACCGCGCCGCGCTTGGGCAGGACCGCGAGCGTGTGCTCGTCTGCGTTACGTCGCGCCCAGATGTACGCCGCGACCACGAACACCGAGCCCGCTGCGCACGCCCAGAACGCGCCGCGCGAGAACGTCAAAAGCAGGTCGGAGGTCAACAGGCCGAGCAGCAGCGCCCCCGCGATGAACGCGATGCGGTGCAAGCGCGCGAATAGCAGCACGGAAAGCAGCACGGGGATGACGGCCTCCAAGTAGGCGCCGAATTGATTCGGGCCTTCAAGGGTCGACGCGATGCGCGGAATGAGCGTGCCGTCCGCGGCTTTGAAGACGTCCGGCGCGCCGGTAAAGCTCTGCCAGAGTCCATCGATACCGACGATCGCGCTCGTGGCGAACAACACGGTTGCGACGCGCATGGCGTCGGCCGCGGATCGGACCGCTACCGCCGTTATGCAAAATGCACCCGCGTACCACCACCACTTGAATGAGTCGCGAACGGCGTCGGCACGGCCGGTCGACCATGCGATGCTGACGAGCGCAAGGAGCGCGAACGCGATCAACGCGACGGGCGCGACGTCTCCGCGCAGCGCACGTGCGACATCCGCGCGAACTTGCGGGCGCAACGCGGCGGCGAGGAGCAAACCTGCAAACGCGCCCACGAAAGCGGCCTTCGACACCGTAAGGAGCGTCGGGCCGAGCGCGTGATACCAAGCGAAGGGCGCGGTGGCTGCGAGCGATGCCGCAGCGGTCCACGTGGCACGAAAAGCCAAGACGGCCGCGATGACTGCGATCGCAAGATAGATGAGAACGACGGCGATCGTGAGCAGCGAGTCATCCTTTCGTTTTGTTGCCGGCCCTGTTTATCATCGGCCGTCCGACCGTGTAGTGCCGACCTTTATGGTCGGCCAAGCGGCCGTGCAGTGCCGATGTTTATCATCGGCCCGGCCGACCTAAAAGAGTCGGCACTACATTTGTTATCGGCCCGGCCGACCGTAAAGGTCGGCACTACACATTTGCAATTGCCCCGAGCAGCAATGGGCGGCCCGCTGCACTCGTCTTACCCACATTGACCGCTTGCTTAAGCAAACGCAAAATCTCTTGCTCGGGTTCCGCGGTCAGGTAGCGTAAGACCGGTTCCCCGAGGCCCACCCGCTCCCCGACGTGCCGCACCACCCGAACGCCGATCCGGCGGGCGTCGTCCACGGGTCGGTGGTGCTTGGTGCGCGCAACGGCGGCCCCGATCGCGCCGGCGTCGATCCCGTTCACGTATCCGTCATCATCGGCCGCAATCGCAACACCCTCCGGAAACTTCCGGTCGAAACGGTCCAGATCTCCGCCCTGCGCAGCCAGCATCTCCTGCAACTTGCTGCGGGCGTCGCCGCTTCGCAATGCGGCGTCGAGAAGACCCGCGGCGGTGTCAAGATTCGCGATGCCCACGACATCGAGCATCGCGGCAGCTGCCGCGCACGACACCTCGCGCAGT
Organism: Candidatus Eremiobacteraceae bacterium; assembly: GCA_036561585.1. Taxonomy (GTDB): domain Bacteria; phylum Vulcanimicrobiota; class Vulcanimicrobiia; order Eremiobacterales; family Eremiobacteraceae; genus JABCYQ01. The sequence goes on along the minus strand of DATBOZ010000130.1, from coordinate 3,589 downwards.
CGCGAACTGCCACCGCCTTCTAGAACGCACAACGCCTGATCGAGTTCGAGCGCGTCCCCAACCGCGTCCGCAAGCGGCGCGTCCATATCCGTCAGCAGTGCTCGGATGCGTTTGCCCATCCGGGAGCCGACCTCGACCATCGTGCGTGCGAGCTCGCGGGCCTCGTCGATGTCGCGCATGAACGCACCCGCGCCAACTTTGACGTCGAGCACGATTGCCGCCGCGCCGGCCGCGATCTTCTTGCTCATGATCGACGCCGCGATGAGCGGGATGCTCGCGATGGTATCCGTGCGATGACGCAGCGCATACAATTTCTTGTCGGCCGGCGCGAGGTCCGCACTCGCCGCCGCCACCGCGCAACCGACGATTTCCACTTGCGCTTTGAACGCCTCGGTGCTCAGATCGACGCGCGCGCCCGGCACGCACTCGATCTTGTCGAGCGTGCCGCCCGTATGCCCGAGCGCCCGACCCGAAAGCTTCGCGACGCGCACGCCGCACGCCGCCGCGAGTGGAACCGCCACAAGCGATACGGCATCGCCGACACCGCCCGTCGAATGCTTGTCGACGACGGTGCCACCCACGTCACCCCAGTCGATGGTCTCGCCGGACGCGGCCATCGCCTTGGTAAGCGCGGTCGTCTCATCGATGGTCATGCCCGCGCTGCAGACCGCGCGAAGCCATTGGGCCATCGAGTCATCGCCGATATCGCCTGCGGTGTAACCGATGACGAGGTGCTCGATCTCGCGATCGCTCAGCTCTGCACCACCGAGCTTGCGCGCTGCCAGCGCTCGCGCATCGTCGTCGCCTGAATTCACGGCTCGATCTTGCCGACGATGCTCCGCAATAGTGTCAGCACGTTGCCCGTCGATCGTGCGACGACCGCCTGCACTTCGTCGTGGTTAGGGTGGCCACTAGGTCCGGCTGGTAGGGCAAGCGTTGCTTGCCCTACTACATTGTCGTCGCGCGGCACCGCCGAATTTGCGATCACCGAGATGCCGAGCACGCGCATGGCGGCGTGTCGAGCAGCGATCACTTCGGGGACCGTCGACATCCCGACGGCATCGGCGCCGAGCCGCGCGAGCATGCGCAGCTCCGCATCGGTCTCGTACTGCGGTCCGATCATCGCGACGTACACGCCCTCGGCGACCGCGATTCCGGCCTCAGAAGCAGTGCGAAGCGCGAGCGCAAGCAATCCCGGGTCGTACGCGTCGCGCATCGACGGAAAGCGCGGCCCCAGATCCGGTGCATTCGGCCCGATCAGCGGACTCGTCCCCGTCAGATTGATGTGGTCGCGGATCAGCATGATCGTGCCCGGATCGAATGCAGGATTGATTCCGCCGGCCGCGTTCGTAACGAGCAGCGTTGTCGCGCCGATCTTGTGCGCGAGGTATACTGGAAACGCGACCTGCCACATCGGATGGCCTTCGTAGAAGTGGATCCGGCCGTCGAATAGCAGCACGGGCACGCCCTCAAGCTTGCCCACCAAAAGCCGCCCGCGATGTCCGGCAACGGTCGTGGCCGGGAAATGGGGCAATTCGTGATAATCGAATGCGACCGCATCACGTAAAGCATCGGCGAGCCCGCCAAGCCCCGATCCCAAGATGATCGCGATCTTCGGCTTCAAACGCGTGCGCTTGCTGATGTGATTCGCGTTGAGGGTGACGTGATGGCTCAGCGACGGCAAGACCGGCTATTGCCTCGCTGCCGACGCCGCGCGCCGGCCGACATAATCCGCGATGAACGCAAGCAGCTGCGCAAGCTCCTTCACCCGGAGCAGCGTGCCGACGCCGAGGAAGACCGCGCCCGACGTCACGATGTCCACCGCAAGCGTCGCGATGTGCTGCCAGATCGTCCCCGCATCGTGCCACAAAATGCCGTTCACGAAGTAGCCCGCGAACGCCATGCACACGGATGCCAGCAAAATTCTGAAGACCGATGGACCGGCCAATTCATCGTCGGATGCGCCGATGCGGCTGCGTAAGAGCCAGTAGAGTATCGCGGCTTCGGCAAGCGATGCGAGCGAATTCGCCGATGCCAAGCCGTTGATGCCGAACGGGTGCACGAGCAACGCCGAAAGCACGACATTCAAGACCATGACCGAGCTCGCGACGATCACGGGCGTGCGCGAATCGCGCATCGCGAAGAAACAGCGCGTGAGCAAGATGCTGGCAGCGAGCCCGAGCAAGCCGACCGAATAGAACTGCATCGCGCCCGCCGTGCGCACGAGATCGCCATGCGTGAACGCACCGCGTTCGAACAGCACGCTGATCACCGGCTGCGCCAGCACGATCAGGCTGAGCGCGGCCGGCATGGTGATGAGCGCGGTCATGCGCAAGCCCGCGGACGCGGTGACGCGCAGCGACGGCAGTTCGTTGCTCGCGAATTGCGCCGAGAGGATCGGGAAGATCACGGTCGCGATGGCGACCGCGAACAACTGCTGCGGAAATCCGACGACTTTGGTCGCGTATTGCATGGCTGCGATGTTGCCGTTGGGGAGCATCGCCGCGAAATATTTGTCGAAGAGCAGGTTGGCCTGGCCGACCGCGGAGCCCACCACAATAGGCCCCAAGATGAGGTACAGACTTTGCAGGCCGGGATGGTGCAGATCGATGACCGCCCGGTACTTGCAGCGCCGGAAATAGCTCGGCAATTGCACGAGCAATTGCGCCACGGCGCCCGCGGCCGTGCCGAAGACCAGTCCGTAGATGCCGTAGCGGTCGTACAGCCAGAGCACGCCCGCGATCGCGCAGAGGTTGAGCGCCATGCCCTGGAGACTCGCCGCTTTAAATCGCCGCATCGCATTCAAAAGCGCCTGCACCACCCCGGCGATGGACGTGGCGATGATCGTAGGCATCATGATCTGCGTCATGCGCGTGGTCACGCCGGCTTGGCCGGCGGGAAAACCGAACAGCGACACGATGTACGGCGCCGCCAGCCAGCCGACCACCGCGCAGACGGACAGCACGATGAACAGCACGTTGATCACGGTCGAAGAAAGGCGCCACACCTCTTCGGTGTCGTCGGCGGCGAAGTAGGCGCTGAAGACCGGAACGAGTGCGCTCACGAGTGCGCCGTTGAACACGCCGAACACGAGCGTAGGGATGATCGCCGCAACGAGAAATGAGTCGAGCTCCCACTGCTCGCCGAAGTACCGCGCGTTGACCATCTCGCGTCCGAAGCCGAGCACCATGCTCACCAGCGTGGCGAGCATGACCGCGAGCATATGAGCCGCTGGTCTTGCCACGGGCAGTTCGGCGACGGCCGGCCGCGTTGCGGTAGCCATGCGCGGTGCGTTCGGACCCGCGGGCCGCTGCGCCTACTGCGGGGGAACGTTTCTCATGGGCCCGTAATCTTCAACGCACGTGAGAATCGACGAAATACTGCGCGCCCGCAAGCCCTGCTTTTCCTTCGAATTCTTCCCGCCCCAAAGCGATGAAGGCGTCGCGCGATTGTTGTCGACGGTCGAAGTGCTGCGCCCACTCGAGCCCGCATTCGTCTCCGTCACCTATGGTGCCGGCGGCAGCACGCGCGCGCGCACGGTAGAAGTGACCAAAGCGATCAAACGCGATCTCGGCGTCGAAGCGATGGC
>DATBOZ010000129.1:0-7279 GCA_036561585.1 Candidatus Eremiobacteraceae bacterium | reverse complement strand
GCCGGAATCGCGCCGACCGACACCCACACCCTCGAACGGACCATCGGCGCAAATACCGACAGCGCCATCGGACGCGCGGTCAGCAGCGGCGAGAACGTGATCATCGATGACATCGACGCAAGCAGCCTGCCGGCCGCGGTCAAAGCCGTCGCGACGCCGCTGGGCGTGAAGCAACTCGTAGTCTTGCCGCTCGCGGATCGCGGTCGCGTCGTGGGCGCGCTCGAGCTCGTCTCGCGCCGAAGACGGCATTTCTCGCCGACCGACCTTGAGACCATGCGTCTCGTCAAAGGTCAACTAGCGTTGGCGTTTGGTCGCGCAATTCTGTTCGACGAGATCCACGATCAAAAATCCACGTTGGAACAGGTGCTCGCGGGCACGGCCGACGGCGTGTACGTGACCCATGCCGACGCCAAGTTCTCGCTGTGGAACGTCGCCGCCGCTCGCATCGCCGGCGCGCCGGCAGATGAAGTGCTCGCGCTGGGATATGGCGCGATCAGCGGCGCCGACCGTCGCGGCCGTTCGCTCGAAGAATTGGACCGCGCGGCATTCGACGCAGCGAATACGGACTCGGGATCGCGCCAAACCGTGCAAAACTACGAAGTGTTCTTCGCCAAGACGTCGCGTTGGGTCGCGGTGTCGGCGTCGCCGCTGCGCGACGCGTCGGGTTCGGTCACCGCGATGGTGCACGCATTTCGCGACATCACCGCCGCACGCGAGGTCGAGCAGCTGAAAGCGGACTTCATCAGCACCGTAAGCCACGAGCTGCGGACGCCGTTGACCTCGATCAAAGGTGCGACTGCGTTGCTCCTCGAGCAAGTGCCTGCGGACTCGGGCAATGCGCTCGAGCTGCTGCAGATGGTGCGCAACAACTCGGAACGGCTGCTGAGGCTCATCAACGATCTCTTGGACGCGTCGAAGATCGAAGCCGGCAAACTCACGATCCGCAAACAGCCGTGCGATCCCGCGCGCCTTCTCGAACGCGCGGTGTCGGGCATGACCGGCTATGCGGAAGAATACGGTGTCACGGTGACGACCGACTTCGCGCGCGGCCTGGCGCCCATCGTCGTCGATCCGGATCGCGTCGAGCAGATCATGTCGAACTTGCTGTCCAACGCGGTCAAGTATTCGCATCGCGGCGACGCGGTCACCGTGCGCGCGCGCTCCGAAAGCGCGAACTTGCGCGTGGATGTCGTGGACACGGGCGTCGGCATCCCCGCCGCGGCGTTGCCGAGGCTCTTCGAAAAATTCTCGCAAGTGGATCGCGGTGGGCGTAACCGGCCCGGTACCGGTCTCGGCCTTGTGATTTCCAAGGGCCTCATCGAAGCGCACGGCGGGAGCATTTCGGTGTCGAGCACGGAAGGCGACGGCACCACGTTCACCTTCACACTGCCGTTCGCAAAACGCGGCGCCGACCGGACCTGACCATTCCGCACTAGATTCGGTTTAGGATGATGTGGCGGCGATGGCCCCGACATAGGCGGGGGTATGGAATGTCGCGACGCGAAAAGCGGATACGTGGCTATTCAGAGATGCCTTCTTCGGGCGGCTTTCATCGTCTGCCTTACTCTGGCGCTCTGTTCAATTGTGCCAATTCCTCCAACACTGGCCGCCAGTCACAACTCGCTTCTAACGTGCCCGAGTCCCTCGCGCAATACCGCGTCCGCACTCGAGTGGCTGCAACATCACTCGATCCACTTTCCAGTCGACGACTACTACTCGTTCCTTTCCGTTGATCAAAGCGCAAAAATCGGCGGCGCCGTGCTGGAACCACTTAGAGTGGAGACCGATTCCTCAAACCCGTCCATGGACACAGGCGGATTCGCATCTTGTCCTTCAGATCAAATATGCGTGGTGGGCGCAACGTGGTCGCCCGATCGATCACTCATTGCCTTTGAGGCGGGCGATCCGCAAAGCGAACGTCCATCGGAAGTTTTTGTCGCTCGGGTGCGTGATGGGACGGCGTGGCGCGTTTCGGACGTAGAGGAATTACAAGACGCAGCGACCGGGCACAGCGACTATGCCGCATTTGACGGCTGGCCGCAATTTCACGACGGTTCGACCCTCACATATACCCGATGCGTCTGGAGCGGACGATTTGATCTCATCTTTCTTGAGAGGGAAAGTCTCGCTGCAGCAATGCCTCCTTGGTTCATCCACGATGAACCACCACCGGTGAGCACGACGCCTTCCGCCGTTCGGTCGGCGCTACCACGCTATTGGTCGACGCGTTCGTCCGAGCCAAGCGAACATTGGCAGAGCTCCATCGCCGTCTCACCTGCCAGCGGCGCTATGTATGTGGTCGCGGGCAGAGAGGCCATGCGGATTGTAGAAGGCAAGGTCCATCCGATAGAATTGACGGGGCCTGACCCGTACGTTTATTACGATTCACCGTTAGGCTTTCTTACGCCGCGTGCATTCACATCCGACGGCAAGGGACGGATTTTTTTCACAACCGACAGTTTCATCGCAACCCTGGACGACTCGGCCGATACGTTCGAGCCGTTCGCCGGCGATGAGTTCTGGTATCCGGCCGCCATCGCCGCAAATGACAACGGAAGCTTGATCTACGCAGCTGATCCCGACAGCAACGTGATCTATCGCATGACGAAAGGGAAGTATCCGCAACCGTTCGTTGGGAGATGCCTTGCGCTGTCGGACGGGAAGCCGGGCTATCCGTCTGGCCGATGCCGTGGCGGCGACGCAGACGGCATGGGTGACGCCGCGAGACTGAACCAGCCGTCGGCTTTGGCGTACGACATGACCGACGATATTCTTTTTGTCGCCGACACCGCGAACAATGAGATCCGCGGCGTGCGGACGGATGGCACGGTGTATACACTCGCTGGAAGCTGCGTCAAGGTGATCGGGAATCCGAACTGCATTGGGATGTTCGCGGACGGCAAGAGCTCCGACGCGCGATTTTTCTATCCAGTCGGTATCGCCTACGATTCCAAGGATCATGCGCTCTATGTTGTCGACAAGTTCAATCACGCTATCCGACGCGTCGGACTTGACGGAACGGTGTCGACGCTCGCCGGTGGAGTCGTCGAAACGATATCGAAGAGCGCTTCAGAGGCTCGGCAATTTTGCTATCCACAGTCGATCGCGTACGATCCGGTACGCGATGTCTTGATCGTCGGCGACCTTCGCAATCTGTCAATCCTGGAGGTCACCACGGCTGGCCGAGTAACAACCGTCTTTGGAGACAAGTTAGGCGACTTCGATCGCTGCGACTAGGGGTATGCGCGCCCGCGGACTTTGTGGTCCCCGAACCTAGCCGGCGTTGGGTCTTCCGAGCGCCGTGACGTTGCCGACGTTGCCCACGATGACGCGGCCGTCGAGCACGAACGAGTCCTGCGCCACGCCGCGTCCCATCCGCTTGTAGCGTTGCGCCCGCCCGGCGAGGCTGGCGTATGACGGCGCGGTCGTGCTGTTGGCGGTGATGCCGACCAATGCGAGCGTGACCTCGGTCGGTCCGCTGGCCGCGGGTTCATCACCGAATACCGCCAGGTCGCGCGAGACGTGCAATGCCGCGATCCTGCGGCCGAATTGTTCGAGCACCGAGCGCCCGATGACGTCGACAAATTCTTCGGAGCAGAGCGCAACGAAATTCACGCCGCCGATGTGTCCGACGAAGCTCTGTCCGCCGTCGAGGTCGCGGCCGGCCTGCACCAAACAATCGGCGAGCGCGCGGATCACTTCGTCGCCGCGGCCGTAGCCGTGGCGGTCGTTATACGCGCGAAAATGATTGATGTCCACGTGCAGGAGCGCGAAGGATCGGCCGATGGCCGCCCTTCGTTCGATTTCTTGCTGCACGAGTGCGCGCCCCGGCAATCCGGTGAGCGAGTTGTTGTGCCGGGAGACGGACGCCTGGAATTCGGTCATCGTGTGCAAGAGATCGCGGACCGAGACCACGCCCGCATACACATCGTTCTCAAGCACGACGATCTCGTCGTAGAGCTCGGTGCGGCGACGGTGCACGACTTTGCGCGCGACGTCGTCGATGGAATCTTTTGCATCGACCGAGAGATACGAATCGTCCATCACGAGACGCACCGGCCGTTTTGAATATATTGAATATCCGAATTGATGCGAGAGCCGCTCGTAGAGCTTCGTGCGGCTGACCAGCCCGACCGGTGCGCCGAATTCCGTCAGCACGACGCTGTCCAGATCCGGATGGCGGTCGAAGATCTCCAAGACTTCGCTCGTGTACGCGCTCGGCGGCAGCGCCGGCGCGCGGCGCGTGATCGTGCCGATGGCCAATCGCTTCGGCGCGGGCATCGTCCGGCTCGCCACCGAGCGCTCGCGGATGTACGCCGCGATCTCTTGTTTGGGCTCGACGAAACCGGCCGCCGGGCGCGCGAGCAGATAACCCTGACCGTACTCGACGCCGATCTCGATCAGCGACGAGAGCTCTTCAACGGTTTCGATTCCTTCCGCGAGCACGCGGGCGTCGATCCGGCGCGCGAACATGATGATGGCCGAGACGAGCGCGTTCTTCGCGCGGTCGCGATCGATGTCGCGCACGAGCGCCATGTCGAGCTTGATGAAGTGCGGCCGCACTTCGGTGACCGCGCGCAAGCTGTTGTGGCCGGCGCCGGCGTCGTCGATGGCGACCTTGAAGCCCTGCCGGTTGTAATGTTGCAGCGTGCGTTTGAACAAGTCGAAGTCGTTGATGGCTTCTTTTTCGGTGATCTCGAGAACGATGCGCTCGCGCGCGAGATGATGCTGATCCATGACGTCGCGCGACAGACCGGCGTTGCGCTCTTCGAGCACGCCGGGACTGATGTTGAGGAAGAGGTAGCAGCCCGGCGGCATGCTGGACGCGCTCGCGATCGCTTTGAAACGGCAGATGCGTTCGAGTTGGCGCGTGACGTGCCGGCTCTTCGCGGCTTGGAACAGCGAGTCAGCGCTTTCGAGGTGGGTGCCGATGGGGCCGCGCGAGAGCGCTTCGTAGCCGAACACCGTGCCGTCGCTCAGCGACACGATAGGTTGGAACACTGTCCGGATGCGGCTCTCGTTGAGGAGGATGTCGAAATCGTCGTCCGCGGTGAACGCGGGTACCGGCGGCGGCAGATCGTCGAGTTCGATCCGCGATCCTTGCGGCAGTGGCGCGAGGCGTTGCTGGTCTTCGCGCGCAGCAGGCAGCCCCGCCAAGCCTCCGCTCATCAGGCCAAGTAATTTACTCAGACGTGTCTTGAAGTGTTCGCCCACGTCAAATAATCGGAACCCCAGTTGCGAGAGTACGGATGCGGTCGGCTGCTCGCTCCGACCACCCGTATAGATTGTATCGGCGAGGGCACGCTAGCCCATTAGGGAGCCCGCGCGGGCGCTGGAAGGGCAGCGATTTTGACCCGCGAAGGCCGCCTTTTCCTAGGTCTCCAGCAGGGGTAACGCATGAAGGGACAGTCCGCGCGTCTGACCGAGCCGCTGGTGCGCGATGATGGTCAGTTGCGGGTCGCGACATGGGACGAGGCCCTCGACAGGGCTGCATATGGCATAGCCCAGGCGGCCAAAGCCGGCGGGCCAAGCGCGTTCGGGATGTTCAGCTGTTCGAAAGCTTCGAACGAGCTGAATTTCCTCGCGCAAAAGTTCGTCCGCGCCGCTATCGGCTGCAACAACATCGACAGCTGCAACCGCACGTGACACGCACCTAGCGTCGCCGGTCTGGCGGCAGTGTTCGGTGCCGGCGGCGGCACCAGCTCGTATCAGGAAGTCGAAGAAACCGACCTGATCATCCTGTGGGGATCGAACGCGCGCGAGACGCACCCGATCTTCTTCCACCGCGTCCTCAAGGCGGTCCACCGCGGAGCCGTGCTCTACGTCGTGGATCCGCGCCGGACGGTCTCCGCGCAGTGGGCCGACGAGTGGCTGGGCGTCAACGTCGGCAGCGACATCGCGCTCTCCAATGCGATGGCGCACGAGATCCTCCGGCTTGGCCTCGAGAACCGGACGTTCATCGAGCGCGCGACCACAGGCTTTGACGAATATAAAGCGTCGGTCGCCGGCTACGATCCGGAGCGCGCTGAAGAGATCACCGGCGTGCCCGCCGACGCGATTCGCCGCGTCGCGTACGCGTACGCCACGGCAGAGCGCGCCATGATCTGCTGGACGCTTGGCATCACCGAACACCATAACGCCACCGACAATGTCTTGGCGCTGATCAACCTCGCGCTGCTGACCGGTCACGTCGGCCGTTACGGCAGCGGACTGAATCCGTTGCGCGGCCAGAACAACGTGCAGGGTGGCGGCGACATGGGTGCGATTCCCGACCGTCTCCCCGGATTTCAACCGGTCGACGATGACGCAGTGCGCGGAAAATTTGAGACCGCTTGGAGCGTGAAGATCCCGCCGAAACGTGGCTGGCGGCTGAACGAGATGTTCGACGCGATCGAGCGCGGCGAATTGCATTCGCTGTACGTGCTCGGCGAGAATCCGGCCGTCTCGGAAGCGGATCGTCACCGCACTGAAGGGCTCCTGCGATCGCTCGATCATCTCATCGTCCAAGACCTTACCTTGACGCGCACCGCAGAACTCGCGCACGTGGTGCTGCCCGCCGCGGCAGGTTGGTGCGAATCGGAAGGCACGGTCACGAACAGCGAGCGGCGCGTGCAGCGCGTCCGCAAAGCGGTGCCGCCACCGGGCAACGCGCGCGACGACCTCGACATCGTCTCAGCGTTGGCGCGCCGGCTCGGCCAAGATTGGGGGCAACCGACGGCCGAAGAGATCTGGAACGAAGTGCGGCGCTTGAGCCCGATGCATGCCGGCATGTCGTACGCGCGCCTCGAGGCGAACAATGGTCTGCGCTGGCCGTGCTACGATGAGAATCATCCGGGCGAACAATTTCTCCACGCGCGTTTGTGGGAGACGCCGGTGCGCGGGCCGCGTGCGCCGTTCCATACGGTCGCCTACGAAGCGCCGGTCGACGTGATCGACGAAGAGTATCCGTTGCTCTTGACCACCGGCCGCAGGCTCGACTCGTTCAACAGCGGCGTGCAGACGGCGGCGTATTCATCGCCATTGCGTCGCGGCGAAAGTCTGGATCTCTCTCCCGAAGACTGCGTGCGCTACGGCGTGAGCGACGGCGAGCTCGTGCGCCTGCGGTCGCGACGGGGCGGCGTGGAAGTGGCGGTTCGCGTCGACAAGAATCTGCGGCCCGGCCTTGCGTTCATGACGTTTCACTTCGACGTCCCCTCCAATTTCTTGACGATCGAAGCGAACGATCCGAAATCCGGCACGGCCGAATTCAAGGCGACCGCCGTTCGCATCGATAAGCTCT
>DATBOZ010000128.1:0-7441 GCA_036561585.1 Candidatus Eremiobacteraceae bacterium | reverse complement strand
TGCGGCGCTCGGCGATGCTGATGGCGCGATTCAGTTTCTCAGCGATTCGGCGAATCTGTTTGAAAGCGCGGGCCTCGACGTCGTGCGAGCGAGCACCCTTGCATTCTTGGCGCTGGAATATGCAAAGCTCCAGCGCCCGGGCGAGGCGCGAACCGCGATTGCGCAGGTTGAGGAAGTGCTTCGAGCGCGGGCATGCGACGTCGAGGAATCGCAACGCATTTTCTGGGTCTGTGCCCAGGTTCACCGGATGACGGGTGACACCAAGGCTGCGGCTTCACACCTGCAGACCGCGTATGATGACTATCGCGGGGCGCGCCGCGTGATAAAAGATCCCGAAGCGCAACGCGCCTTCGACGCGTTGGACTTTAACCGCGAGATCGTCGCCGCCCACGCCGATGATGTGTGGCCCGCGCATGTGCACTGTAGTGCCGACCTTTATGGTCGGCCGCATTCTCTGTAGTGCCGACCTTTATGGTCGGCCGGAAAACCATGGGCGAGCGATGCTCGCCCTAATACAGAAAATGTGGGGCGAGCGATGCTCGCCCTACAAGGGTTAGAACAGGGCGGCTTCGCGAACTTTTTGGCCGAACACGTTCGGCGCTTTTTTCGAGAGCCGCGAATCTCCGCCGTCGGGCAGCTGCTTGCGAAGTTCCCACAATTCGTCGCGCAGTGCTGCGGCCTTTTCGAACTCCAGCTTGGACGCCGCTTCGCGCATCTCGCGGTCCAGCTTCGTGATCGTGGCCATCAGCACGTCGCGCGGCACTTCGCGCAGCGCCTTCTTGCCGGCCGCGTGGCGTTCGCGATCCGCGTACACCGACGACAAGATATCCCGCACCGATTTGCGGATGGATTGCGGATCGATGTTGTGCTCCGTGTTGTACTCGAGTTGACGTGCCCGGCGGCGTTCGGTCTCGTTGATCGCGCGTTCCATGGACGCGGTGAGGTTGTCCGCGTACATCAGCACCATGCCGCTCACGTGGCGAGCGGCGCGCCCGATGGTCTGGATCAATGAAGTCTCCGAGCGGAGATAGCCTTCTTTGTCTGCGTCGAGAATCGCGACCAGCGAAACTTCCGGCAAATCCAAGCCCTCGCGCAGTAGATTGATGCCCACGAGGCAATCGAATTCGCCCAAACGCAAGTCGCGTAAGATGGCGATTCGCTCCAACGTTTCGATCTCCGAGTGCAAGTAGCGGGCCTTGACGTCGGCCTCGATGAGATAGTCGGTCAGATCTTCGGCCATCTTCTTCGTCAGCGTGGTGACCAGCGTCCGCTCGCCGGACGCAGCGCGTTTGCGCACTTCGTCCATGAGGTCGTCGACTTGGCCGGCGGTGGGCCGGCGCACGATCTGTGGATCCACAAGTCCCGTGGGCCGGATGATCTGCTCCACGATCTGCGTCGCGTGCTCGCGCTCGTACTTGCCTGGGGTGGCGGAGACATACACGACTTGATTGAGGTGCTTGTCGAATTCGTCGAAGGTGAGCGGCCGGTTGTCGAGCGCCGATGGAAGGCGGAAACCGTACTCCACCAACGCTTCCTTGCGCGAGCGATCGCCCTGGTACATGCCGTGCACTTGCGGCAACGTCACGTGAGATTCGTCGACGAACAGCAGCCAATCGTCGGGGAAGAAATCGAGCAGGCAGAACGGCGTCTGCCCCGGCGCTCGTCCGGTGAGATGTCGCGAGTAATTCTCGATGCCGTTGCAGTAGCCAAGTTCGCGCAGGCTCTCCAAATCGTTGCGCGTGCGCATTTCTATCCGCTGCGCCTCGAGCAACCGCCCCTCGCGCTTGAAGAACGCGACGCGATCCACCAGCTCCTCTTCGATCGACAGGCATGCGCGCCGGAGTTTCTCCTCCGGCGTGATGAAGTGCTTGGCCGGAAAGATGGTCAACTCGTCGAGCTCGTCGATGAGTTCGCCGGTGACCTGATTGATGCGCGTGATGCTCTCCAGCTGATCGCCGAAGAAGTCCAAACGCGTGATCACCTCGTCGTCCACCGCGACGTATTCCAAAACGTCGCCGCGAACGCGGAACGTTCCGCGCACCATCGCGATGTCGTTGCGCGTGTACTGCATATCCACGAGTTTGCGCAAGAGCTTGTCGCGGTCGAATTCTTGACCGCGGCGCAGCGCGAGCGACATCTCCATGTAGTCCGACGGCGAACCCAAGCCGAAGATACACGAGACCGATGCGACGATGATGGTGTCCGGTCGCGTCAACAGCGACTGCGTGGCCGAGTGGCGCAGCCTTTCGATCTCGTCGTTGATCGACGAGTCCTTTTCGATATAGGTGTCCGACGAAGCGATGTACGCTTCAGGCTGATAGTAGTCGAAGTAACTGACGAAGTACTCGACCGCGTTTTTGGGAAAAAACTCTTTGAACTCGCCGCACAACTGCGCCGCCAGCGTCTTGTTGTGGGAGAGGACGAGCGTTGGCTTCTGCACCGCCTCGACGGCCCACGCCATGGTCGCGGTCTTGCCGCTGCCGGTCACGCCGAGCAGGGTCTGCGCACGATCGCCGCGCTTGATGCCTTCGGCAAGGGCCGCTATGGCTTCGGGTTGGTCGCCCGAGGGCGAAAACGGGGACATGACTTCGAATTTCGGCACAGTACGGCGCTCCATCGCCAGGGGTCGAAAGGAAGGCTTCGTAGAAGTTATTTTGGCGCCTGCGATGAGAGTAAGGCTTGTTTAAGCTCGGTCGCGGGGGCATGGGCAAGCGATGCTTGCCCTACTACGGGTAACGTTGTTTATCGGGAGAACCGCTGTTATGGCTACGGCAAAACCGGTCCTCTTCTCCGGCACGTCCAACCCCGCCCTGGCGGAGGAGATCGCCGCTCGTATGGGCACGCGCCTTGGTAAGGCGCTCGTCACCACATTTGCCAATGACGAACGGCGCATCGAGATCCACGAAAACGTGCGCGGCGCCGACGTCTTCGTCATCCAGTCCATCTGCAAATCGGCCGACGGTCTCTGCGGCGTCAACGACTCGCTCATGGAGATGTTGCTGATGATCGACGCGCTTAAGCGCGCGTCGGCCTACCGCATCACCGCAGTCATCCCATACTACGGCTATGCCAAGCAGGACAAGAAGACCAAAGGCCGCGAGCCGATCTCGGCCAAACTGATCGCGAACCTGCTTGTGACGTCCGGCACCGACCGCATCGTCACGGTGGATTTACACGCCGCCCAGATACAAGGTTTCTTCGACCAACCGGTCGATAATCTCACCGCGAGCTACATCCTCGCCAACCATCTCATCAATTCGAAGAAGATGATCGGCCCGGGGTACGTCGTGGTCTCGCCGGACGCCGGCGGTGTCGCGCGCGCCGAAGCGTTCGCGAAACGCCTCCAGGCGACGGTCGCGATCGTGTTCAAGCGCCGGCCGCGGCCGGACGTCAATGAGGTCAGCGAAGTCGTCGGCGACTTGAAGGGCAAGACGGCCATCATCATCGACGACATGATCTCCACCGGCGGCACGCTCGTGAAGGCAGCAGAAGCGCTGCTCGAGCGCGGCGCGGTCTCGGTGGTCACTTGCGCCACGCACGGCATCTTCGCCGGTGACGCGGCGAAGAAATTCATCGACTCGCCGATCGCCGAGGTGATCGTCACCAATACCATCCCCGTGCCGAACGAGATCCGCGGCGACAAGATCAAGGTGCTCTCCGTTGCGCCGATGCTCGCCGAGACCATCAAGCGCATCAGCACCAACCGGTCGATTTCGGAGATCTACGAAGAGCAGGAAGGCGAGCTGGCGCAGAGCCAGCGCGGCTCAACGCTGTTCGATTCGATGTCGGTCAACGAGCCGGCAACCCCGCCGACCGACCCCGTATTAGGGCAAGCAACGCTTGCCCAACGAACGTAAAGGAAGAACATGGAACAGATCAAGTTGGCCGCGAAGCCTCGCGAGGCGATCGGCTCCAAATCCGTCAAACGCCTGCGCGACGAGGGCAAGATCCCGGGCGTCGTCTACGGACGCGCCTTCGGCGATGCCGTCGCGATCGTGATCGAAGCGCGGGATTTGCGCGCAGCGCTGAGCCACGGCGCGCACTCCGTCATCAATCTTGAGATCGAAGGCCGCGGCCCCACGCCCGTGTTGCTGCACGACCGCCAGCTCGATCCCGTCACCAAGCGGCTGTTGCATGTCGATCTGCACGCCGTCAATCTCAACGAAGAAGTTGAGACCACGGTGCGCGTCGTGGCGGTCGGCACGGCGACCGGCGTCAAGAACGGCGGCATCCTCGATATCGTGATGCGAGAGATCACCGTCGCTGCACTCCCCGGAAGCATCCCGGATCACATCGACGTGGATGTTCGCGATCTCGACATCACCGACGCGGTTCACGTTCGCGAACTGCCGGTGATCGAGGGCGTGCGTTACGTTGAGGAGCCCGATGACGTGGTCATCGCCGTGCTGCCGCCGTCGAAGGTCGAAGAGCCGGTCGTGGCCGCGGTCGCCGAGGTCCCGGTCGAGCCGGAACTTATCGGCAAGAAGCCGACCGAAGAGGTCGCGACGTAGGGCAGTACCGATGTGGTGGTTGGCCGACCATAAAGGTCGGCCCCACATTGGTTGGCCGACCATAAAGGTCGGCCCCACATTGGATGGCCGACCGTAAAGGTTGGCCCCACATTTTGGCCGACCATAAAGGTCGGCCCCACAGAGGGTCGGCGATAAATGCGATTGGTTGTGGGCCTCGGCAATCCCGGGGCCCAATACGTTCGCACCCGTCATAACATCGGGTTTCGCGTCGTGCAGGCGCTCGCCGCTGCCGAAGAGGTGGAGACGTGGCGCTCGAAATTCAACGCACGCATCGCACAGGTCCCCGCGCTTGACGCGGTGATCGCCATGCCGCAGACGTACATGAACGATTCGGGAGCCGCCGTTCAACCGCTCGCGGCGTTCTATAAATTAACACCCGCTGAACTGCTCGTCGTGTGCGACGATTTCAATCTGCCGTTCGGCCGACTGCGCCTGCGGCGCGGCGGCAGCGACGGCGGCAACAACGGCTTGAAGGACATCACGAGTGCGCTTGGCACGCAGGAATACCCGCGCTTACGATTCGGGATCGGCCGTAACGGCATGGATGCGATCGGGTTCGTGCTCGGCGCGTTCAGCGGCGACGAAGAGAAGGAAATACCCGAGGCGATCGATCGCGCCCTCGCCGGTATCCGCACATTTTGTCTGCAGGGCACGGACGCCGCAATCGCGGTCGTCAACAGCAATAACGGTGATGCCGTCCCATAAAGTGGTCCGTCGGCCGAATGCCGAACCTCTTCTCGACCGACGACCCACTGCGGTCCCGTCGTTCGACCCTTTTCCGCGCCTCGTTTCGCCGATACACTACAGAAGCCTCATGCTTTCGAGTAAGGACGTTCCCGTTGCCCGATAACCCCAATGGAGCATCCGGTGCGATCGTTGTCGTCGACCGGCTCGTCAAATCATTCCCGATCATGTACGGCATCATGCCGGCGATCAAGCACTTCGGCCGGATTCCGCGGCGGGAAGTGCTGCACGGCATTTCACTTTCGGTGCGCCGGGGCGAACTGTTCGGGCTGCTCGGCGCCAACGGCGCAGGCAAGACGACGCTCCTCAAGATGTTGGCGACGCTTTCCATTCCCGACAGCGGCACCATCCACATCGATGGGATCAACGCCGTTCGCAATCCCATGGCAGCCAAACGGCGCATCGGACTATGCACGAGCGAAGAGCGCAGCTTCTATTTCCGCCTCAGCGCGCGCCAGAACCTGGAGTTCTTCGGCACGCTCATGGGTGTGCGCGGAAACAAATTGAACCGACGAATTCACGAAGTGGTTGAGATGGTCGACCTTGGTTCCGCCATCGACCGACCCTTTTCTGGATTTTCGTCGGGCATGCGCCAGCGGCTCACGGTCGCGCGCGCACTCATCTCCGATCCGCCCGTGCTCTTCTTCGATGAACCGACGCGCGCGGTCGATCCCGTGCACGCTGAGGAGCTGCGCCGGCTCATGCGCGACTACCTCGTCGGCGAGCTCGGCAAGACGCTCGTGCTCGCGACGAATCTGCTCGACGAAGCGTGGGGGCTGTGCGACACGATCGCCGTGCTGAAGCAGGGCATGGTGGTCGCGTGCGGGCCGCCGAACTCGCTCGACACAAACTTCACCCGCATGCTGCGCTATCAGATCGTCATCGATCAGCTGGACGAAGCGCTGATCGCTCGCGCAAAGGCGATCCCGGGACTCTCGAGCTTCGCGTCCTCGGAATCGGCTGAAGGTTTCGTCCTCGACATCGAAATCGCGCCCTCCGAGCGCTCGTTGACCGAGCTGTTGAGCGCCGTGAGCTCGAATGGCGCGACCGTCCGCGCGCTCCGCTCCGAGGCGGTGCGCCCGATCGACATCTTCAGCGACCTCGTGAGAGTGACCGACAACGATGAGTAGTCCCTCGATCACCGCGCCGGGAAACATCCTGCTCGACCGCTTCAGCAAGGCGTTCGCGATCTTCATGCGCGATGCGCGCCTCGCGAAGTCGTACGATTTGCAGTTCTATTTCCAGTGGCTGACGATCGCCATGCAGGTGATCGCGTTTTACTTCATCGCGAAGCTCACGTCCGGCTCGCCCATGGTCAAGCGGCACGTCACCGGCGGCGACTACTTCACGTGGGTCATCATCGGGCTCGCCTTCGCGCGTTTTCAGACGATGGCCATCCAATGTTTTCAGATGGCGGTCCGCAACGACCAAATGCTTGGGACGCTCGAAGTCGTGTTGGCCACACCGACGGGCTTGCCGACGGTCGTGCTCTCCGCCGGTTTGTGGGCCTTCGTGCTCACTGCGTGCCAGGTAGCCTTCTTCCTCTTAGTGGCCATCCCGTTCGGTCTCAACCTCTCGCACACGAACTTCTTGACGATGGTGGTCTTTCTGATCCTCATCGTCGTCTGCATGTCGTCGATCGGCGTCATGGCAGCAGCGACGATCATGACGTACAAACAAAATGCGGGCACGGGGTTCGTTGCGGGATCTTCGGCGAGTCTGCTCGGCGGCGTGCAGTTCCCGATCACGCTGTTGCCGTTATGGCTGCAGAAAGTGTCGTGGTGCTTGCCGATCACGCACGCGCTCAACGGCATGCGCGCGGCCGTGACCGGGCTTTCGCTTGCCCAGACCTGGTACGATGCGGTGTGGCTCTGTGTGGCCACCACGATCCTGCTGCCGATTTCGCTGTTCTACTTCCACCGCGCGGTGCAACGCGCGAAGATGGACGGCACGCTCGGACACTACTAACCCCGGCGACGAGGCGCAACGTTGGCACGGCGCCACGACCGCGCAGAATTCAGCGAGTTCTGCGGCTTCCGGGATCGACGATCGGCACGCCGCGCTTGCAGAGGTCGCACGCTTCCGGCGTAGAGTCGGCAAGGGGCAGATCCAACAGCGCGGTCACCGGCAGTGGAAGGTTCACTCGGCCTCGCTTGACCACCGCA
>DATBOZ010000127.1:0-41337 GCA_036561585.1 Candidatus Eremiobacteraceae bacterium | reverse complement strand
GGACGATTTGACGGAGAAGCAGTCGCGGACGGACGGCTCATCTCGCTTGGGGAGTATCCCGCGCTTATCGATGGTGCCGGCAGGATTCGCGGAGAGCTTTACACCTTCAGCGACTTACCGGCTGCGCTCGACGTGCTCGATGACCTCGAAGAATTCGATCCGGCAAATCCCGAAGAAAGCGAATTCGTGCGCGACGCGCGACGCGTTCGGCGCTCGGATGGAACCGAACTTCTGGCGTGGCTGTACATATACAATCAACCGCGCGGAACGGCGCCGATCATCCCCAGCGGGGATTGGCGACAGCGGTCATAGGTGAGCGTGTTCTATTCGATGACGAAACCCACGTCGTCGTCGCCGGCTTCGCGAGCTGCGTCGAGTACTTTGATGATCGAACCGTACGGCGACGCGGAATCGGCGGTCAGCGCGACGTGTTTCGAGAATCCCGTCCGGCCGCCGTGGCTGCGCACGGCTTCTGCCATGCGGTCGTACACGTTCGACGATGTCGTGCTCTGGCCGTCGATGGTGATCGCACCGGATGCGGCAACAGTTACTTCAATATCGTGCATCGACGGATGGCCCCCGCAAGCACACGGACCAGGCAATTCTTTTTGGAAACCTGGCGGCGTGGTCAACGCGGCGAGGATCATGAAGATGATCAGCAGCACGAGCAGCACGTCAGTGAACGGAGTGATATTGATCTCAGCCATAGGGCTGTCATTTTGAGCGCCGGAATTTGTGCCCATGATGGGCCTCCTTCGCTACGCCGGGTCACTTTGGTGACCTCGTGGGTGGGTGTTCGGCGAGAGGTCGGTGGCGCCTTTAGGATTTGGAGTGAGGGCGAGCGATGCTCGCCCCAATACAAGAGAAAAACGACGGCCGACCCTTTGCGATCGGCCACGAACAGTGCACGGATTGATTTGAGATCGAAACGAGCGCTATAATGCGTGAGAGCCCTCCGGTCGGAGTTGTGTTCACAACAACAACCTTCCAGAAGGGCTCTTTTGGTACCTCAGGTGTGTGGGAGTACGATAAAGGTCGGCTCCACAAAGTCGGAAGGCCCCGCGCGTCAGGGTTTGTCAGTGGGCATCGAGAGCTTGACGGTGTCGCGCGAGAACAGCAGATCGAGCGTCCAGTCGATGGCAACGCGGATCTTGCGTTCGAGCGTGGGAATCCGCGTGAGGTAATATGTCCGCCACAGCCACCATGCCGGAAAACCCGAGATCTTCAGTCCACCGACCATCGCGACCGCGCTTCGTTCCCCGAGATTCGCCATCTGACCGATCATCGTGAACGCGAACGGTTTGAGCGGCTTGCCGTCGGCAAACGCCAGCATGTTATCGGCGACGTGCGTTCCTTCGCGCAACGCGTGCTGCGCGGTCGGCGGATATGGTTTCGCATCTGGCGCCGGCACGACTTGCGCGCAATCGCCGATCGCCCACAGGCCAGGGTGGTCCGGCACGCGTAAGTATGCGTCGACCGGAACGCGTCCCCGAGGATTCGTGATTCCCAAAGCGGCGATCAGCGGATTTGGCCCAACGCCGCCTGCCCAAATAAACGTCTCCGTCGAAATGCGCGTGCCGTCTGATAACGCCACGCCTTGTGCGTCAGCCGAGCGTACGGCGACGTTCATACGGACCTCCATGCCGCGCTTGATCAGCGTGCTCTCGGTAAAGGCCGCGAGTTGCTCGCTGAGCTCGGGTAGCACCCGCGATTGCGCGTCCACGATCACGGTCCGGATATCGGCGGCGGTGAAGTTGCTGTACTGCGTGGACGCGCGGCGGACAAACACATCGAGTTCGGCCGCGGTTTCGACTCCGGCGAAGCCTGCGCCCGCGACGACAAACGTCAACAACCGCCGGCGAAGTTCACCGTCCTCCTCGAGCTCGGCTTGTTCCAGCATGTCGAGGGCGTGGTTGCGGATCCGGATGCCGTCGGTCAGGGTCTTCACCGGGAGCGAGAATTCAGCGACGCCGGGCAGTCCGAAGTAATTCGTCACGCCGCCGATCGCGATCAGCAGCTGATCATAGCCGAGTTGATGGCGATGTCCTTCCGCGTGACTGATGGTCACGGTGCGCGTGGCAAGGTCGATCGTCTCGATCTCCGCCTGCAGCAGTTTGATGCGCGGACAGATTCGCCTGATGGTCTGCACGATGTGACGCGTGTCTATGGAACTGGTCGCTGCTTGCGGCAGCATCGGCGTGAAGAGAAAGTAATTGTCGCGGCTGACGAGCGTGACTTTAACGTCGTCGCGGCGACCCGCCCGGGCCTGCAGACGCAGTGCGGCGTAAACGCCGCCGAATCCGCCGCCGAGAATGAGCATCCGATGCATGGCCGCTACTCCGAGCAGGCGGCGCGCTCTGGCCGCCCAATCTCTTTCTATGCCAATACGGACGAAGATTGCTGCCGCCACTGTCGCCGGCCTTGCTACTTTGGTCGCCGCATACGCCGGCGCCGAGCGATTGCACGCTGCGAACGGCACGATGTTGCCTAATGGTTGGACGATCACGCCGACGGGTCAGATAACGCCGCTCGGAACGTTGCCGCTGCGCGTGATCGAAGATGCGACCGGCCATTGGCTCGCCGTTTCCAATGCCGGATACGGCCCGCAATCGGTGACGATCGTCGACGAGCACACCGGAGCGATTGCGGCGATCGCGCCGCTCGCCAAAACATTCTATGGACTTGCATTCGCGCCGAATGGAAAAACATTGTACGCGTCGACCGCAGCCGATGGCGGCATCCGACGGTTCGCATTCGACGCGACGAGCGGATCCTTGCGTGATCTCGGCGCTTGGCAGATCGGCACCGGAACGCAGTGGATCGCCGGCCTCGCGGTCTCCTCCGACGCACGCGTGATTTATGCAGCATCGAACGCGACGAACGAGCTGGTGGCGCTCGACGCCGCAAGCGGCACGAAACGTTGGGCGACGAAAGTCGGCGATCAGCCGTACGCCATCGCTCTTTCTCCCAAAGATGAGTTCGCCTACGTGAGCGATTGGGCCGGTGAATCGGTGGATGTGGTGAACGCAGCCTCCGGCGAGAACGTCGCACGCATCAAAGTCGGACCTCATCCCAATGCGTTGCTCGCATCGCCGGACGGTGCGTCGCTGTACGTCGCGTGCGCGAACGACAATACCGTCTACGCGATCGACACGAAGACAAATTCGGTGCGCGCGCACTTCGATGTCGCGCTGATTCCAAATTCGCCTGAGGGCTCGACGCCGGACGGCCTCGCGCTGTCCACAGATGGGAAGACGTTATTCGTCGCCGACGCAGGCAACGATGCCGTCGTGGCACTCGACCTTGCAAGCGGATTAGTCATTGGCGCGATACCGCTCGGGTGGTATACCACCGATGTGCTCGTGGCGCACGACGGTTCGCAATTGATCGCGCTGGATGGACACGGGATCGCCGGGCACGCCAATCCGCGCTATCCGCACCCCGATGCATGGCCCACCTCGAAGCAAGGTGCAAATCCCGATCGGTATTACGTGGCGGAGTTAGCCACGGGGGATCTGGAGCGGCTTGCGGTCCCGGATCAGAAATCGCTCGCCGCTGGATTGTCCGCCGCGCGCAACAACGTCGCGGGCGTCGTCGCAAGAATGATGACCGACTGTTACAGCGTGCACTGCGTCGCGCCAGACCAAATTCCCATCTCTCCCGCTCCCACGCACGTGATCTATGTCATCAAGGAAAACCGGACGTATGACGAAGTGCTTGGCGACGATCCGCGCGGCAACGGCCGAGCCGACCTCGCCATCTTCGGCGCGAAGATCACGCCGAACATCCACAGCCTGGCTGACACATTCGTGCTGCTCGACAACTTCGACGTCGACGCGGAGGTGTCGGCCGACGGACACAATTGGTCGACCGCCGCATATTCCACCGACTACGTGGACAAGCTTTGGCCTTCTACGTATTCTAACCGCCGCCAAGATTATGACTACGAAGGCAGCGCGGCGTCGCGGCCGTCGGCCGGCTACATCTGGGATGCAGCGATCGCAAAGGGTTTGAGCGTCCGCGACTACGGCGAGTTCACCGATTTTTCGACGAGGGCAGGCGACGCCGAAAAGCCGGTGGTCGCATCATTGGTCGGCCGGATCGACCCGCACTATCGCGGCTTCGACCTCCATGTCACCGACCAGTCGCGGATGGATGAATGGATCCGTGAATTCAATCAGTTCGTCAAGACGGGCGACCTACCCGCGTTTGAAATCGTCCGGCTTCCGAATGATCATACCGCAGCCACGCGCGCGGGCGCGCGCACGCCGTATGCGATGGTCGCCGACAACGATCTTGCGCTCGGCCGCATGATCGACGCCCTCAGCCACAGCCGGTATTGGAAGGACACCGTCGTGTTCGTTCTAGAGGACGACGCGCAGGCCGGCCCAGATCACGTCAGCGATCATCGCACCGAAGCGTTGATCATCGGCGCATCGATAAAGCGCGGCTTTGTCGACGATACGCACTACACCACGTCGAGTATGCTGGCTACAATCGAAGCGATTCTCGGATTGAAGGCGATGAGTCAGTATGATTCCGGTGCGACAAGGTTGAGAAGTGACTTCGCCTCAGTCGCCGATCCAACGCCTTGGACGGCCCTGAAGCCGAACGTCGACTTGACGGCCGTCAACCCCCCGAAGGCCAATGGAGCGAAGGCTTCGTTGCTGTTGGACCTCAGCGGTGCCGACCGCGCAGACGCCGCGACATTCAATAGGATCCTGATGCAGTGGGCGAAATCGCACAAGCCCAGCACAGAAACGCCTGGCCGACCATAAAGGTCGGCCCCACAGAAATCACACTTCGCGGTCGTAGTAGTCCAGATGCGGTGACGCGCGCACGCGCAGGCGCCGACCGGCCATGCTCACCTTGTCCGAATCCGGATAGTGGCACACGTCCTCCGGCTCGTCCATACCCAACAGGAACACTTTGCACGACGTATCGCTTGCGTTGAGCAGCTGATGCGCCGCGCGATCGCCGACGGGAAATGCGATCACGTCGCCGGGCCGGCAGACGAACGACCCGCGCGGCGTCCGAATCGTCGGCGTGCCTTCCCACACGAAGAACATCTCTTCTTCGAGTTGATGCGCATGCAGCGGGCAGAACTTCTTGCCCGGCGCCAATTCGACCATCCAATAGCCGAGTTTGCGCGCACCGATCAGATCGCCGATCTCGAAAAGAGTCGCCTCATAGTGGCCCGGATCAACGCTGTGCTCCGACGCCGCCTCGTCGATATTGATCCGATTGACATAGACGTCGGCTCGCGCCTGAAGACAGTCGCCGATGATGCGATCCGCGTCGGCGAAAATGCATGCGCCGTCGCCGACGAGCAACGCGTTCAGCCGCAGCGCCCACAGTTTGCGAAGCGACAGCACTGCCGCACGCGGGTTTAGGAGCTTGTCGTCGTCGAGCAACCGCAGGCTTCCGGCAGGATCGCCCCAGAGCGCGTCGCCGACGATCGCAGCACTGTGACGCGGCAAATGCAGCGCGATCTCGCCCGGACTTTTCAATCCGTCGAACGCGACCACGCGCGCGCCCGCAAACGCTTCGTCGCCTTCATCGAGCATGCGATCCACCGGACCGCCGAGCAGCGGCGCGTCGGCCTTGCCTGCTGCGATTTTCGCGCCGAACTGCGCGGCGACTTCGCGCGCCATGCGCTCGTGATCGCGATTGGTGACGATCACCCATGCGGCGCCGCCTCGCTCGGCGATCTCGGCGGATTGCTCCGGTAAGAGGGCGAGCGGATCCACCACGGCGTTGCCGTCCGGCGTCGTGAGAAAAAACGAGTTGAAGAACACGCGCCTTGCGGGCTGCCAGACCGACCACATGAAGACGCCTGGAATCACGGTGGGCTGCATTTGCGATGGTGCCTTTCCTACGCGAGCAACGATTCAATCGTGCGCAGCAGATGATCGGGCTCGAACGGCTTCACGACGAATCCGTTGCCGACGCGCTCCATCTCTTCGCGCTGTGCGACGTCGGCGTTGCGCGCCGTCACGAAGAGGACGGGAACGTCGAACAAGTCCGGATCGGTGCGCAGTTCGCGACAGAAATCGAGCCCGTCCTTCTGCGGCATGAGAAGATCGGTGACGACGATGTCGGGCCGTTGCCGCCGGGCGAGCGCTAATGCGCCCGCGCCGTCGCCCGCCTCGACGACTTCGTATCCGGAGAACTCGAGGAATTGGCGTAAGACCGACCGCAGCACCGGCTCGTCATCGACGAGGAGGATTTTTTTCACGCGAGCTTTTGCGACGAGGGTTCGTAGTCGCCCGCTTGCAAGCGCGCTCCTGCCGCGCTGGCCGCCGCAGCCGGAAACTCGACGGTCACCGTCGTCCCTTTGCCGACCACGCTCGAGACGGCGATCGTGCCGTGCATCTGTTCGACGAGTCTCGCCACGATCGCAAGACCGAGACCGGTACCGCGGATCGCCGTGCCCGGGCGCTCGACGCGATAGAATCGATCGAAGATGTGCGGCAGATCTGCCTCCGGGATTCCCACGCCGGTATCGGCCACCGTGAGACGGACGCGCGACGCCGATCGCTCGACCGTGACGGTCACGAGACCTGAGGCCGGCGTGAACTTGCGGGCGTTGCCGACGAGATTGCCCACCACGCGCCGCAACGCGGCGTCGTCGCCTCGTACGACGGCCGCGCCGGCGGGCAACCGTAACTCGACGGGCGGCGCTTGCGCCTCGTCCAATTCGCGGAAGCTCTCGACCTCGGACCGGGCGGCGTCGGCGACGTCGACGTCGGCATCGGGTCGGCGCGCTTCTTCCGCGTCGATCTTGCCCACCTCGAGCAAATCGTCCACCAGCTCGCTCAAACGTTTCGTCTCGCGATCGAGAAGCCCGACGAGCGTCCTGTCTTCTTCGTCAAACGAGTATCGCGGCGCGATCTTCGAAACCAGCAGCGCGCATAGCGTACGCAAGGTGGTGGCCGGCGTCCGCAGCTCGTGACTGGCCGTGCCGATGAAATCGGCGCGCACGCGCATCTGTCGCTCGAGGTCTCCCTTTGCGGTCACGAGCTGATCGACGAGCGCGCGGCGATCGGTGATGTCGCGCGATACTGCGATGAGGCCGACCATCTTGCCGTCGGCGTCGCGCTGCGCGGTGAAGGACACGCCGGCCCAATACGTGCTGCCGTCCGAGCGCGTGCGGGCGTTCTCGAGATACATGTAGCCGACACGGGCGACCGTCTCCCGGATTTCGTCCAATATGGCCGGACTGAGCGCAAGCGCGCCGATATCGTGCACCGATTTATCCGTGAGATCGGACGTCTTGCAACGCAGCGCATTTGCAAGTGCGGCATTGGCGTATCGGATCGTGCCGTCCGTGCTTACAAGCATCACGCCTTCACTCACCGATTCCACGACCGCAGCGAGTTTGCGGGTCTCTGCCACGGTGGACTGCAGCTGGCGCGTCCGGGCGGCAACGCGCGCTTCGAGACCTTCGTTGAGCACGCGCACGCGTCGATTGATCTGCCCGACCACTTCGATCGGCCACGCAAGCACGAGCCACACAAGAAGGCCGCCGATGATGAACCACCACGGTTTGGCGAGCTGCGCCGGCAACGCCGGCTCCACGTCCAGCTCCCACTGCCGGTCGGCGAACTTTATCGGAAAGGTTTGGGCGCTCGGACCCTTCACATCGTAGCCTGGCGGCCAGCTCGCCTGCTGGCGGCCCGCGCTATCGTCGAGCGTGAACTTCGCAGGCGGTAAAAGCGAATGCAGATCGTCGACGAGCAGTGACCGGATGTCGATCCGCGCCACCACTTCGCCCTGCGCTTCGTGTTTGATCATGATCGGCGCCGCCGCGAAGACGTTGAGTGGACCATTTTCGTCGCCGCGGTGGCGCGCCATGCGCAGCACCTCGGACGCCGCGACGGACTTTGTCAAGTCGGCGCGCGCCTGGACGATGGTGACCGCGCTGATCGTCTGAAACGAAACGTCCGGAGATTTAGCCCTGGAATGGAGCATGTCTTTTGGACCGCTCGGCGCGACGAGCAAGACGTGCTCGCCGGCGGCATTGAAATAGTCGATCGAGCGAAGTGCCGGATTTCGTGCGAGCGCGTCTTGCGCTGCCTGCGTGAATTCGCGCCGGTTGTAGCCACCGGAAGCGATGCGGATCGCGAGCGAGTTGATCTCGATGAGCGTATTGTCGATGCGCTCTGCCTCGCGTTGCGCCGCTTCCGAACCGACGGCCCGCACTTCGTTCGATACTTTGTACTCGAGATACGCGTTGTACGTCGGATACAAGAAACTCGCGGTGATCGCAAGGACCACGCCGGCGAGCAGCTGCGCGATGCGAACGCTGACGGCGCGGTCCTTGATCACTGATGCTCGCCTAACGGTGCGACGGCGGCGGCGACGGTTCTACTTTTGTGTAGCCTGCGGGCACGTCGAAGTAGCTGGGATCGTATGGCATGGTCTTGACCGACGACACCGTGGTCGTGGTGCCGAACGTCATCGGTCCCGCACCGTACGACATCGTGGTCTTGAGCGGAATGCGCGCCTGGCTGGACCGCACGTTGTTGGCCTGGAACATCATGTTCTGCATGCACGGACTGCTGCCGCGCGCCGGGACTTGCGGCGCCGCCATCTTCGTCGGACACGACATCTTGACCGGCGAGGAAGCGTACCACACGTCCATGGTCATGCTCTGCGAGCCGCTTGGACAGTCGCCGGAGCCCTGCATCGAAATCGTGATCGTATCGACCGCGTGGTGAGCGGTCATGCCTGCGATGACCTGCGTCTGGCTGTCGGGTTTTTCATCGAATGAGACCGTCGTGTTGCCGGTCCCGTGCACGGTGGAGGCGCTCTCGCCGGCTTTGGCCTGCGCCTGCGAAAGCGCCGTCGACAGCTGCTTCATCATGTCATCGAAGTCCACGACCGTGTAGGTCTTCGTATTATCATCGACGGTGACGATGCGCCGGAGATCGCACTGCACGATCGTCGACACTCCCTTTCCGTCGTCATGACGCGTGCGCGTGGCGGATATGGTCGTCGTGCTGGTCGTATCCGCCGCCGCCTTGTGCATGAACATCTTCAAGATCCCGGGCATTTGGACCGACGTCGTGGAAACATATTGGAGTTCCTCGCCGCTGCCGAGCGCGTGCGCGGCCGGCGCGGCCGACACGATCGCGACGATACCTGCCGCAATCAATGCATAATTACCCAGCGATAAACGGGTCATGATGGTGCTCCTCCTCGAATATCTCCCGATGTTTTTGAATCGTTAACCTCGACCGCATCTTCATCCTGGGACGAAAAAGGGCCGTCCGTACTATTCCAATCATTCCGGCGGGAGCCCGCACCTCGTCGTAGAAGTATGGCAAGTATGTCCATTCGTCCGCAAACCAAGCCGCATCAGCCGGTGATGCTTCGCTTTGAAGAAGGCGTGGCACCCGAACGCGGCGGTCCTCCGCTCGGTCCATGGCAAGCGTGGCTCCCGGCACCACAAGCGATTGAAGGCACATTTCCTAAACCGATCATCGCCCAAGGATTGGCGGCGTATCAGCGCGGCAAAGTCCGATCGCTCAATCTACGACGCGTCGACCTCGTCGCGACTGTCGCCGATACCGAAACCCACACCACGACGCTGACCCGCGATACATCGCGACCGCCGCTCGGACTGCGCTGCAACTGCACGTGTCGCTACGGCTACGATTGCAAGCACGCTGTGGCCGCGCTGTACATGCTGATCGAACTCGCCTCGCAATCGCCCGACGCGCCGCCAGATGGCGCCGGCGGTGACGGCGCAGGCAATGGCCACGCGAGCGCGCTTGACCCAAACCGCCCGATCACCGCCGCGCCGAATGGTCATGTCGCGACGGTCGCTCGCCCGGCGGCGCCGCCGTCCACAAATGGCCATGCGGGGCCGACCCCCGCCATTCGCGACCTCTTGGATATGCTCGCACCGCATCATGAGGCCGTCGTGCCGCGGCGCCGGCTGTGGGTCGTCATCGGATTCGACGACCGGCTCGGGGTCTTCTACGCCCAACTGCGGCTCGACGCGCCGAAACTGCATGGCGTCGCGCGCACGCACGCCGAGCTGCAACAACTGTATCGCACGACGCGCCAAGCGAACCTCACCGGAGAGGAATGGGACCGGCACGACGCCGCGCTGCTCTCGGATTCTTCGCTCGGGGCGATGTTCGGAACACCGGCCGACTACGCGCTCGCCCGCGCGACGTCCGAACAGACGCAGCGCTTGAGCAATAATTTCGCGCAGCTGTTGCTGCGGCTCATCGCTCATCCCCGCGTGCGCTTCGACGATCATCTCGCCGCGGTTCCGGACCAGATGCCGTCGGTCAAGATCGCACTGACGCCGCTTCGGCTTCGCTTGGGCGGCGCACGAGAATCCGGCGACCTGCGTTTGACCGGCGCATTCGTTCGCCCCGACGGATCGCTTGTCGACGTCGCGAGCGTGCGGCCCGTCGACGGCACGCCGGCCTGGCTCTTCGACGGCGCGACGTTTCATCTCCACAACGGCTCGTTCAGCCTTCGGATCGTCGACAAGCTCAAATCGACGCCAACCCTCGCCCTGACCGCGCCGGAAGTGCCGCAATTTCTCGAGCGCGCACACGGTCTGCTCGACGCAGCCACAGCAGCGTCGCTCATGCTCATGCCTGAAGACATGCAGCGTCAAACGCTTCTTGCGCTGCGCTGGCAGGGCGACGGCATCACGATCACCGCAGCCATCGAAGACGCGCGCAGCGGCGCGAACTGGAAAGTGACGCCCGGCGAATTCGGCGCGCTCTTGCGCATCGACGACGGCAAGAAAGAAAGCATTCCGCGCTACGCCTATTGCGATCCGGCGCAAGCCGCGCTCGTGCGCGCGCGCCTCGAAGCGACCGGCGCCGTCCAATGGCGCGATCTCAAGGATGCATATTCGACCGATCAAAATGGCGAGCTGCCCCCGCACTACGACGAAAACGCTTGGCGCGTCGAGCCCACCGACGCAGCCTATCAATTCGGAACCGATGTGCTGCCGCAATGGCGCGGTGAGCTCCAGCTCGACATGGATGATACGGTCAAGTCGCTCGTCGACGGTCCGAAGACGCTGAAGGTTTCGGTCAGCGTCGACACCGCGCACGAAGCGGCTGCTGCGAAAGCCAAGACGAAGAAGGCGTCCGCCGTATCCACTGGGCCAATCGATTGGTTGGAGATCTCTGTCGAACTGCTCTTGGATGGCCAGCAACTTTCGCCGGACGATCTCAAAGCGCTCTGGCACAGCACGGGCCGGTACCACCGTCTCTCGGACGGCCGCTTCATCGATCTTTCGTCGTTCGCGCTCTTGCGCGAAGCCACCGGAGGGTTCGGCGGCACGCTCGAACGCGGCGGCAAGGCGCGCCTCACAGCGGCGCAAATGCTCTCCGTGTACGATGATCTCGCTCGCGCGTGCGGCGATACGCAATTGCCGGCGCCACTGCGCGAACTGCGCGAAGCGGTGCGCGATTTCGCCGGCATCGAAGAGACCGACCCGCCTTCGCATCTCGCAAAGGTCCTTCGTCCGTACCAACGCCGCGGACTCGACTTTCTTTCCTACCTCGGCCGCTACAAGTTCGGCGGCATCCTGGCCGACGATATGGGCCTCGGCAAGACGCTGCAAGTGCTCGCATATCTTGAGAGCCGGCGTCAGTCGCGCGGCAGTGCACCGAATTTGGTCGTCTGCCCGACGTCGGTGACGCACACGTGGGTGAACGAATCGGCCCGGTTTACACCCGCGATGAAAGTGGTGCTGCTCTCCGCCGGGTCCGGTCGCGACGCCATCTACAAGACCGCCAACGACTACGACATGCTTGTCACATCGTATGCGCTCGCGCGCCGCGACGCCGAAGCATTGTCCGCGATCGGTTTTCGATCGGTGGTGCTCGACGAAGCGCAGCAGATCAAGAACCCGCAAGCGAAGATCTCGCAAGTCATCAAGTCGATCGAGGCCGATCAGCGGCTTGCGCTCACGGGCACGCCCATCGAGAATTCTGTGCTCGACCTGTGGTCCATCGTCGATTTCGTCATGCCCGGGCTGCTCGGCAATGAAAGCCACTTTCGATCGGTGTTCGAGACGCCGATCATGCGCGACGGCGACGTCGAGAAACAGACGCGGCTCGCCAAGCGCGTACAGCCGTTCATGATCCGGCGCTTGAAGACGCAAGTCGCTGCCGACCTGCCGTCTCGCACGGAACAGAGCATCGAGTGCGAGATGACCGCGGCCCAGAAGAAAGCGTACCGTGAGATCGTGTTGCGCGCGCGGCGCGAGATATTGCGCGAGGTCGATGAGCACGGGATCGGTCGCGCACAACTCTCCATCCTTGCAGCGTTGACGAAGCTGCGCCAGATCTGCTGCCATCCCGGACTGGTCGGCGATCACTGGCGAGAAGACCCCGAAGCCTCGGGCAAGTTCGTCGCGTTCCTCGAACTCATCGACTCAATCGTCGAATCGGGGCACCGCGTGCTCGTGTTCTCGTCATTCACGGAGATGCTCGGTTTGATCCGCGAGGCGCTGGATGCGCGAAAGCTCACCTATTCCTACCTCGACGGTGCGACGAAGAACCGCCAGAAGGTGCTCGAAGATTTCAAACGCGACGACGGCCCGCCGATCTTCCTTATGAGTCTCAAAGCCGGCGGCGTGGGACTGACCGTCACGGAAGCGGACTACGTGATCCTCTACGATCCGTGGTGGAATCCGGCCATCGAACGCCAAGCCATCGATCGCACGCACAGAATCGGCCAGACCAAACCGGTCACCGCCTACCGGCTCGTCACGCTCGGGTCGGTCGAAGAAAAGATCCAGGCGCTGCAAACCCGCAAGCAAGCGCTGGCCGATTCGGTCATCGCGACAGACGCGGCGTTTGCGAAGAGCCTCACGCGAGAGGACTTGGACGACCTCTTCGCGCTCGTCGGCGACTAGTCTGCGGTGACCGGTGCGGCCGTGATCCGCTCCGAGCGATTGCGGCTCCGCCGCCTCGAGCCGGCTGACTTCGACGAACTCTACGCGATGTTCCGGGATCCACTCGTGATGCGCTACTATCCGGCGCTCAAGGACTATGCCGAGACGCAGGCATGGCTCGACCGGGTTTACGACGCTTACGAGAAGTACGGCTACGGTCTGTTCGCCGTCGAGCGCGAGAGCGACGGTGCATTCCTTGGTCAGTGCGGCCTCATGCAGCAACGCGTTGAGGGCGAGACCCTGGTCGAGATCGGCTATCTCTTCAAGAGCAAGCATTGGCACCGCGGCTACGCCGCCGAGAGCGCGATCGGTTGTCGCGCCTATGGGTTCGACGTGCTCCGCCTCCCCAAACTCATCTCGCTCATCCGACCGGAGAATGCGCCGTCGCGCGCCGTCGCCGAGCGCGCCGGTATGGCCGTTGCGCGGACCACGACATGGAAAGGCATCGAGCACTTCATCTACGCCATCGAAAATCCGGCGCGATGAACGAGCGCGAATTTCGCGCGTTGCTCGAGCGCGGCATGGACGGCGTCGCCGCGTGGGAAGCGTCCTGGCCCGGGTTCACATCCGATTCGTCGGCGGCGGTCCCATTCGATGACGCGGCGGCGGCGATCGACGCGCTCGCGGAGCGATTGCGCGACAACTACCCGTTCTTCCATCCCGACTATGCCGGTCAGATGCTCAAACCGCCGCATCCGATCGCATTGGCGGCGTATGCGATGACCGCGCGCATCAACCCGAACAATCATGCGCTCGACGGCGGCCCGGCGACGGCGGCGCTCGAGCGCGAGGTGATCGCGCAGATGGCGACGATGTTCGGCTACGGCGAGGAGCATCTCGGTCACCTCACCAGTTCCGGCACGATCGCCAACCTCGAAGCGCTCTGGGTTGCGACGAGGCTCCTGCCCGGAATGGCGATCGCGTTCTCCGAGCACGCGCATTACACGCACGCGCGCATGTGCGCGCTCTTGGGTGTGCCGGCGATCGCGGTGCCGGTGGACGCGCACGGCCGCATCGATATGGCGGCGCTCGCGGCCGTTCCGGAGTCGGCAAACGTCGGCACGGTTGTCGTGACGCCCGGAGCGACCGCATCCGGCGCGGTCGATCCCGTGCACGCGGTCGTCGACCTTGCGAAGCGGCGCGGTTGGCGCGTTCACGCCGATGCGGCGTACGGTGGGTTTTTCACGATCATCGCGGCGCAGCCCGAAGCGCGCATGGATCCCACGCCGTGGCAGGCGCTCGCGCGGTGCGATTCGATCGTCGTCGATCCACACAAGCATGGGCTGCAGCCGTACGGCTGCGGGTGTGTGCTCTTCCGTGACGCAGACGTCGGCCGGCTGTACAAACACGACTCTCCGTATACGTATTTCACGTCGCAAGAGCTGCATCTCGGCGAGATCAGTCTGGAATGTTCGCGCGCGGGTGCGAGTGCGGCGGCGTTATGGGCGACGTTGCGCTGCTTGCCGCTCACACCTGCCGGTCTCGGCCGCGTCTTGCTCGCGACGCGAAGTGCTGCGTTGATCGCGTGCGCGACCGCTCGGGAGAGCGGCACATTGCAGCCGGTCATCGAGCCCGAACTCGACATAATCAGTCTGGCGCCGGTCGCCGCAGGTTCGCGCGCCGCCGCATCGGTGACGTCGGCGCGCACGCAATCGGTATTCGAGGCGCTGGGCCGCGCCAAGAAAGACCCACTGTATCTCGCGGTCTGGCGGGTCTCCGAGTCGTTCGGC
Source organism: Candidatus Eremiobacteraceae bacterium (assembly GCA_036561585.1). Taxonomy (GTDB): domain Bacteria; phylum Vulcanimicrobiota; class Vulcanimicrobiia; order Eremiobacterales; family Eremiobacteraceae; genus JABCYQ01. Next base: position 26,661 of record DATBOZ010000127.1, on the reverse strand, counting down.
CGGCGCGCGATGCCATACGTGGATTGGGATCGCGACGAATGCGCGGTCTTGCGGAGCGCGCTGATGAAGCCGGAGCACAAAGATCGCGCGGCATCGATCGTCCGGCGGATCGCCGATGCGCTTGGTTGAGGCCCTGGCTGTGACGCGCGTCGCACCGGCGTCCCGTCCGTCACGCTGATCGGGTTTTCGCCGTCATACGCGCAGAAGGGAATCAACCTTGATGCACAACTGCGCGTTTTGTCAATCCGATGCGACCCGGTCGAATCTGTTCTTGAATTTCATCTCCCAGGGTCCGCCGCAGTTCCGCATCTGCTCGGCGTGCTACTTCGTCGCGGTCCGGCACGGATACTCAGTCGTCTGCGAGGACGGCGCTCCGCTGAAACAAAAAGTCGCGTAACCTTCTATGATGTTGTGCCGACCATTATGGCCGGCCGTGCTTTCAAGAATTGCCGACCACAAAGGTCGGCATTACATTTTCCTATTTGAACTCGGGCGTCGGCTGCCCACGCTACGCCAAATTCGCTGCAGCGGTGACAACGATGAACGCTGCGATGAATACCATCGCAGCGCCGGTCACCCACCGGTCGGAACGGATGGTCTGAATGCGTAGGCTAGCGACGACAGTCACCGTCAACAACGCGTCGAAGGGAAGCATCGGACGCAAGCCAAGCGCGGCTGTTATCAAAGCAAGCACGGCCGTTAATGCCAGCACATAAACTCTTGTAACCTGGGGCCGACTCTCGCCTGGCAAGAATCGTGGAGCGGCCGCCCCGGCTGTCTCGCCATGAACGAGTGCTGTCGACCAGACGTGGAGCGTCGTCCAAATCGCCGCCACGACAAACGAACCCATGAGTGATTCGTCGAGCGGTCTGCCGAGAGCGATCCATAGCGCGGGGATCGGCGCCGCCCAAATCGCGCCGCCGATGATCGTGTAATATGGGGTTGTGCGTTTGAGCCACTCGTACAGAGTGGCGTACAGCGCCACCACCGCGAGGACGAAGACAGCCGGGTGCATGCCGACTTCACCCCACAATATGCCGGCGCCGATCAGGATCAATGCGAGCGCTAGTGCGAGAGCGGTCCACGGACGCACTTCGCCCGCAGGCAGCGGACGCGCAAAGGTCCGTCGATCGCGGGCGTCGAGATCGCGATCGATGAACATGTTCAGCGCATTCGCACCCGCCGCGACGAAACAGCCGGCCACCACCGCGATCGCCGCAAACGTGACGTCCGACCGCGATAGCGGCAGGGCGACGACCGCCGCAAGCGAGACTGCGCCGAAAAGACGAAGGAGCTTCGCCGGCTTGAGAAGTGTCAGATACGGGGTGACTTCAGCGATTGCGGACATGGATGACAAGGAGAACGATCGCAACGATCGCGAGGGCGCCGTCGTAGGCTGTGAACATCGTCCAGTGCCGAAGCGCGTCGTACGTGGTGAATGAGGTTCCGGCGACGACGAGTAGGATTACCCCGATGATGGACGTCCCCTTGCTCCGCGTGATCGCTCCGACTCCGGCGACCAGGGCAGAGACGAACATCGCGATCCCGAGCACTTCACGCGTCGCAGAGGGCATGGCGAGCACCGCAGCCATCCGAGGCGGCGTGAGGACGTAGACCGCACCTGACATCAGCCAAGCCGCCGACAACCCAAGTTGTGCGAGCGTGACGAGCCAATTTCGCTTCTGCGTCATGGGATGCTAGTGCGCAGCAACGCGCCGTTGAGAAACGCGTGCGCGAATATCGCGGCGCAGGCCCCCACCATCGCCCCAAAGTGCCAGCGGCGGAGGCGTTTCCGAGGTTCGAGCGCGCGCTGCATGAGTCGGGACCCTAGCAACCATTGTGCGCAAAGCAAGACAAACGCGATCATCGCGAACCATAGGCCGGCTGCGTCGATGCCACGCAAACCGCCTCGAAGCCCCGCGATGGCGTGCAGGCCACTGAGCGCGATGATCGCATAGCCCAGCCACGCGTGTGGGCGCATCCGTTCGACAAGAGCACCGGTGAACGATCCGGCTACGCCGAGCGCGCGGGCGAACGCAGTGGGTCGCAGCAGATAGGGCAGCGCAACCGCAGCGATCAGCAGCACGACCGCGCTCCATCCCAAAGCGTCGGAAAGCAAAAACGCCGACGGCATCATGTCGCGCCTTTCATCGAACGGTCACGTTCCCAGAAAGTACCACGACGCGATCCGCAAGAATCCTAAGCGGTGCAATAGACGTGCGTAGCCCGCGGACGTCGATGACCGCGCCGTTAACAAGGTCTAATTGCGAACCCATCACAAATCGAATCGAATGATCCGGCGTGACTTGGACCAGCGTTTTTGTCCGGATGTAGCCTGCTCCGGCGGAGCCGGACGCGAGCAACACGGCGGAGACCTGTCCGCGCTCATCGACTGCCTTGACTTCCACGACGATCTCGACCGCGGTGGTTTTCGCTTGCGTGAGCTGGAGCACCGATTCGGACCGCGGGGGCCGCATCATGCCGGCGAGCATCGACCACGACATCCACACGACGCCGCAAACGCCGGCGGCGAGGATGATAAGAAGGGCGGTCCGGATAGTTCGGGGTGCGGCAGGCATACGGCAGCTCCACATAGTCAACGCTGACTATGGCAATGATAGGACTTCGACCCGCGAAAGTCAATACTGACTATCTACCATGCACAAAGAACTTATGATCCTCGGGTTAGTGGCGGACTTCGGTCCCATCACGGGGTACGATCTGCATCGCATCGTCCGCGCTCACGGCGAGCTCTTCACCGATTTGAAGAAGCCGAACATGTACTATCTGCTCGAGCGTCTCGGAAAGGAAAAATTTCTACGCGTCCGTGCTAGTCCGGGCGCGCGCGGAGCGCGCGGCGAGCGGATCTTCTACACGCTGACGGCGAGCGGCCGCGCCCGCTTCCGCGATCTTCTCGAAAAAGAAATCCTTCGATTTGACGCCGTGCACACCGGTATCGAGGTGGCGGTCATCTTCCTGTCGCGCGTGCGGCGATCGACAGCTGTGCAGTATCTCGAGGCGCGGCGCGACGCGATCCTGCGGCGCCGCGACATCGTGACCGGCGCCCTGGGCGACATGGCGAAACGCGGCACGCTGGCGCAATTGTCTGGTGATCACTTGATCTCGTCGATCGACGCGGAATTGGCGTGGACGAGCAATGCGATCGCGAAGATGCGCACGGCAAGCCGGCGCGGGTCCAAACGCCGATGATTGTCGCGCCCCTGAGACGCGCGTACGCGGCGCTCAAGCGCTTTGGCGCGCTCATGTTCCGCCAATTGGATGCGCTTTCCGAACGCGTGTGGCGCGCCCGTCGCGGCCGCGTCGTCGGACTTCGTACGGGTTCTCCGCAGTGGCCCGTTGCCGCGGGCGCGTACATCGTGGGTGACCCATCAGCGACGGTCGCGGTGTGCGCGCTTACCAGTCGCGACATCCTTGCGCAAATCGCCGCTCTGCCAGGCGTCGCGATTGCGGGTAGGCTGATCACGTGCAATCTCGGGATCGAGAAGATCATCGTGAACGTCTGCACCAATCCGAATATACGCGGCTTGCTGGTGTGCGGCAAAGATTCGCCGATCTTCCGGCCCAGCCAAAGCTTACATTCGCTTTTCGAGCACGGAGTCAACGCTCAGAAACAGATCATCGGGGCGACCGGCTATTTGCCGGTGCTGCAAGGCGTGGATTTCGGCAACGTCGAGGAGATTCGCCGTCGCATCACCGTGGTCGATCGAACTGGACTCGACGACGTAGCGGAGATCGGGCGCGAAGTAGCGCTGCTTGCCGGCCGGCTTGCCGCGGAGCCAGTTGCCCCACCGACGGCCGGCAGCAGCATTCCGATCGCGGGCGACGAGAAGAACTTCAAGATGCTTCTTCCCGGCGGCAAACGCGAATCACTTGCGTATGATCCTCAAGGTTATATCGTGATTTCAATCGATCGCGTCGAGGGCGAAATCGTTGCGCGTCACTACACGCCCGGCGCTCAGCCCGTCCACATCATGCGCGGACGTTCCGCCGAAGGTATGGCGCTTGCGTTGATTCGCGAGAACGTCGTCACACAGATGACACACGCCGCGTATCTCGGAGGCGAACTCGCAAAGGCGGAAACCGCGTTGCGCACATCGCTCGTATACGAGCAAGACCACCCGCTACGACCTGATATTTGACCCGCCGTAGTAGGGCAAGCATCGCTTGCCCTTTTTAAAAAAATGGGTGAGCGATGCTCACCCTCGTGCAATGATGAGGTATCTACCGGTTCTTCATCGGCACCCACGGCAGACCCATCAGGCCGGTGTATTTCACTTGAGGACGGATCAGCCGGTTGTTGAGCATCTGCTCCATGACGTGGGCCGTCCATCCGGCCATCCGGCTGCACGCGAACATGCACGTAAACGTGTCGGGGTCGATGCCGAGCGCGTAGAGCGTGGGCGCGGTATAGAATTCGACATTTGCATACAGGCGGCGGCCGGGTTTCTTCTCATCCAGGACGCGCACCGCGATGTCCTCGAGCGTGTGCGCTACATCGTACCACTGCGGCGTGCCGGCGCTCTGCCCGAGATTTCGCGCCATCGCTTCCAATGGCTCGGCGCGAGGATCGCGCACTTTGTATTCGCGATGGCCGATGCCCATGATGCGGCCGCCTTTGTCGACGAGCGCGCGCGCGTAGGCCTCGGCGCGATCCGGCGTACCGATGTCAAGGATCATTTTCATGACCTTGCCTGGAGCGCCGCCGTGCAGATCGCCCTCCAGCGTCGCGACGGCCGCGGTCGCCGCCGCGTACATGTCCGACCACGTGCTCGCCGTGACGCGCGCCGCAAACGTCGATGCATTGAAACCATGGTCCGCGAGGAGCACGAAGTACGTGTCGAGGGCGCGTGCAGCCGCTTCGCTTGGTTCGGTCCCGTTCTTCATATAGAGGAAATTCGCGGCATGCGAGAGATCGTTGCGCGGCGCCACCGGTTCGAGGCCTCTGCGCAGACGATCCCACGCAGCGACGGCGGTCGCCGACGATGCGGTGAGGCGCATCGCGGTATCTGCATCGGAGACGTGCGTGCCGTCGGCGCGATGCGGTACGTACAGCGCGATGGACGAGACGACGCTGCGCAACACATCCATCGGCCACGCGTCGCGTGGCACCGGTCGAAGACTTGCGAGCAGCGGTTCGGGCAGCGGACGATATGCAGCCATGCGGCCGCGAAGATCGGCGAATTCTGATGCGTTGGGAAGCCGGCCGTGCCAGAGCAGATATGCGACTTCTTCGAACGACGCGTTCGCTGCGAGATCTGCGATGTCGTAGCCGCGATAGGTGAGGCGGCCTTCTTCTCCGGCGACGCGACTGAGTGCGGTCTCTCCGACGACGACTCCCTCGAGACCGGGATCAACGGTTATGGTGGAGTTCTTAACGATGCACTTGCCCTTTCGGGCGCTGCGTTCGCCGAAGTACGACTCGTTCCCGGCTGCGCGGGACAGGCAGAGGCGACACCATCAACTATTGCGAAAGACTTTAAGGTGCAAAGCCTCGCGGACCGGCCGTCAACCGCTTCTCGCAGCATACTTTTCCTCTTCTCCGACACCGGCGGCGGTCATCGCGCTTCAGCGAAAGCCATCGACACTGGTCTTCACGCACTCGATGGATCGGATAACATCCGCGTCCATCACGTCGACGCGTTTGCCGCATGCGGCACGTTCCCGTTGCGTGAAGGCGTCGCGTCGTATGGATCGATGCTCAAGGTCCAACCGAGTCCGTATCCCGCGATCTATCACCTGACTAACGGCCGGATGCGATTCCGCGTGATCGCCGAATTGGGCAAACCATTCATCCGCCGCAATTTCCGCCGCATGCTTTCGGAGTTGCGACCCGATCTCGTCGTTTCCGTTCATCCGCTGCTCAACGTGTACGCCCGACAACTCATCGACGCATCCGGGTTACGGGCGCCGCTCGTCACGGTGATCACCGATCTCGTCACGATCCACCACAGTTGGACCGCCGCGGGAGCGGCCGATGAATACGTCGTGGGTTCGCCCGAGGCTCGCGGCGTGTGCGCCGATCGCGGCATCCCGCTCGCCAGAGTCCACGACCTCGGTTTGCCGATCCGCGCCGGGTTCGAACCGGGCAACGCCAATCGCGGCCCGGCCAAACGCGCGCTCGATCTCGACCCGACCAGGCAAACCTTGCTGGTCATGGCCGGCGGCGAAGGAGGCGGGCGCGTTCCGAAACTGCTGCAAGATGTTGCGCCGGTGATCCGCGGTCTCGATCTTCAAGTCGTCGCAATCGCAGGCAAGAACGCAGCGCTGCGACGCAAGCTTTCCGCGCTGGGCGATGCGCTCGGGCGAAATGCGCGCATCCTCGGTTTCGTCGAGAACATCGCCGAATATATGCGCGCCGCCGATGTGCTGCTCACGAAGGCCGGGCCTGGAACGATCGCCGAAGCTGCCGCATCCGGATTGCCCGTGATCCTGTGCGACTACATCTCCGGGCAAGAGGCCGGCAATCTGGACTACGTCAAGTCGCGACGCTCGGGCATGGTGGCCTTGGATTCCGATGCCGTGGCGTCTGCCCTGCGCAGGCTTTTCGGCGCGGCCGGCATGCCGGAGCTCGAACGGATGCGAGAACGCGCGCTCGCGAGCGCGCGCCCGGATGCAGCCCGCCTCATCGCGCGTTTTTTGCTCGACCTGCTGGAAAGCCACGCACCGGTTCTCGCGTAGCCGGTCGTCAATCCCGAAGCAATCCCCTGATGCCGCCATGAAACGCGAGCGCGGCCGCTCCGACTGCGCCTGCGTCGTTGCCCAGCTTCGCGGAGACGATCTTCGTTTTTCCCGGCGGCGTCATCGTGGTCAACTCGTCGACCATCGCCGTGAGCGGCTGCGAAAGAATTTTCTTATCGACTTGACCGGCGCCGCCGCCCAATGCGATGATCTCGGGATTCATGAATGCGACGATGTTGGCGACGCCGATCGCGAGGTCGGCCAGCCACCGTTTCCACGCGGCAGCTGCGTGAAGATCGCCGCGGATCATGGCTTCTCGTACGCCCTTCGTGCCCCACGTGGCCGGGTCGCCGGCGAGCAGCGTGCTTCGCGGAAATGACGGCGCGAGTGCGAGTGCGTGACGGATCAGGCCGGTCCCCGATGCTTGCGCTTCGAAGCATCCCGTCTTGCCGCACTTGCAGATGAATCCGGATTCGGGCCGGATCTGATGATGGCCGACCTCGCCGGCTCCCATCGAAGCGCCGATCACGAGTTTGCCGTTGGCGATGAATCCGCCACCGAGACCCGTACCGAGTGTGATGAGCGCGAAGTCGCGCGCGCCGCGGCCCGATCCGTGGTCGGCTTCGCCAAGGGTGGCGCAACGAGCGTCATTGAGGATGTGGACTTGATGGCCGAGCCGCTTGGCCAATAATTTGCCGAGCGGAACGTTGCGCCATCCAAAATTCGGCGAGTAACGGATGTCGCCGTTTCGCTCGTCGATGCTGCCCGGCGATCCAAGGCCGATGCCGGCGAGCGATTTTCCCTTGACCGATTTCAGCGCCTTGCCGACGACCGTTCCGATCTCGCCGACGACGTGACCGACATCGAGCGAGCTCAAGTCGCGTTTGAATTTCTCGAGGATCCTGCCTTTGGTGTCGACCACGGCCGCCATGGTGTGCGAGCCGCCAAGATCGACGCCGATCGCGTACTTCATGCGTTACCCCCGGCGCGACGCTTACCAATGAGAAAGCGCGCAACCTCTCGCTCCGCGCTTTTGTTCTGTTCGTGTGGTGCCCAGGACAGGACTCGAACCTGCACCGGTGTTACCCGACTAGCCCCTCAAACTAGCGCGTCTACCAATTCCGCCACCTGGGCACGAACGGCCGGCGAGCGCCGGCCGGTTCGACGAGAACGATTATACCATCACCGGACGTTCGGGTCTAGTGCGTCGCGCAACCCGTCTCCCATGTAGTTGATCGCGAGCACGGTCACGAAAATACAGAGTCCCGGATAGACCGCAGCCCACCATGCGATGGTGATGTTCTCCTGAGAATTCGCGAGCATGTTGCCCCACGACGCGGTCGGGGGTTGGATACCGAAGCCCAAGAACGACAGCACTGACTCGAGGATGATGACGTTCGCGACGTCGAGCGTGGCCTGCACGATGATCGGCGCCATCGCGTTCGGCAGCAAGTGCCGGAACATGATCCGGAAATTGCCGCCGCCGATCGCACGCGCGGCTTCGCAGAATTCTTTCTCGCGGAGACTCAAGAAAGCGCCGCGCACGAGTCGCGCGACCGGCATCCACGAGAGAAAGCCGATGATCAAGACGATCGATCCGAAGTTCAGCGCCGCTTTGGTGGACTCGGCCGCCACGATCGCGGTGAGGACGAGCAAGAGCGGCAAAAGCGGGATGCAGAGGAACGCATCGGTGACGCGCATCAGGATGCCGTCGGTCCAGCCGCCGAAATATCCGGCAAGCGCACCGACGAACGTGCCGAGCAGCACTTCGATGACGACTGCGGTCAATCCGATCGTCAGCGAGATGCGCCCTCCGAACAGCAGGCGCGCCCACAAGTCGCGGCCGATCTCGTCCGTGCCGAGCCAGTGACCCGCGATGCCGGGCGCGAGCGGGCTACCCTGCCAGGCGTTGTCGATCGCATTCGGATCGAAATGGGTGAGGAACGGCGCGAAGACGGCGCCGATCACGATCAGGGTCAGGACGACCGCGCCCGCAAACGCGAGCTTGTGACGTTTGAATTTTTTCCACGTCAGGTGCCGGTCGCGCGCGTACTCGTCGTCGTGGGCAAGCGCGGCGTGCGGCAACATCGACTGCGTCACCGCCGGGTCGGTCTGGACGCCCGGATACAATGCCATATCAGTCGTACTTGACCCGCGGGTCGAGCCAGCCGTACGCGAGATCGGCAAGCAGGTTGAAGAGCACGACTAGTACCGAGGTCAGCATGAGGTAGCCCATCAAAAGATTGAAATCTTGTTGGAGCAATGCGGTGATGAACAACCGGCCCATGCCGGGCCATGCGAAAATGGATTCGGTGACCACGGCGCCGCCCGCAAGTCCCGGCAGGCTGAGGGCGATGATCGTCACGACCGGCATGAGCCCGTTCTTCATGCCGTGCTTGAACAGGATTTGCATGAACGTCAGACCTTTCGCCGCGGCCGTGCGCATGTAGTCGGTATGCAGCACTTCCTGCATCGATGCGCGCGTGAAGCGCGACCACGTCGCGATGCTGAGCAGCGCGAGTGCGATGACCGGCATGATGAGGTGCCGCACGCGATCGCCGAAGTCGCCGCCATCGGTCGACATGATTCCCGCCGACGGCAGCGTGATGTCCAATCGATAGCCGAGGATCGCGTAGCCGGGCGGCGGTATGTGGATGCCGTTGACCGCAAAAGCCAGCTGCATCATGATCGCGAGCCAGAAGATCGGCATCGACATCCCGAAGAACGCAAACGTCGTCACGAAATAATCGAACATCGAATACGGCTTGACCGCGGCCAGGATCCCGAACGTCACGCCGATGAGCAGCGAGACGATGAACGAGATACCCATGAGCTCGACGGTGGCCGGCAACCGTTCCATGATCGCGTCGGTGACGCTCGTCGAATTCACCTGCGACCAGCCGAGATCGCCGCGCAGCGTGTGGCCGAGCCAGTCGAAGTACTGCACGTAGAGCGGGCGGTCGAGGCCGAAATTATGCTTGAGCCGTTCGATGTCGGCGGCGGTGATGTGCGGATTTTGCATGTACGCCGCGAGGGGACCGCCCGGCATCTTGTTGAGGATGAGGAACATCATCACGCTGATGAGCAGCAGCAACGGCACTGCTTGCAGCGAACGACGGAGCGTATAATTCAGCATCGGTCCTCGGTCATAACACTTTCCGAAGCCCTAGGATGGAGCGGCATTCCGGCCGCTCTCGATTCGGCCCGTTTGTTTCGTCCGGCTGCGGACGGCGGCCTCCCCGCGAATTTCATACGAGCCGCTCAGGGACGTCGAGACGACGTCGCGCTGCCGGGTGCGACGCGCAGGTCGATCGAGATGACCCACCCGTACCGGCCGCGGTAACGGCCTGTCGAGAGCTTGACGCCGACGGCATCCGCATCGCCGGACGTGAATCGTGGATGCGCGGCGCGATCGCGGCACGACACGACGACGGCCTCGGTGCCTGCCGGCACGAGCAGCGTATGACGCAGCACGTCGTCCGTCGCGTATTTGCCGGCAGTATAATCGGTGAGCCGCGTCATCGAGTCCCACACGAACACGTCGGGATCCATCGCTTGTGAAGCGAGGACCACGTGACTGCCGTGGGATGCGATGCACGCCGACGCCGAACTAGGGTTGATTGCAAACGCGCAAACCAAAATGGCTGAGGGGGCGAATGACCAGCGGCGGTGCATCGTGCGACCTGTTCGCTCGGCCGGCGCGCGCATCCCGCCGTCGGACCTTAGTCTCCGCTACGAGTCGCGCGCAGGCGAGCGCTGATCAGGCAAGCAGCTGACGAAGCACGAATTGCAAGATGCCGTCGTGGCGGTAGTACTCGGCCTCGTCGGGCGTCTCGATGCGCGCGATCGCACCGAAAGCTCTCTTCTTCCCATCTGGGCTGGACGCGACGACGTTGAGCGTCTGGCGCGGCCCAACGCCTTTGGCGATGCCGGTGATGTCGAACGTCTCCTCGCCGGTCAGCCCAAGCGTCGCCGCGTTTTCGCCGCTTTGGAATTGCAGCGGCATGATGCCCATGCCGATAAGATTGGACCGGTGGATGCGCTCGTACGATTCTGCGATGACGGCGCGCACGCCCAGCAGCCGCGGACCTTTCGCAGCCCAATCGCGCGACGACCCCGAACCGTACTCTTTACCCGCGATGACGATGAGCGGCACGCTTTCTTGCAGATACTTCGCCGACGCGTCGAAGATGGTCATCACCGCGCCGTCCGGCAGATGACGCGTGACTCCGCCCTCAGTGCCGGGCGCAAGCCGGTTGCGCAATCGGATGTTAGCGAACGTTCCGCGCATCATCACCTCGTGATTGCCGCGCCTGGCGCCATATGAGTTGAAATCCTTGACCTCGATACCGCGCTCGAGAAGATACGCGCCGGCGGCGGAAGTCTTGCCGATGCTGCCCGCCGGCGAGATGTGATCGGTGGTGACGCTGTCGCCGAGAAAAGCCAGCACGCGGGCGCCGGTGATGTCCGCTCTCGGCGCCGGCTGCCGCGAGATGCCGTCGAAGAACGGCGGCCGCTTGACGTAGGTCGAATCGGGCGACCAGCTAAAGCGCGTGCCTTCCTGGATCGCGAGCGACTTCCAGTTGTCGTCGCCGCCGAACGCATCAGCGTATTGGCGCCGGAACATCGCTTCGGCGACGCACTCCGCGACCGTGGCACCGATCTCCGCCGACGTCGGCCACAAATCGCGCAGGAAGACGTCGTCGTTGCGCGTGTCTTTGCCGATCGGCTGGTTGATGGGATCCCATTCCATGGTGCCTGCGAGCGCGTACGCCACGACGAGCGGCGGAGACGCGAGATAGTTGGCGCGCACTTGCGGGTGGACGCGGCCTTCGAAATTGCGATTGCCCGAAAGCACCGAGCAGACGATCAGATCGTTCTCGGTGATCGTTTGCGCGATGGGCTCGGAAAGCGGTCCGCTGTTGCCGATGCACGTCGTGCAGCCGTAGCCGACGAGAAAGAATCCGAGCTTCTCCAAGTATGGTGTGAGGCCGGCCTTTGCGAGGTAATCGGTGACGACTTTTGATCCCGGCGCGATGGACGTCTTCACCCACGGCTTGGACGCGAGTCCGCGCTCGACGGCCTTCTTCGCGAGCAACCCTGCGGCGACCATGACGCTCGGATTCGAGGTGTTCGTACAGCTGGTGATCGCCGCGATCACGACGGCGCCGTCTGCAAGATCGCGACTCGTCTCGCCGTCGCGGTACGCGACGACGCGCCGGTGCGCCATCGGTGACGACGCCTCGTTGCCCTCACCGTCGAACATGGTCGCGGCCGCGACCTTAGCTTCGCGCCGTTCGCTCATCTCGCCGAATGCATCGCAATACGAGCGCTTGCTTGTGGTCAGCGGCACGCGGTCCTGCGGCCGGCGCGGTCCGGCGATGGACGGCTCGACGTCCGCGAGATCGAGCCCGAGCGTATCGGTGAAATCCGGATCGGCCGTATCATCGGTGCGGAAGAGCCCTTGTGCCTGCGCGTACGCTCGCACCATCTCGATGTGTTTGGCGTCGCGGCCGGTGAGGCGCATGTACGTGAGCGTCTCTTCGTCGACCGGAAAGAACGCGACGGTTGCGCCGTACTCCGGGCACATGTTGCTCACCGTCGCCCGGTCGGCGAGACTCAGGCTGCTCAAGCCGGCACCGTAGAACTCGACGAATTTTCCGACGACGCCCTTGCGGCGCAGCATCTCCGTGCAGGTCAGCACGAGGTCGGTCGCGGTCGCGCCTTCGCGCATCTTGCCGCGCAATTTGAAACCGATGACCTCGGGGATCAGCATCGACACCGGTTGGCCGAGCATGGCGGCTTCGGCTTCTATACCGCCGACGCCCCAGCCGAGCACGCCCAAGCCGTTGACCATCGTCGTGTGGGAATCGGTGCCGACCAGCGTATCGGGATACGCGCTGACGACGCCGTCGTCTTCGAGGGTGAATACGACGCGCGCCAAATATTCGAGGTTGACCTGGTGCACGATGCCTTGATCGGGCGGCAGTGCGCGAAAGCGGCGCAGCGCGTGTTGACCCCATTTCAGCAACTGGTAGCGCTCGCTATTGCGTTGGAACTCGAACGCCGCGTTGATCGCGAACGCCTGACTCGAGCCGTACGCGTCGGCGATGACCGAATGGTCGATGACGAGTTCGACGTCTTGTAATGGATTGATCTTGTCGGGATCGCCGCCCATTTCTGCCATCGCGTCGCGCATCGCGGCCAAGTCGACCACGCAGGGCACGCCGGTGAAGTCCTGCAGCAGCACGCGCGCCGGCCGGAACGCGATCTCTTGCTCGGAGGGATTCTTTGAATCCCACGTTGCGAGCGCTGCGATCTGCTCTTTCGTCACCGAGCGACCGTCTTCGTAGCGCAGCATGTTCTCGACGAGGATCTTCAGCGTGAATGGAAGCCGTTGAACGCTTGCCCCGGCCGCATCGAGCCGGTGATATTCGACCTTCGCACCGCCCGCGTCGAGAACGGACCTGCTGCCGAAACTGTCGAGGCGCGTGGTCATCTGGAGCTCCGTTTCACCGGGACGGATCGATTACGAATACCCGGATTTGCCGTCGAAGTTGTACAGATTTTCGGTCTTGATGAAGTCGAAGCCGGCGTCGGCCACGCGCTGGAGCAGTGCGAGCAATTGGCCATGGGTTATGTTGCCGCCGGCCGTCTTGGCGACGAAGCGGCAACGCCAATGATCGGTGCAAAAAGTCTCCGGCGCCCCGCCGGGCCAGACCTTCGTGCCACGATTCATGATCGCGGCCAGTTCGATATCGCCGGCGACGTGCTGCAGACGCCGGCCGATTTCGTCGGGCTTGCCCGCCGGCAGATCCAAGAACACGTCGACGCCGATCAGGTCTTTTTTCTCCTGCTCGCGCGACGACATGACGCCGGTCTTTTGCGCCGGCGCGTTCGAAGGATATTCCGCCTGTTTCAGCGTCGTGGGTTTTTGGCCGACGCGCGCGATCACTGCCTGCGCGAATTCCTTCGTGCCGACTTTTTTCGTAGACAAACCGTCCTGGAAGATGTCGTAGGTGTGCACCCCATCTTCGATGGTCTTCAGCCATGCGTTGTGCACGGTGGTCGCGACGTCGACTTGTCCGATATGGACGAGCATCAGCACGCCGCCAAGCAGCAAGCCCGACGGGTTGGCCATGTTGAGTCCGGCGCGGCGCGGCGCTGAGCCGTGGATGGCCTCGAACATCGCGCACGCGTCGCCGATATTCGCACTGCCGGCGAGGCCGACCGACCCCGCGATCTGTGCCGCGACGTCGGAGAGGATATCGCCATAGAGATTCGGGAGCACGATGACGTCGAACGCTTCGGGTGTGTCGGCGAGTTTCGCGGAGCCGATGTCCACGATCCAGTGTTCGTTCTGCACGTCCGGATATTGCGCGGCGACTTGGTCGAAGATGCGATGGAATGTCCCATCGGTGATCTTCATGATGTTGTCTTTGGTGAAACAGGTGACTTTCTTTCGGCCGTTCCGGCGCGCATATTCAAATGCGTACCGGACGATCTTCTCGGAGCCGGGCCGTGAGATCAGCTTGAGGCATTCCGTCATGTCCTGCGTTTGGCGGTATTCGATGCCGCCGTACACATCTTCTTCGTTCTCGCGGACGATGACCACGTCCATGCCTGCATGTTTCGTGCGAACGAACGGGGCGTACGCGACGCACGGCCGGACGTTCGCGTATAAACCGAAAGTCGTGCGCGTGGTGACGTTGAGGCTCTTATAGCCGCCGCCTTGCGGCGTCGTGATCGGCGCTTTGTAAAAGACTTTCGTGCGGCGAAGACTCTCCCAAGCGTTCGGCGACACGCCCGCCGTATTTCCAGCGAGATACACCTTCTCGCCGACTTCGATGACGTCGATGTCGAATCGCGCGCCCGCCGCTTGCAAGACATCGAGACATGCGGTCATGATCTCGGGGCCGATGCCGTCGCCGTACGCGACCGTGATGGGCGTGTTGCCGGACATGGATCTTCCTCTTCGTTCCGGGGATTCGTCGCTTTTCGCATCGGCTCTTAGGGTCGGCGCGCGATGCCCCCTGCAGGTCGTCGCGACATTCGCCACAGAAGCGGTGCGACACGATGAGAGATGACGTGATCGCCGCGCGCTTCGCAACCGTCAACACCGCGACGGCTGCTATCGACTGGTTCACGAACCAGGCGCTGCCCGACGGGGCGTTGCGCATCTTCGCGCAACAGGCGAACGCGCGACCTCGCCCGCCGAAAGCGGGCGACAACGCGCGCACGGATGTGTCGTGGATCGTCGCGGTCGACGTCGCGCGTGCGCAGATCCCGAAGGCCGATGTCGTTGCGACCATGCGGCGTGAGGGCGGCGCGGTTTTGGCGGAGGTCCCGGCCGGCATTTGACGCCGGGCGCTCTCGGATTCGGCCCCCGCAACGCGCGGGTGCTGCTCGTGGCGATCTTCCTCATCGCCGCGGGCGAGCAGCTTTGGTTCCCATTCGCACCGCGCTATCTCCAAGCGCTCGGCGCAAGCATCTATGCCGTCGCGGCCTTTGGCGTCGCGAAAGATCTGCTCGACGCGGTGTATCAGTTCCCCGGCGGCGCATTGACGGCATGGCTCGGATCGAAGCGCTCGCTGTTGCTGTTCAATCTGCTCGCGGTCGCCGGGTATGCGGCGTTCGCGCTTGCGCGGACATGGTGGCCGTTGCTGCTTGCGTTGCCGCTCGTCATGGCATGGCAATCGTTCTCGCTGCCCGCGACCTTTTCGATCGTCGGCTCATCGCTCCCGAAAGCGGAGCGCAGCACGGCGTTTGCGTGGCAATCGATCGTGCGGCGCGTGCCGATCGCGGTCGCACCCGCGATCGGAGGCGCGCTCATCGCGGGATACGGCGTGCTTGCGGGCTCGCGGATCGCCCTCGCCGTCTCGATCGTGCTCGGGCTCAGCGCGATGGCGCTGCAGGCAATCGCCTACGACGCTGAAGATGGGCAGCGGCTTCATCTTCGCGACGCGCTCAGCGGGGCGACGCAACTCGATCCGCTGCTCAAGCGCCTGCTGTTCTCCGATATGATCGTGCGATTCGGCCAAGGCATCGGCGAGATCTTCATCGTGCTCTATGCGACCACCGTGCTGAATGCGCCGGCGCAGACTTTTGGTTGGCTCGTCGGCCTCGCAATGGTCACTTCTATCGTCGTCTATCTGCCCGCAGCGCGCCGAGCGGACGCTTCGTCACGCGCCCCGTGGGTGACGCTGACGTATCTGTTCTTCGCCGCGTTCCCGCTGGCGCTCGCCGCAACGACGACCGCCGCGTGGTTGCCGGTCGCATTTGTGTTGATGGGTCTGCGCGAGATAGGCGAGCCGGCGCGTAAAGCGCTCATCGTCGAACTGAGCCGCGAAGGGCGAAAGAGCGTCGACGTCGGCGCGTACTATTTCGCGCGCGGCTTGGCGGTGTTTCCCGCGTCACTCGTCGGCGGCGTGCTGTGGCATGTCGGGCCGCGGCTGACGTTTCTCGCAGCGGGTATCGTCGCTGCATTGGGCGCGGCGGCATTTTTCGTGCTGGTGCAGCGTCGCGAACAGGCTTGAGGATCTAGGCCGCGGCGAGCGCGGTCAAGAGCAGCTGCGCGCCGCCGAAGTGGAAAGGCACCGGAGAGAATCCGCGCATCGCCGTCGTCCATTCGTCGTCTTTAAGCACGACGAGCGCCACTGGGTCGCCGAGCTGATCGAAGACGTAAAATGTTTCGGACTCTTCGTCGTAGCGATAGTCGTGCACGCGGCCCGGCGTACGGCGCGGCGCGAGATAGAATCCGCGTGGCGTGACGCGATAGACGAGCTCGTCGGGGTCGCCGGCGCTTGCGAGCAGCGCGTCGACGACGATGCGGCGCGCAAGCGGTAGCGCGCATGCGCCATCGTTCAAGACGCACCTGCTTCAAACAAATGCGAAATGAGCCAAGGACATGCCGCGCGATCGTTCCCGTCGCGAGAAACCCCTTGCATTGGCCCCGCCGTTCGCGCCGCGCCGTCGAAAGCCTGGCAAGGCGGAGGGTTTGTTTGGGCCGAACTCTTGTCGCGATGATCGTCGCATTCGGGCGCGAAATCGGTGCGGGAGGCCGCGATGTCGGCGAACGGGTCGCCGCGGCGCTGCATACCGAATTGCTCGACAACCAAATCGTCGAATTGGTCGCGGCGAAGATCGGCGCGCCGGCTTCGTTCGTGCGTGCGCGTGACGAAAACGTCGAGGGTTTCGTCGACCGCCTCTTCCGCGTCATCACCGCTGCGTATCCTGAAGCGTACGGTCCGGACGGTTTGCCGGACTGGTCCGAGGAGCGGTTGGTCCAGTTGACCGCGAGCATCATCGAGGAGCACGCACGTCGCGAATCGCTCGTCGTGATCGGCCGGGGCGCACCGGTGCTCCTCAAGGACCGCAAAGACGTTTTCCGCGTCTTCGTCGCCGGCTCCATCGAAGGCCGCATCGCGCGCATCTGCCGCCGTACCGGCGTCACCCGCGACGAAGCGCTGCGCGACATCAAGAAATCCGATCAGCATCGGGCGGCGTATATGCAGACCTACTATCACACCGATTGGCGCGACCCCGGCAACTACGACATCGTGGTGAACACCGATCGCCTCGGCATCGAAGTCGCAGCCGAGATCATCACCAACGCGACCCGTACCCCAGTAGTGTAGTGCCGACGTTTACGGTCGGCCGGCAATTCTAATGTGGGGCCGACCTTTACGATCGGCCTGGCAAAATTGTTGCAGTGCCGACCATTACGGTCGGCCTGGCAAAATTATTGTAGTGCCGACCTTTAGGGTCGGCTGCAGAATGCGGTGAAGACCTTCGAGGGATGCCGACCTGTAGAAAACTTTAGGGAAGCGGTTGAAAACCGGCTGACGCTTTTTTACGTTCATCGAACCGCGGCCGACCATGAAGGTCGGCCCCACACTGTTAGTCGCGGACGGCGGCGAGTGCGGGGCCGCCGCCGATCGCGCACACCGCGGCCGTATCCCAACGGATGTTCTCTTTGACGAAGCCGTTGAACTCTCCGACCCGCACGTCGTTCAGCATGGCCATTTCCTGCGCCGGCGTCACCAGCGGCTGATCGAACAGGGCGAGCTCTGCGTAACGTCCTGCGTTTGCCGCGTTCCAATCAGAGCTCAATTCGATCTGCGCCGCGAGCGCGTCGCGCCCACGCGAGAACTCTTCGCGCGTGAAGCCGTTCGCCGTCTCATCGAGGATGCGTTTCATTTCACGGACCGCCGCGCCCGCGCGTCCGCGTCCGACGGCCGATAGCGCGCTCATGACGCCCGATTCGACGTAGAAGTCCAACGTGGCATAGACCTCGTACGCGAGGCCGAGACGCTCGCGCAAACCATCCCAAAGGCGGCTGCCGTCGCCGTCTCCGATGATCACTTGGGCCAGCTGCGCCCGCAGCACCGCGTCGTAGCCATGCACGTACGACGGCGTCGTCGTTGAAAGCGAGAACCAGACTTGCGAGGTATCACTGCGGCGCAAGACTTTCGACCGCCGGCCTTGCGGGAACACCGGCTCAACCACGGCGACCGGATGGCGCTTCGGCATCGCAGCGCTCGATGAGGGCTGCCAAGCGCCGAAATGCGTGCGCGCGACGCCGAGCAGATCGCGATGCGACATAGGCCCCGCCATGCTCAGGACCGCGTTGCGCGGATGAAAGTAGCGGCGGTGAAAGCGCCGGACTTGGTCGCGCGTGATGACGCGCACGCTGGATCGCGTGCCGCCCGTATCGCGACCCAATGGATGCGATCCCCACAGCGTCCGATCGGCAAGGGCCTCGATCCGCTTGCTCGGGTCGTCCTCCCAATCGCGCAACTCTTCCAGCACGACCTGGCGTTCCGTTTCAACATCCTGTCGATCGAAGCGCGGCCGCTGCGCCACGCTCGCCACGAGGTGCAATGCGTCGTCGACCTTCGCTGCGGGTACGGTGCCGGAGATCGTGATGGTCTCTTTGCCGGTGGTGGGATCGAAACGGTTGCCGCAGCGCTGCATCGCTGCCGCCAACTCGGGGCGCGTGTAGTCGTCGGTGGCCTTGAAGATCAGATGCTCGATGAAGTGCGCGAGACCGGGGGCGCGCGGCGGGTCGTACACCGAACCGGCGCGCACGGCAAACGACAAGCTCATCGTGTGCGCGCTCGGCATAGGCGTCGTCACGACGCGGAGACCGTTGCGCAGCCGGTGAAGGGCTGGGGTCGCGTTGTAGCGGCGGGCAGACATGGGAGTCCTTGAACTTTCTGGGGTGGGCGTAGTATGAATGCGGACACCCTATATTCGCCGCGGGTCCTCCAATCGTCGCGTGGCGGAGGGACGAAAAATCAACGTTTGCGTCATTTCTTGCACCGGGTTTGTGGGAATTTTAGTTCATTCTTTGACGACCGGTCCAGATGGCGGGACGGCGGTCCGGGAATCGGTTTGGAGCAGCCTGCGGGCTTCATCCGCGTACGACGGATGGAACTGCGGGTTGGCCGCGAGTGCGCGTTGCAAACGCTCGCGTGCCTCGGCGCGGTGACCGGTTGCAAGCGCGATGACGCCGGCGTGAAATTGCACGCGCGAATCCTCGATGTTGGTCGAAACTGACTTCTCGGCGTGTTGCCGCGCCGACGTCCATTGTCCATCCATTGCGAGCGACCAGGCAAGCGTGTCCTCTGCAAAGAGGTCGTCGCGTGAGGCGAGATCGCGGCGGGCGATGCGCACCGCGTCGTCGAGATGTTCGCGATGCTCGCTCTCGTAGACCGCGATCGCCCGGTCGTTGACGCCGTAAGCGTCGCCGATGCGCTCGACGGCGCCGATCAGATCTTCGGTTTCGCGCGCCCCATCTCGGTTGCCGAGCGAGCGCTGCGCGTCGGCTTTGTAGCCGAGGGTTTCCGGTAGCGGCACAAGATCCGAACCGCGTGTCGCCGCAGCAAGCGCTTCGCGCCATCGATGTTGGGCGCAATAAATGCGAGCGAGCACATTGTATGCCTTCGCGTCGTCGGGAAAGATCGCGAGCGCATCGCGCAGATCGTCCTCGGCCGCCGCTGCGTCACCGGATTCAAACGCGAGTTCGCCGGCGCGGACGTGAAACCACGCGCGCGCTTCGGCGGAGTTATCGAACACCGAATCGACCTGCTGCATGCCGCGTGCGATATGCGTACGTGCGGCGCTCAGATGCCCGGTCAATTCGTCAAGCCGCGCGATCGACGACTCCCACGATGGGTCGGTATACGGACCGGGTCGCTTTTCGAGGAGTTTTGCCGCCGATACATACTCGCCGAGTTCCATGTCGGTCGACGCGAGCGCTGCCACGGCGCTCGGACTCCACGGCTGCATGCGCACGACATCGCCATCGTAGCGTCTTGCATCGCGAAACCGGTGCACCGCTAGTGCGACCGATGCAAGCTCGCTCTCAGCACCCGAATTCATACGCGGTTGTATCGTAAGCGACCGCTGCGCAGCGACGCGCGCGCGGCGAAGGTCGCCGACGTCGCCGCGTTCGCGGAATCGCGTGAGGTATTGGCCGGCGAGCATCCGCGCCATGATCTGATCGTGCGGTGAGCGGCGCACTGCACGTTCGTAGAATTGAACGAGCCGGTCACGCTGGAGGTAATCCGGCGTGACGGGCGCGGGGGTGAACTGCGCTACGACCGAGGTGTCGCTCGCGGCAGAGCGCTGCGCGACGAATGCGGGCCACCCGGCCAGCGCGACAAGCGCGAGACCGAGCGTGACGATGGTGGCCCGCCGCTTCATCGCCGTACTCCGCTCTAGTACGGCGCGTTGACGTACGGGAATGAGTTCCCGTAGCTCTGGAACGCGCCTTCGCCGTTCGAGAGATTGTCGTCGCTGAGACACCACGCCTCGTGTCCGTCGTCGGGCACGACGCCGAGCGCCGCCAACGTGTTGCCGAAGATCGCGCCGAGCGAGATCTTGACCGCGTCATCGTTGAGCCAGCGGCCACCAAACGTGTTCCCGGTTGCGCCGCCCGTCTCGATGCCGAGATAGGCACCGTATCGGCCTGCCGGCGATCCGCCCGCCGGTAAGTTCACGCTCATGTCCGCCTTCATCTCATCGGGGAACAAGATGCTGACCAGCGCGTTCGTCGTAGCCGCATCGCGGCCGGCGACACCCGTCATGAAACCGCTCACCGCCGTTTGCAGCGTTGCGTCGCTGTTGGGTGTTGAGCGATTCGTCGCATCGTGGCTTGCGAATGACTCGAACACTTCTTTGATCGCGGGGCGCGACAGACGCTCGATCTGTTGATACGGCAGCACGGTCGGCGGCCGCGGCGTCGAGGATGTGTGGCTGCAGCCAACGGCCGCGGCGATGATTACCGCCACTGCGGCGATCGTTCCAATTGTGTTTCGCATCGTATCCGTACTCCTATTGTCCGCTCGTCGTGCTGGTCGTCGCCCAAACGCCGATCTTGCCGCTGCCGAGCATCGACTTTGGCATTTCGGCGATGATCGCCAGCACGTTGAAGCCGTTTGCAGAGATGATGTCTTGTGCGGGCGTCAGCGCACAACTGGTGCCATGCAGCGTGTTGAACCCTGCGGTGAATCCTTGGAAGCCAAGCGCGGGATTGGGCGCCGGCGGATTCGGCTGGTTCTGGTAGTTTCGGTCGGGAAGGATCTGGAAGAAGCGCGCGAGGTCGAAGAAGAACGGATCCTTCGCAGGCCCGGCCCACACGCGCACGCCGTTGCCGAGAGCGGCGGCGACGGTGTTGTACGTGACGGAACCTGCTTTCGCGACGAACCGCGACGTTGTGCCGGTCGCCGTCGGCGCCGACGGTCCATACACGTTCAATGTCTGTCCTGCGCCGGCGCCGAGCGCTTGGACTTGCAGCACTTGGTCTTCGACGCCGTCGCCGTTGTTGTCGATCTTGAATTGATACATGACGGCGGGATCGAAGAATGTCGCCGATCCGGAACCTGTCGGGATGAGTGGATGGATGTCCATCTGCAGGACGACATTGTTGGCGTTGTCGGGCGCCTGATAGACGAACACGTCGGTGATGTCGGAACCCGGACGCGCGACGGTCGTCGGCGAATCCTGGTGATCCGACGCCTTGGCCGCGTGGCCGGTGTAGAGAAACGCGGCCGCTGCCAGCGCGACGATGGCCGTCGCACCGCCGGCAAACCGCTTAAGGGTCTGGTTCATCGTGATACCTCCGGTTTGTACGACGGCCGCGCCGCGCGCGGACGCCGGGATCGGCCGAGCCTTTTTCGCGATCGAGAGAATCGTGAAGCCGAACACGGCGAGTAGCGAAGTGACGAGGATGCCGCTGATCGCTAGATCCGGGAGCGGCGAATGCCATCCCAGGGTCTGCGCCAGTTCGTAACAGCCGACGCAGACCGCGAGTGCGGTGACCGCGACGATCCACACGCGCGTGGTTTTCACCAGCTCGAGCGGATGCCGGCTGTACAATTTGTGGACGAGCAGACTGTCGAGCGTGTCAGTGACAGCCATGCCCATCGAAAACATGAGCCCGATGACGACCGCGGGAACGATGCCACCACCGGCCGTGAAGGCCAATGCGTAAGTAGCGACTTGGCTCGACGTGTCGAAGCCGAGTCCGAAGAGCAGTCCGATCGTCATCGCTGCAAGTGGAGTCCCCGCCGCGCGTAGCGACGCAGGCAGCAGCGTGGACTTGAAGCCGTTCAGCGGTTGCGCGCCTGCAGTCCAAAGCTGCCGGACGTTGAACGCGGCGAGCGCGAAGAGTGTGAGAATGCTGACCCACGTACCGATCGATTCGATGAGATCGGCACGAACCGCGATACGGCTGCCGAGCAGTCCGGCGAGCGCGGCGACCGACAAGACCATGATCGAATGTCCGCCCGCGAAGAGCGTACCGAAGAATCGGCTGAGCCTGCTGCCGTTTGAGACGCCGTTGCGGGTGAGATTGTCGATCGCGGCGAGGTGATCGGGATCCGCGCCGTGGCGCAATCCAAGTGCGAACACGGTGAACGCCGATGCGCCTAGGCCGACCGAGATCGCGGGACCGAGCATGTGTTTCGATTCCCTTCTGTGTTCGGATCAGGCCGCGTGCGGCGATTCGAAGTGCGAGTGTGTATGCGCGTGTGCGTGGCCGGGGCGCACCGCGTATCCTGCGATTGCGCTCAGCGTTAGCACGATAACGGGCCATGCGGCCACGCGGATGACACCGCCTGCTAAACCTTGCGCGAATAACACCGCGCCGATGCATGAGATCACGCATGCCGACGCGAGCGGACCGTATGCCGCGATGCGCTGCAGTTGCGGTCTTCGCGCGATCGATGCTGCGCCGCGCACGACGGCGATGCCGAGGCCGGTCAGCACCGCGGCAAGGCCGACGCCGAACGCGACGATCACAGCGAGTCCGTACAGGATCTGGTGTGAAGCGAGCGCGGCGAGCATCACGACGAGTGCAGCCGGGCACGGCGCGACGTTGCCGCTCATCGCGATCAGTACGACGCCGCGAAACGAAATCGGCTCATCGCCGCGGATGCCGTGGTCATGGCCGTGGTCATGACCGTGATCGTGCCCGTGGCCGTGCTCTGTGGGGCCGACCTTTATGGTCGGCCGAGCGCCGCGGCGCGACTGCACAAATCTTGCAAGCGCCGATGCACCCAAACACGCGACCGCGAGTCCGGAGGCGGTCGTGAGCCACGGATACACCGTCTCAGGCACGATCCACGGAGCCGCGATCAACAGCGCGAGACCGAGACAGATCACGCCGGCGGTGTGCGCGAGTGTGAGCGCGGCGGCGAGCATCAACGCTTGCTTCGGCGTCGCGCGTGCGCCGACGAGCGAGACTGCAAGCAACGTCTTACCGTGGCCAGGTTCTAACGCGTGCAGCGCGCCGAGCCCAATCGCGGCGAGCAACGTCAACACCACGACGACAATGCCGGCCGGTCCGCGCGCGAGCATATCGGCGAGTGTGTTGGAGCGGCTCTGTGATGCCGGTGCCGTCGAAGCTACGACGTCCGCGGTTTGCTCGACCGCAATCCAACGGCCGTCGACCGTGCGCGTCAAGGTCGCACTACTCACGTCGCGCGGCGACGAAAGCATCGCCGATGGATAATGGGTCAGTTCGTTGGTAGGCTCATCAGCCGGCGCGATCACCACGTCCTTCCAGCCGATCCGGTCGGGAAAGGTTTGGTCTTCGACGCGGAGTGCGCTTGCGCGGCCGGGGTGCGCGATGAAGTTTTCGACCCAATACAGCGTTGGAAGCCCACCGGCTCCGGCGCGAGTGCTCACGCGAGGAGCTTCGGCGCTCACAAGCCGAAGCGGCACTCCATCCGCCTGCACGTCGAGACCGCCGGCCACCACCGCAATTTCCGAGTCCGCCCACGATCGCAGCCCCGCGGCATCGAGTTTGCCGGAGACGCTGCGAGATCGCATCACGGCGAATGTCGGGATCTCCGCCATGTCGAGCACGTAGCGGACTCGCAATGAGTCGCCGGCTTGGCGCAGCTTTACGATGTGATTGATCGTGAAGTTGCCCAGAGGATGCGCCGATGCCGGGCCGGCGGCGGCGATACATGCGCCGACGACGAGCACCGCAGCACATCGCGCACCCACCGTTTTTGCGAAAAACCGGAACAAAAACTGGTTCATCTTTGTCGCTAACGCGCGATGAGCGCGTTCGGATGAGCGCGGGCCACGGATCGCGCACTCGTGCAAGCCAAAAGGCCCGCTTGAACGTTATGTTTGTGACGATGATGCGTATGACGATAGCCCGGCATCCCTCTATAGCCGTGGCGTGCGAGTTCTTCCGCGCGGACGGCGCCGGCGCGTTGCGGTCGCCGTGCGCAATCAAAGGCCGCCACGCCCGGCCAGGCGAAAATGTCAGCGTGCCGATTGATGACGCGACGCTGATCAAGCGTATTGCCGAAGGCGATCACGATGCGTTCGCCTCGCTGTATGACCGGCATGGCGCGCTCGTGTTCGGCATCGCAAAGCGAGTGCTCGGCAATCGCGAGCAGGCCGAAGACGTCACGCAATCCGTTTTTCTTCAGATCTGGACGCGCCCTGAGATGTTCGCTGGCGGCAATTTCGCGGCGTGGGTCGCGCGCGTCGCCCGCAACGCATCGCTTGACGTCTTGCGCAGCGCTGCGGTGCGGACGCGCGCACCGGAACTGCCGCTCGACTTGCCCGCTGAGGGGGCGCTGGACGAGCACGTCTTCGAGCGGGTACGCGCCAGTGCGCTCACGGCCGCGGTCGCGGCGCTTCCCGAGGATCAGCGACTCGCGATTGAACAAGCATATTTTGCGGGCCTCTCCTATCGCGAAGTGGCGGAGCGGTTGAATGCGCCGCTCGGTACCGTCAAGAGCCGAATTCGGATGGGTCTGCGAAAATTGTTCGAATCAATGCAGCAAGTGGTGCTGACATGAACACCGGCCACACCGACGAGATGCTGGACCTAGCCGCGCTGTACGCGATCGATGCCGTCGACGCAACGGAGTGCGCGGCCGTGCGAGAGCACATCCTCTCATGTGATTTGTGCCGCGCGGAATATGCGGCCGCGAAAGCGGCTGCGAGCGGCCTTGCTGCGTCGGCTGCGCAAACGCCGCCGCCGGAACTGCGTGCGAAGGTTTTGGCGGCAGCTTCCGCATCGCTGAAGCCGACGAAAGTCATTTCGATCTTCCGCCGGAAGCGCTTTTACGCGGCGATCGTCGCAGTTGCGGCCGCGGTCGTCGCGCTCTTCGTGTTCTACACACCGAGCGGTTCGACGTGGCCGCTTGCGTGTCTACCGGCGCCAACGGCGTGCGGCGTTAGCGGGCGTGTCATCGCTGCAGGCGGCGTGCTGCGCGTCGAAGCGAGCGGCCTCGCCACGTTGCCGTCCGGGAAAGTGTATCAAGCGTGGGTCATCCAACCCGGCGGCAAACCGGTACCGGAGCCGACGTTCGCTCCCGATTCTCATGGCCGCGCAACGATTTCCGTTCCATCAGGTCAACCCAAAGGAACGCTGCTCGCGTTCACCGTCGAACCCACCGGCGGCTCACAAGCACCGACCACGAAACCCTTCGTCGCGGCTACCCTCGACTAGGTTCTGTAGTGCCGACCTTTTAAGGTCGGCCATCGTTGAGTAGGATAGGGAGCACGGTATGTCTCGAGTCGAATCAGGGTCCTAATGAAGACGCCATGCCCAAAATCAGTTACGCATTTCCTTGGTCCGATGTGCTGCTCGTTCTGCTCGCGCTGCTCGCTATCTTCGTGTTGGCGCTAGTCGCCCTAAACGAGAGACGAGGCCGCGAATGAGGTCGGGATATTAATGAGACTTCGCCGAGCATCGATAATCTTATTGTTGATTTGTTCGGTTGTCACTTGCATTAAACCCCAAGAGAGCCTTGCGGACTGTTCCCGTGCCGATACGGTTCGCGGATACTACGCAGTGCTCGATGCCGGAAGCGATTCGGACAATCAATTCGTGCGAGAAAATGCTGCACGCGTCGCGGCTTGCCTTGAAGCACTAGCGCGGACTGATACCGGCGACGCACATTACAGCGATATCGTCGGCGCTGCCGAAATGTATGTTTCATTGTCGTTCGCCGAACGGATCTCCGACCACGCCGCAAACTTCAAAAGAGAAGCGCTCATGGCGCTCAAGATCTTGAAAAACATTGATCACGATAACCATGGCACACCGGCGGCGCGAAGCAGCGCCAGAAACGTCCGCATCGCGGCAGATTCGCTTCTCAGGTTAGCGCCCCCGTTAGAGTCGCCTACCCCAGGATAGGGGCCTAAGCCACCTAACATAAAGGTCGGCCTCACATTTCGACTACAGTCCAGCTTGTACGCGGAGGCCGACCATAAAGGTCGGCACTACGTTTAATAAAGTTGGGCAAGCGACGCTTGCCCTAATACAGGAGCTATGCGGCTTTGAACACCAACGCCGCGTTCAGGCCGCCGAAGCCGAAGCTGTTCGAGAGCACGACCCCTTGTTTGAGCGCGGTCGGCACTTCCGGAGAATAGCGCAGATCGCAGTCGGCGCCCGGCGTCTCCAGATTGATCGTCGGCACG
>DATBOZ010000126.1:0-5429 GCA_036561585.1 Candidatus Eremiobacteraceae bacterium | reverse complement strand
ATACGGCAATGCGGCGACGACGCTGCCGCACTTGCTCAGCAAGCTCAACATCGAGATCACGCCGGAGTTCGCGCTCAAACTTGGGCAGGCGTTCGGGTCGTTCTTCGAGCCGCACGCCGTCGTCATGACCAGCCGCGACACCCACCACGCCACGCGCATGATCAATCGCTGTCTCATCTCCGGCTTGATGTCGGTCGGATGCGATGTACACGATCTACGCACCTCACCCATCCCGCTCGCGCGCTACGAAGTGCGCAGCGAAGGCGCCGGCGGCGTCCACGTCCGCGTGCATCCGGACGATCCGAACAGCCTGCTCATCGAACTGTTCGGCGCGGGCGGCACCAACCTGGACAAAAACGGCGAGCGCAAGGTCGAGAACCTCTTCTTCCGCGGCGACTTCCGCCGCACGTCCATGGACGACGTCGGCTACCTCTCGTTTCCGGAGCGCGCGCTCGACCGCTATAACGCCGGCTTCCTGAAATCGTTAGACGTCGGACAAATCCGCGACCGCGCATTCAAGGTCATCGTCGACTATGCATACGGCAATGCGGCGACGACGCTGCCGCACTTGCTCAGCAAGCTCAACATCGAGATGGTCGCGCTCAACGCGTACCTCGACGATGCAAAGGTCCGCCGCTTCCTCGAGGATCGCGAGCGCTATCTCTACCAGTTGTCGACCATCGTGCCCACGCTGGGTGCGGACATCGGCATCATGGTCGAACCCGGCGCCGAGAACGTCAGTATCGTCGACGATACCGGCCGCGTCGCCGAAAACGATCTTTTGCTTGCGGTGGTCGCGGAACTTGTATTCGCTGGCATGCCGGGAGCCGTTATCGCGGTGCCGGTCACCGCGTCGGCGCTGCTCGACGAACTTGCCGCGAAACATGGCGGCCGGATCGTCCGCACGAAAGCGGATCGCCGCTCCATGATGGAGCTGTGCGCCGGACCCACCCCACCGGCATTCGCCGGCGGGGCTCGCGAAGGCCTTATTTTTCCTGAGTTTTCGCCTGCGTTCGATGCGATTTACGCGAGCGCAAAGATCCTTGAGCTGCTCGCACGCACCGGCAAGAAAGCGTCGGAGTTGATCGGCTCGGTTCCACCGCTGCATATCGTGCGGCGCAAAGTGACCTGCCCGTGGGAGCGCAAAGGCGTGATCATGCGCGAACTTATCTCGCAGTCCCGCGACCGCAAGCTCGATCTGCTCGACGGCGTGAAGATCGTCGAAAACGGAACGTGGGTGCTCGTGCTTCCCGATCCGTCGGACCCGCTGTTCACGGTCGTTGCCGAAGCCGGCGACGACGACGAAGCGGCGCGCCTCGCCGACGACTACGTCGCGCGCATCAAGGTGCTCGTCGACGCGTAAGCCCGCTCTCGAAAGGCGCGTCGTCGCGGCGGCTCGAATAACACCGGCTCACATTCTTTCGTCGTCACAAAATCCAAAGGAGCCCGCCGTGAGCGATGCCGTGAACGTCGGCGAAGCCGACTTCAATACCCAAGTCCTTCAGTCAGCCACACCGGTCCTCGTCGATTTTTGGGCCCCGTGGTGCGGCCCGTGCAGAATGGTGGGGCCGATCGTCGACAAGGTCGCCAAAGACATGAAGGGACGCTTGAAAGTCGTCAAACTCAACACCGACGAGTCGCCGAGCATCGCGGGCAAGTACGAAGTCTCCAGCATTCCTAGCCTCATTCTCTTCAAGGGCGGCGAACCCGTGGATCGCATCGTCGGGTACGTGCCCGAGCGCCAGATCGTGATGACGATCGAGAAGCATCTCAAACCCGTCGCGTGATTCCGCGCGCGCAGCGAAGCAAGCGGTGCTCGTTATAGGGTCCGCTTCCGGGCGATCGTAATGGAAGGCAGTCTCCGGCGGGGCATTCCCGCAGTGCATCGCTTCACCGCCGATCCCGACCTCGCGGCGTTCAACGCCGTTCTCGGCCGCGACGCCGTGCGCACAACCGTGCAGGTCGTGCTCGACGAGGCCCGCACGCAAGCCCATGCGGGTTTGACGTTGCCTGAGGATGCCGCGCTCAAGCTGCGCATGCTCGGCCTCTTGGCAGCGGGCGAGACCGCCGGTCTGCTTCGCGTCATCAACGGCACCGGCGTCATCTTGCACACAAACTTCGGTCGCGCACCGCTCGCGCCCGCGGCGCTCGCGGCAATGAATGAGCTCGGTGCCGGCTACACCAATCTCGAATACGACCTGACGACCGGCAAGCGAGGCAGCCGTTACGAACGGGTCGCTGCGCAGCTGCGCGAACTCACCGGCGCGCAAGCGTCACTCGTGGTGAATAACTGTGCGGCGGCCGTGATGTTGGTGCTCGATACGTTCGCGAACGGCCGCGACGTGGTCGTGAGTCGCGGACAACTCGTGGAGATCGGCGGTGGATTCCGCCTTCCCGACGTGTTGCGCAAGAGCGGTGCACGGCTCGTCGAGGTCGGTACGACGAACAAGACCTATCCGAGCGACTACCGCGACGCGTGGTCGCCATCCACCGCGATGTTCATGCGCACGCATCCGAGCAACTTCCGCGTTGAGGGATTCACCGCGGAGGTCAGCGCGCAAGCGCTCGCTGCGCTGGCCGAAGAACTCGACGTGCTGTCGTTCGAAGACCTCGGTTCGGGTGCGCTGATCGATTTCGCGCCGTTCGGATTGCCGCACGAACCGACCGTCGCGCAAGAGATCGCAGCGGGCATGGACGTCGTTGCCGTCTCCGGCGACAAATTGCTCGGCGGACCCCAGTGCGGCATTATCTGCGGCCGCGCCGACCTGATCGCGCGCATGCGCGCCAACCCGCTGCTGCGCGCATTGCGAACGGACAAGACCACGATCGCCGCGCTCTCGGCGACGCTCGCGCTCTATCTCGAGCCCGACCGTTTGCGCGAATTGCCGCTCGTCTCCATGTTGACCGTTGACGGCGATGCGCTCTTCGCGCGCGCCGCCGCGATGTGCGCGAAGCTGACCGCCGGCGGTGGGGCGACGCGCTTCCGCCCCGTGCGCACCGCCGCCACCACAGGCGGAGGCACGATGCCGGCGGCAGAGATCGCCTCTGCCGGCATCGCCGCCACACCTGGCCGCTCATCACCGCACGAGTATGCAGTTCGGCTGGGCGCACATCGTCCGCCGGTGATCGGGCGCGTCCAAGACGCCGACTTCATCGTCGACCTTCGGACTGTTCGCGAGGACGAAGACGCAGATCTCTGCGCGGCGCTTTTGGCTTGCACATAGTCGGCACCGCCGGACACGTGGATCACGGCAAGAGCGCGCTCGTGATCTCCCTCACCGGCCGCGATCCGGACCGATTGCTCGAAGAGCGCGAGCGCGGCATGACGCTCGATCTCGGATTCGCGCCGCTCATCTACGATGACGTCGTCGAAGCAGGCATCATCGACGTTCCCGGTCACGAACGCTTTCTGCACAACATGCTGGCGGGCGCGGCGGGAATGGAATTGCTCTTGCTCGTCGTCGCGGCCACCGAAGGGCCAAAACCGCAGACGCGCGAGCATTTGCAGATCCTCAGTTTTCTCAACGTCCAGCGCGCGCTGATCGTGCTGACCAAAGCCGACGCGACCGACGCGGCCGGACTCGAGTCGGCGCTCGCGCGCACGCGCGATGCGTGCAGGTCGACGGTCGCCGACAACGCACCCGCGTTTGCAGTCTCCAATATCACCGGCGCCGGCATCCCCGCGTTGCGCGCGGCCATTCACGACGTGCTGGTCGCGTTGCCGCCACGCTCTCCGCAGGCGCCCGCGTATCTTCCGATCGACCGCGTCTTCGCGTTGCCCGGGCAAGGGACGATCGCCACGGGCACGCTCATGCAAGGAACGATCCGCGCCGGCGACCGGCTGCGTCTCCAACCGAGCGGCGTCGACACGCGGATCCGCAAGATACAGATCTTCGGCCGGACCGTATCTGAAGTGACGGGCGGTTCGCGTGTCGCCGTCAACTTGGCCGGCATCGACGTTGCCGCCATCGCGCGCGGCGAAACACTCACCGCACCCGCAGAATTCGAACCTGCGCGGTCGCTCGACGTCGAATTCACGCCGCTCCCGGATGCTCTACCCATGCTGCGCCGGCGCACGCCGGTGCGGGTGCATATCGGTTCGGCGGAGATTCCCGGTATGTTGATCTTCGAAAAACACCCACCGCGCGAGGCCGCGACTACCCCTGCCGTGCTTGCGCTGAATTCACCGGTCGCATACTATCCCGGCTGCCGGCTCGTGCTGCGGCGGATGTCGCCGAAGGATCTCCTGGGCGGCGCCGTCACTCGCAAACCCGCGGAGGCCGGTTCGGCGCGCGCGAGCAGCGCGCAAATGTTGCCGGCTGCGGCATCGGCGGTGCTCCATGGGCTTGAGGGCGCCGGGCTCGTGCCGATGCCTGCGGCCAAAGTCGCTGCGGCGGCCAACGTGGTCGTACAAGATGTCGAGAACGCACTCGTCATTTTGCTCGAGCACGGGCTCGTCGTCGCGCTCGCCAAACCGAAAGAGTATCTCGCGGCGAGCGTCGCGGACGCAGCGTTCTCGGTCGCCGCGGTCACCATGCGACGGTGCCACGAGACGACGCCGTGGATCGCCGGCAGCACCACCGCCGAACTGGCCGTCGCGCTGTCGCTTGCCGAACAGGTAGCCGCGCGACTGCTCGCGGTTTGGCAGTCCGACGGCCGCGTCGCACTGCGCGCGCGTTACTGGCATCTTCCGGAATTCGTGCCCAAGCTCGAGCCCACCCAGCGCGGCGTCATCGAAGCGGCGCTGTCGACCGGCGATGCCAACCCACTCGTGCCGTGCACGTTCAACGCGTTGCATGCCGCCGTCGCGAAGTCGACCGTCGCCGGCACGCGCGATGCGATGGACATGCTGTTCGCCACCGGTGCGCTGGTCCGCGTCGGCGACGATGTGTACCGGCGCGCGCAGATCGAGCGCGCGCGCGACGTGCTCGTCGCGCTCCTACAAGCGGACGGTCGCGCGACCATGGCTCGCGTTCGCGACGCGTTCGGCACGTCGCGGAGATATGCGCTGCCGCTCATGGAGTACTTCGACGGCGTCGGACTGACACAGCGAGACGGCGACCTGCGCCGCCTTCGGGTGGCCGGCCTGGCCACGTAGTCCTAATCGCCCCTACGATAGGGACGCATGGGCATCTTGACCGGGCTCCGATTTTCCGGCATTCTATACCAAGTTAGTAGACTTACTTGGATATTCGGAGATTTTTATGCCACGCTTCGCCCAGCGCGCGGCCTATTTGGCCGCACTCGTCGCCTCTTCGGCCGCACTTGCCCTCGCTTCACGTCCCGCTTCGGCGGACAATTCGGTGCAACTAGCGCTCGTAGCGTATTCGACGCCGCAAGAAGCGTACGCCGATCTCATCAAAGCCTTTCAAGCGACGCCTGCCGGGAGCAACGTCACCTTTTCGCAGTCGTACGGCGCGTCGGGCGAG
>DATBOZ010000125.1:0-2814 GCA_036561585.1 Candidatus Eremiobacteraceae bacterium | reverse complement strand
GCACTGGAACGCCGGCATTGCCGTAGTGGTCGGCAAGCCGTTCGGGGTCAGCGCCGTACGAGTGTGAGGATCGCATGCCGATGCGCAGACGGTGCATGATCCGCCGCTTTCGCGAAAGGTGCGCCACGGCCCCCGTGCAATTGTCGTGCGATTGCGATGAAGACCACAGCCATCCACGACAAACGCGACGCAGCCGGACGTGCGCTCGATGCGCAAATATTGGCGTATATCGGCGGCGCCGATTTCGACGCGCCGATTGACGTGACTGAGGAACGCGGCGACACCGAGTTCAGCCGGCTGGCACTTGATGTGTTCGCGTATCAATTCGAGCGTAATGCGCCGTACCGGCGGTATTGCCAACGGCTAGGCGTCGAGCCGTCGCATGCGTCCACGTGGCGCGACGTACCTGCCGTGCCTGCGGCGTCATTTGCAGATGCCCGCTTGGCATGTTTTCCGCCGGACAGGACCGCGTTGACCTTCGTGTCGAGCGGTACCGGAAGCGCCGGCGCTCGCGTGTCGCGCCACGAACTAGACGCCGCCGAACTTTACGAGGCCTCGCTTTCTTCACACTATCGCGCCATGGCCCTCCCCGCGGTGCCGACGCTTCGCCACGTTTTTCTCGCGCCGGCGTATGCCGACGCGCAAACGTCTTCGTTGTCCTTCATGCTTTCAGCTCTGCACGAGCGATTTGGAACACAGTTCGATGGCTTCTTCGTCCGCAACGGCGAATTGGATTTCGAAGCTTTAAGTACGGCGCTGTCGCGCAGCTCGCCGTGCATCGTTTTCGGCACGGCATTCGCCTTCGTCCATTTCGCCGATCGTTGTCGGGCAGCCGGTAGACGATTCTCTCTAGCGCCGGGCAGCGCTGTCATCGAGACCGGCGGCTTCAAGGGCAAATCTCGCGAAGTCGCACGAGACGACTTGTACGCGTGGTTCGAGGAACTGCTTGCGGTGCCGCCACAAAATTGTCTTTCCGAATACGGCATGTGTGAACTCGGCAGTCAATGGTATGACGCGAACATCGCCGACTTATACGCGCGACGGCCGCCGCG
The DNA here is from genome assembly GCA_036561585.1 of Candidatus Eremiobacteraceae bacterium. Classification (GTDB taxonomy): domain Bacteria; phylum Vulcanimicrobiota; class Vulcanimicrobiia; order Eremiobacterales; family Eremiobacteraceae; genus JABCYQ01. Next base: position 1,762 of record DATBOZ010000125.1, on the reverse strand, counting down.
CCGCCACATCAAGGTCGGACCGCACTGGACGCGGATCACCATCGTCGATCCGGTCACCGCACTGCCGGTCGCGGCGGGCGAGACCGGACTGCTGCAGATCTTCGACCTGTGCAATCGCGGCTCGGTGTGCGCGGTCCTCACCGGCGATCTCGCGCGCGAACGCGATGGCGGCATTGAGATCCTCGGCCGTCATCCGGGTGCGCCGCCCAAAGGCTGCAGCATCGCCGCCGATGCGATGCTCGGTGGTGCTGGCGCGTGACGACGCTCTCGCCTGAAGGCGAGGCGCGCGCCGCCGCCACCGAGCGCTTCGTTGCAGAATGGCGCGACCCGGATTCGTGGGTGCGCCGCGAAGCACGCGAGCGGTTGGCCGGCGGTCTGTGGTCGGGACCGGTCATCGAGCGTGCATTCGATGTGGTCTTCAGCGATCGCGCGGATGAAACGCCCCGCGTGTACGTGGCCAACTGGTTCGAACGGACCGCCGAGTTTGCGCGACGCGCGTTGGTCATCTTGCCGGGCAACGTAATCGGCCCCGCGTTGTGCGCTGCCTATGCCGTTGCCGTCACCGGCGGCAGCGCGATTCTCAAAGCGGCGAGCACGGAGCGCGCCGTCGCGGAAATCGTCGCGCGGCAATTTATTGCGATCGGCGAACCGCTCGCCGGCTCAATCGAGGCGCGCTACTGGCCTGGTGGCGATATCGCGGCCGAGGCCGATGCGATCGCCGACGTCGGCGCCGTCATCGCGTTCGGCAGCGATGCGACAATCGAAGCCGTGCGCGCTCGCGTACCGGCGGAGAAACACTTCATCGGCTACGGCACCCGGTACAGTCTAGGGCTCGTGACTGCCGGTAAGGATCTCGTGATGGCCGCCGACGCGGCGGCGCTGGACGTCTGCCTGTTCGATCAGGCCGGATGCATGTCGCCGCAAACGATCTACGTCGTCGGCGATGCATCGCGCGCATTGCGCTTTGCGAGCGCGCTTGACGGCGCTCTGCGCAAGACGAGTCTACGGCTGCCGCGGGTAAAGCCGACGCGCGATGAGGCCGCCGCAGCAAACGATGTCGTGCGCCGGTCGTACATCACGGCGATCGACGCGAATAGCCACGGTTTATCGCCGGTGCTCGCGGGACCGGACAACGGCGGCTGCCCAGATTATCTCATCGTGGTCGAGCCGCAGGGTGAACCGCGCACGCACGGCTTCGGTCGCATCGTCACAGTTATGCCGCTGGAGCTCGGGCGACCGCCCGTGATCACGAAGCATTACGAGCGACTCGGAGTGACGTCGGTTGATGGCGATTCGTTCGAGATCGATCTCCATCGCGCGCTTCGCGGGAACGAAGACGGCCGCAATCCATGGTGGGTCGAGTTGGGCCACATGCAGGATGCCGGCGCTTTGCCGTCGGCCTTTGATTTCGTTCGCCAAATCGGCGATGTTGTCTGAGATGGTGATGCCCGCGATTCGTCCGGCGCGCGCATCGGACTTACGGCGTCTTCTCCCCCTCGTCAAAGCGTACTACGCGTTCGACGCGATCGAGTTCGACGCCGCGACCGTTCGTGTGGCGCTCTCCCAGCTTCTTAAGGACAAGGGTCTCGGCCGCGTCTGGACGATCGACACCAGCCGCGGCTTGGCGGGGTACGCCGTTGTCGCGTTCAGCTACGACTTGGAGTTCGGCGGTCGAGAAGCGATCATCACCGATCTCTTCGTTTCGGCTCGCTATCGCCGGAAAGGCTACGGCGCTCGCCTTTTGAGCATGATTATCGCTTTC
>DATBOZ010000124.1:0-19159 GCA_036561585.1 Candidatus Eremiobacteraceae bacterium | reverse complement strand
GGCCGGCATAAGCGTTTGGAATTGGATCTCACTGCTCGCCGATGTCAAGCGCTGTGAGGACATCGTACTACATCAGCCGTCCAACGTCTCTAAGGCGGACTGGCTCGCGCTCGGACCCATCTGCATGACTTCGACGCAGCTCCACGTCGCGCTACAATTTGTCACCATCGCGATGTTGATTTCAGCGTTGGCCTGGAACTGGCAAGTAACTCGACGAGCAAGTGAACCGGACCGACCCTAATGGTCGGCCACATACCCTAGTTGGCGAATACGACGGTCTTTCGTCCGTACACCATGATCCTGTTTTCCGCGTGCCAGCGCACGGCGCGCGTGAGCACCGCACGTTCCGCGTCACCGCCCTTGCGGACGATCGATTCAAGCGAATCGCGATGGGTCACGCGTACGACGTCCTGCTCGATGATCGGACCGTCATCGAGCTCCGCCGTCACGTAGTGGCTCGTCGCGCCGATCAGTTTCACGCCGCGTTCGTAGGAGCGGTGGTACGGTTTTGCGCCGATGAAGGCGGGCAAGAACGAGTGGTGCACGTTGATCATCGCGTCCGGATAGCGTGCGACGAAATCGCTCGACAAGACCTGCATGTACCTTGCCAGGACGACGAGTTCGATCTCCGCCCCTTGCATTAACGAATGCATCGTCCGTTCCGCAGCAAGTTTATCGCCCGAAGCATTGACGTGGTGAAAGGCGATGCCGTAGAATTCAGTGATCTTTCGCAAGTCATCATGGTTGCCGATCACCATCCGGATATCGCAAGGTAACTCGCCGATCTGATGTCGATAGAGAAGATCGGCCAAACAATGGCCCGATTTCGAGACAAGGATCGCGACGCGCGGACGGCCCGAGCTGCGCGCCACACTCCACCTCATAGCGAACTCGCGGGCGATCGGCGCGAATGCGCTTTCAAAGGCCGCTAGGTCCACGTCGAAATCTGCCAGCGTCCACTCAAGCCGGAGAAAGTACAGGTTCAGTTCCTGGTCCTGGTGCTCGTCGGCGCTGGTGATATTCCCGTTGTGATCGCTGATAAAGCCCGAGACCGCAGCAACGACGCCCTTGCGGTCGGAACAACGCAAGAGTAAAATGCCGCGGTCACCGCTCTTCATACGCCGTCGCATTAGCGAGCGCGAGCCCGAGGTCTTGCTGCGGCGCGTGAAGCGGTAGCAATCCTAGTACCGAAAAACGTTCGGCCGACCGTAATGGTTGGCCCCGCAGAAATAAAACGGGCCGACCATGAAGGTCGGCCCAACAGAGCGACAAAGGCGCCTTAGTGCAGCGTTATTCCCACGGGGCGGATCACGTCGCTATTCCCGCCGCCGATGAAGGCACCGGCTCCGGTCGTGTTGTTGAAGGTCGGCGCGTAGACGCTGATGTAGCCAAATGATTGGCCGATCAATCCTGTATTCGCCACGAAGAGCGTGCCGAGCGAATTAACCGCAATGCCCGAGGGGTTGTAGAGCTGCGGCTGCGCCGAGTTCACGCCGAGGCTCCGAACCTGCGTCGGTATTTGCGTGCCTGACAGCGCCGAGTATTCGCGGATCTCGTAATTTTGATCGCATGAAACGTAGATGTGATTGGAGGTGTCGAGCGCGATGCCGTCCGGCGCGATGCAATTGCCGCCGAACGAAACGATTGGCGCGACATTGCCGGACGCTCCGGGCGCAAATATGTTGATAAGATTGGCGGGAAGGTTGGTGACGTAGAGATTGCCCGAACCATCGACGGCCACGTATTGCGGTTGCGTCAACAGTGTCGCCGATCCACCGATCTTGTTGATCGGCGCCTGATTGCCCACGGGATTCGGACCGAACTCCAGGACTTCGTACGAACCTGACGCGTCGGTTTGCGAATTCACCACGAACATATCCCCATTCGCATTGAACACGATGCCGACTGGAGACGAAAGCGACGTCGAGTTGCCCTGAACCGTGTTGACCGGGGCGACGTTGCCCGTCGAACCCGGCGGATACTCAGTGATGCTGCTCGTCGTCGTGTTCGTGACCCAAATGTTGCCTGAGTTATCCACTGCTATGCCCTGCGGCGACGACAACCCGGTGATATTTCCCACGATGGCTTGGGTAGGAATCGGTCCGCCATTCGTGTTCTGCGGGAACACCAGGACTTCGTTGCCGAGAATTGGATCGGTGTTCGGATCGGTCATATACACCGACCCATTTGAAGGCGGCGGAGTCGGGCCCGCGACGATGCCGCCATTTGACGAACCCTTGCAGGCTGTCAGCAAAAGTAAAGCGGCCGCGATCGGCGCTACGGCCTGCACGCCCTTGAATTTGTTGATCATAGCTCTCCCCTAAGACCGCCCTAGCTTTCCCACATGGTACCCAAAGCGAGCAGACGTTTAATGAGAAGCTTGTGAGACTTTCGAACCATAGTCGAATCGCAGAGCGAGCGCGGCTCGTCCTACGACAATCGCCTATTGAAGTTCCCTACTCCGGCGTTTGCGCCGCCGCTCGAGCCTCGCGACGAGCGCGCCGGCGCTCGCGGAACCGGTCTTCCGCGCCTGCGATGATCGCGTACAGCACGGGGATGACGAAGAGATTCAGGAGCGTCGAGACCAGCATGCCGCCGACGACTGCGGTGCCCAACGAGTGCCGGCTGGCCTGACCCGCGCCGCTTGCAAACACCAGCGGCATGATGCCGAAGATAAATGCGAACGACGTCATCAAGATCGGCCGCAGCCGGGTCTTCGCCGCCTCGATCGCGGCCTGAGCGACCGGCATCCCCTGCGCCCGCAAAAGATTGCCGAACTGCACGATCAGAATCGCGTTCTTGCTCGCGAGTCCCACGAGCATCACGAGTCCGATCTGGCAGAAGATATCGTTTTGCAACCCGCGCAGATATATCGCGGTCAACGCGCCGAGGATGGCGAGCGGCACTGCCATGATGATGATCAACGGATCGACAAGGCTCTCGTACTGCGCGGCGAGCACGAGGAACACGAACACGACGGCGAGGCCGAAGATGACGAGCGTCGCACTGCCGGCCTCGATCTGATCGAGCGATGTGCCCGTCCATTCGTAGCTCATGCCCGGCGGCAAGATCTGCTTCATCAAGTTCTGCATCTCGATGATCGCGCTTCCCGACGATACGCCCGGGCCGGGACTGCCGTTGAATTCGATCGAGCGGAACAAGTTGTAGTGGTAGATGGCCGGAGGTCCAAGCGTGCGCTGCACGCTGACGAAGGAGCTCAACGGCACCATCGAGCCGCTATCGTTCTTCACCGAGTACTGCGAAAGATTGTCAATACGCGAGCGATACGGGGCGTCCGCCTGCACGTAGACACGGTACGACTTGTTGCGGTAGTTGAAGTCGTTCACGTAATCCGAGCCGAGCAGGATCTGCAGCGTGTCGAAGACATCGCCCAATTTCACGTGCAGCGCCTCGACCGCATCGCGATCGATGTTCAACTGCACCTGCGGACTATCGGCGTGGAACGTCGTGAACACCGAGGTGAGCTTCGGTCGGTGATACGCGTCCATATCGGTGTTGGCCCGGAACATCGTCGTGCCGGCCGTCGCGGCCAGCGCCGGAATGCCGAGGTTCGCTTGGTCCTCGACCTCGAGATCGAAGCCGCCGATATTACCGGCGCCTTGGATGGCCGGCGGATTGAAGGCGAAGACCGATGCGCCAGTGATGCCGAAGAGTTTGCCGCCAAGGTCGCCGATGACGGCCTGCGCGGATTGACCCGGCCCACGCCGTTGCGACCACGGTGTAAAGGAAGCGAACATGATGCCGTTGTTCGCGCCGGAGCCGAAGAACGAAAATCCGGACACGCTGAAGATATTGACGATCTCCGGCTCGGAGCGTAAGATGGCTTGCGCCTGCGCCATGATGCGGTCCGTGTACTCGAGCGATGTGCCGGGCGGCCCCTGCGCGACCACGATCAAGAACCCTTGATCTTCGTCGGGCACAAAGCCGGTCGGCACGATTTGGAACATGAAGACGGTCAGTCCGAGCAAGCATGCGAAGACGACCACAACGAGGGGCTTTCGCATCGTCACTTGCGGCAGCAGGCGACCGTAGCCGGCTCGAACGCGAGCGATGAACGCGCCGACCGCCCGCATGAACGCACCGTGCTTGGGCTCTTCACTTTCGAGAAGCAACGCCGCGAGCGCCGGCGCGAGCGTCAACGCGGTGAATGCGGAGATGGAAATCGTCGCTGCGATCGTCAGCGCGAATTGTTTGTACAGTTCGCCGGTCGTGCCCGGGAAGAATGCCACCGGCACGAACACCGCGAGAAGCACCAGCGAGGTCGCGATGACCGCGCTCGTGATCTCCGCCATCGCGAGCGGCGTCGCAGTCGCCGGATCTTTCTTGTGATCGTGGATGTACCGCACGATGTTCTCGATGACCACGATCGCGTCGTCCACCACCAATGCGGTCGCCAGGGTGAGGGCGAACAACGTCAACGTGTTGATCGAAAAATTGAATAGTTTCAGGAGCGCAAACGTGCCCAAGAGCGAGACCGGGATGGTCACCGCCGGGATGAGCGTGGTGCGCCAGTCCTGCAAGAAGAGGAAGATAACAAGAATAACGAGACAGATAGCAAGCGCCAGCGTCTTCAGCACTTCATTGATGGATTCGTGGACGAACATCGTCGCATCGAACGCGACGTTGTACTTCACCCCCGGCGGAAAGTTCTGCGCGAGCGCCGCCATCGCGTCGTTGACGCCTTTGGAGACGGTGAGCGCATTGGCATCTGAAAGTTGCAGGACGCCGATACCGATCGCCGTCTTGCCGTTGAAGTTGAGGTTCGTGGAATAGTCCTGCGCGCCGAGATCCACCCGGCCCACGTCGGAGACGCGGACGAGGAAGCCGTTACCGCTTTTCACCACGATATTCGCGAACTGCGCCGGCGTGGTAAGCCGTCCGGCCACCGTCACGTTCAGTGTGTACGGTTGGTTCGCGGGCGACGGTGCCTGGCCGACCTGACCTGCGGCGACCTGGACGTTCTGATCGGCCAATGCCGTCGTGACGTCGCTTGCGGTCAGCCCAAACGATTGCAGTTTCTGCGGATCGAGCCAGAGCCGCATCGCGAACTTGCGCTCGCCGAAGATGATGACGTTGCCCACGCCTTTGACGCGCTTCAGCGCTTGCGTCACGTAGCGATCCGCGTAGTTGCTCAAGAAGAGGCTATCGTACTTCTTGGAATCCGACGTGATCGCGATGGCCATGACGAACGTCGACGAGTTCTTGCTGACCGTGATGCCGGTCTGCTTCACTTGCGCCGGCAGCACACCCTGAGCCACGTTGACGCGCGTCTGCACATCCTGGGCCGCCTTGTCCGGATCGCGGCCGAGGTTGAACGTCGCGGTGATGGCGCTCTGGCCGTCCGCGGTGCTGCTGGACGAGAGATACCGCAATCCCTCGACGCCGTTGATCTGCTCTTCCAGCGGGTTGGTGACCGACTGCTCAACCGCTTCTGCGTTCGCGCCGATGTAGACCGAGTTCACCGTGATGGTCGGCGGCGCGATGTTCGGGTATTGCGACACCGGCAGCGACGGAATCGAAAGCGCGCCTGCCAGCAAGATGACCGCAGCGCAGACGCCCGCGAGAATCGGCCGCGAGATAAAGATATTGGACGTCATCGACTAATGGCTTCCGGCTTTCGGCTTCGTCGCGCCTGGCTTCGGCGCGCCTGGCTTCGCTCCGGGCGCTGCGCCGGGAGGCCCGCCTTGCGCCGAAAGGACCATGACCGGCGTTCCCGGTTGGAGTGTGGCCGAGTGGTTGAGGATCGCCATCACGTTCGGCGCTAGGCCTTTGCCCGTCACTTCCGTCCACTGGTCGTTTTGCAAACCGGTATCAACGGGAACGACCGCGGCCTTTCCGTCGGCGATGATGAACATCGCGTAACCCGTATCGGTTTGGTACACCGATGCCGTCGGCGCGAGCAGCGCATCGGATTTGCGCGCTTGCACGAATGCCGCTTGCGCCACCATCCCGCCGCGTAGCGTGAGATCGGGATTGGCCAACACAATTTTCGCGAGATACGTGACCGTACCCGGCTCCGCCGAAGCGTCGAAATATTCGACCGCACCTTGCCACGACCGGCCCGGCACCGAGCTCACGGTGACCGTGACCGGCGTGCCGCGGCGGACATACTTCAGTTGGTCGCCCGATATTCCGGCGTCGACGTAGACGTGGTCGAGCTGATCGACATCCATCAACGTCGTACCCGGCGCTGCGAGCGAGCCGGGATCGACTGCACGAAATACGATGATGCCGTCGAACGGCGCGCGAACGTTGGTCTGCGCGATCTGTGCTTGGATGAGTGCGCTCGCGGCGGCCGCCGAACTCACGGCAGCCTTTGCGTTGCGCAGATCGGCCTGCGCCGAACTGGAAGGTCCGGCAAGACTTGAATTCGTCGCTTGCACTTCGGCCGCGCGCAACGCCGAGTCTGCCGCGGCCGTTGCTGCTTGCTGTTGATCGACAGCCTGCTGCGAGACATAACCCTGCTTGAGCAACATCAGATCGCGGCGAAGCGTGGCGTCGGCGCTATCGGCGGCGATGCGTGCGGATTGAAGGCCGGCATTTGCGCTCGACATCGTGCCAGACGCGTTCGCCTGTGCCGACTGGTAGTGCGCCTGCGCCGCGGCGAGCAGCGCGTCGTTCTGGTTCAATTGCGCTTGCAGCGTGCTATCGTCGATCTTGACCAGGAGATCGCCCTTCGATACATGCTGGCCGATCTGTCCGTTGACCTCGAGCACGTTGCCGGAGACGACCGACGACAACAGTGCGCGCTGCAACGGCATGACGGTTGCGGTGACGGTAAACGACTGATCGATCGGACCGCGCTTCATCGGTTGCGCGGAGACGGGAATTTGGAAACCGCCCATGCCGCCACCCGGAGGGCCGCCCTGATGCGGCGCGCAGCCTGCTAGTGCGGCCGCCGCGAGAAGTGCGAGTGCGCCCGCTGATTTGTGCCCTGCTTGTGTCATAGTTTTCCGCCTATACTGCGGTAATGCAGGGCCGACCTTTATACCTGTCCACAATGTCGCAGGCCTTAATGGTCGGCCGCCCCGCCTACCCATTCGACTAGGACCGATTCAAGGGACGCTCGCGCGAGCGGACAAACTCGCAGCCTCGTGATTCGCGCAATTTTCTTCGATCTCGACGACACGCTCGTCGACGATACCATCTCGACGGAGGAGTGTGCCGAAGCGGCAGCGCGCGAAGTCGCGGGCGGTCGTGGTCTTGCACCGGCCGATCTTGCTAAAGCGTATCTCGACGCCGCGATCGCATTTTGGGAAGGCCTCGAACCCGGTGCATCGCAACCGCGCGAGCAGGGAATTCGTCGTACCATGTGGCGCGCGGCGCTTCGCAAACTCAACGTTGACGACGATGCACTCGCGGCGGCGCTCGCGCAACGATACGATGCGATCCGGGCCGAGCGCGTCGAGTACTATCCTGACGCGGTACCGGTGCTCACGAGTCTGCACGGCCGCTACCGTCTGGCGATCATCACCAACGGCTTCGCCGAAACGCACAAGGCGCGCATCGCCCCGCTACATCTCGGCCGATTCTTCGATCACGTCCTGATGGCCGGCGATCTGGCGATGGTGAAGCCCGACCCGGCGATCTTCCGCTACGCGATGACGCTGCTCGACGTCGGACCTTCCGAAAGTGTCATGGTGGGCGACCGTTTCAACCGGGACGTCACCGGTGCCCAGGCGGCCGGCATGCGCGCGATATGGATGAACGTTCGTGCCGAGGCACTGCCCGCCGGCGCTGACCCTCCCGACGCGGTGATCGCGACACTCAGCGAGTTGCCCGCGGCGCTGGCGGGCCTTTCGTAGCGCTCCGTATCCTGCGTGACGAGTCGCACACCCGGTTAGTCCAAGTAACCAGGCCGCCGATGCTATGGTCGTATGAGAAGAATACCAGACCTGGAGGACTACCCATGCTCAAGCAACTTGGCCTCATAACCGTCGGCGCAGCCGTGCTGCTCGTATCGGCGGCGTTTCATCCATCACCTGCACTCGCGAGTTTCCGCGTGTGCAACGAATCCGGCGAGAAGATCTCGGTCGCGATCGCGTACTTCGGAACCGACGCCGATGGATGGACGACCGAAGGCTGGTGGAATCTCGCCGACGGCGACTGTGCCTCACCCATCAAGGGCGATCTCAACAATCGCTACTACTACCTATACGCCGATGGCGACCAGCACACGTGGACGGGCGATTACTCGAATTGCGTCGATCCCGACAACTCGTTCACGCTCAACCACGCCGACTCCGACTGCAACTATGCGAAGAAGTCGTTCTTCAAAGTCGACACAGGCACCACGGAAACGTCGTACACGTACACTTTTAAATAGACCTGAAGAAATTCTCTGTGGGGCCGACCTTTACGGTCGGCCTCGAATTTTATTGTAGTGCCGACCTTTACGGTCGGCCGCTTCTTTTCGTGGTCGAGAAGATAGATCTTTAAATTTTCGCGAGCCCATCGCCGACTGAAGCATGCGCGTTAATTACCTTACACCTCGTCGAAATCCAAAAATAGACACAATAAGGGCTACTAAACCCAAAGCCATGACTGGGTCGCTTGCAAGATAACCGGCGTTATCGATATTGCATTGGCCCAGTACGAGCCTGAGAGGGTCGTTGGTGCACAGGATCGCTGGAATTTGATATCTGGCCCATAAGTAGTAACCGGTACCAATAACCAATAGCGATAGAACTATTGCGAACGCGCGTTGCCGACCCGTCAAAACCACTAGATCCGTGCGTCCTTTCTACTTCTCTTATCGGCAAGAGAACTCGACCCGCAACCCCATTAAGAAATGGGCAAGCAATGGTTGCACTAGTACAAGAGCATAGGCTCTATAGGCTGTAGCGTACCTCAAACGTCGGACCGAACCCGACGTTTCGATCGGCCGCTCCGCCACCCGTGAAGTTCGACGAGAAATTGACCCAGCGAACGCCCAGCGCGTACTCCACGTGCCCTCGCACGATGCCGTAGTCGCTCGAAATGTCGATCATTCTCGCGTCTTCACCCTTCGATCGCTGGAGCGCCACACCGGCCACGCTGACGTTCAAATAATCGGGACCGCGCATGTGCGGTTGGACGTCGATGCTCGTCTCGAAGAATCTCGCGTTCTGCGTTCGCCAACTGCCGCGCAGTTCATAGCGCGTGCCGGCCAAGCGGGATGAGTTCACCTGATTCCGTCCGATGTAAGGGAAGTTGTATTGCGGCGTGCGCTGCGCGACCAATCCGGTCCCGATGCCCGCCCAAATGTGTCCGCGCCGCTCGACCGGCACGCTCACAACACCATTGAAGAGGCCGAAATTTTGCGTCAACGCTCCGTAGCGATTGCTTTGCGCGCGCGTGGTATCGACGACGGGAATGCCTTCAAGGTGCACGCGAAGCATTTTCCAACGCTGCGTGATCTCGAAAAACGCTCCGGCGCCGGTGCCTGCGACATTGTTGGTATTCTCGAAATGATGGCCGGAAATCGCGAGGCCCTGCAGACCGATTTGCGTGTCGGCGCAGACTGCGCTCGGGAGCGTTACCATCACTGAAGCTATGAGCGCTGCGCAGCGGAGCAACATCACATCGCGTTCGAAGGGTCTGAAGGGCCGACCTTTTTGGGCAAGCGATGCTGACCTACAATATTGGGCAAGCGATGCTTGCCCTACTACAAGGTCGGCACGACAGAGCAGTCGCCTTAAAGGTTGGCCGCACACGTGAGACCGAAATACGGTCGTCTCCCATGGCCAAATCATCCAATGGAAAATCACCCCACCGTCACGCGGTGCCGCTAGCTGCCGTGCCTCGCGGCCACGGCTTAGATGCGATCGTCATCAAAGGCGCGCGCGAACACAACCTCAAGAACATCGATCTAACGCTGCCCCGGAACAAGCTGATCGTGATCACCGGCGTCTCCGGCTCCGGCAAGAGCTCGCTTGCCTTCGACACCATCTACGCCGAAGGCCAGCGCCGCTACGTCGAATCGCTCTCGTCATATGCCCGCCAATTCCTCGGCCAGATGGACAAACCCGACGTCGACTACATCGAGGGTCTGTCGCCGGCCATTTCCATCGACCAGAAGTCTGCCAGTCACAACCCGCGTTCGACGGTCGGCACGGTCACCGAAATCTACGACTATCTGCGCCTAGTCTACGCGCGCATCGGCGCCCCTCATTGTCCGAATTGCGGGAAGGCGATATCGCCGCAGTCGGCCGAGCAGATCGTGAATCAAATAGTGGCGCTTCCCGAAGGGACGAAATTGCAAATCCTCGCGCCCATGGTGCGTGGACGAAAAGGCGAATACCAAAAGCTCTTTGACCAGGCCGTCAAAGACGGCTACGCGCGCGTCCGCGTCGACGGCGTCATGCGCGAACTGCGCGAGAAGATCACGCTCGACAAGAAACGCAAGCACAGCGTTGAGATCGTCATCGACCGCCTCGTCATCAAACCCGACGTGCGTCGCCGGTTGACCGACTCAGTCGAGACCGCGCTCAAACTGACGCAAGGCGTGATGACCGCCGTTGTCAACTATCCCGCCAATCACCCCGTAGGAGGGCAAGCATCGGTTGCCCAGTCGAAGGCATCCGCGGCCCAAAAAGAATTGAACTTCTCCGAAAAGTTCGCATGCGTGGATTGCGGGTTGTCGTTCGACGAACTCGCCCCGCGCATGTTCTCGTTCAACTCGCCGTTCGGCGCTTGCCCGGAGTGCACGGGATTGGGCGTGAAGATCGAGATCGATCCGCGCCTCGTCATCCCCGACCGCAACAAGTCCATCCGTCAGGGCGCGATCGTGCCGTGGGGCAAGAACCTCTCGGCGGGCATGAATGCGTTTTACATGCAGCAGGTCGGCGCCATCCTCAAGGCTGAGGGCTTTAGCTTCGACGACCCAATCAAGAAGTTGCCACAAGATCTCTTGGACGTCATCCTCTACGGTCTCGACGACAAGCGCACGTTCACATTCCGTACGAAAGCCGGCAAGCGCTGGACGTACGAATCGCAATACAAAGGCATCATCCCGAATCTGCAGCGGCGCTACGAAGATACGTCGTCGGACTACGTCAGGGCCGAGATCGAAAAACTGATGACCACGGTGCGCTGCCAAGCCTGCAACGGCGCGCGCCTCAAACCGGAATCGCTTGCGGTGACCATCGGCGACCTCAACATCGCCCAACTCACCGCGCTTCCCGTGGATCGCGCGCTTGCGTTCGTCCGCGAACTCACGCTGAGCCAGCGCGACGAGCAGATCGCGCGCCAGATCGTCAAAGAACTACGAGCGCGGCTCGGCTTTCTGGTCAACGTCGGCTTGGAGTACCTCACGCTCGACCGCTCCGCGACCTCGCTCTCGGGCGGCGAAGCGCAGCGCATCCGTCTGGCGACGCAGATCGGATCATCGCTCGTCGGCGTGCTCTACGTGCTCGACGAACCATCCATCGGGCTCCACCAGCGAGATAACGCGCGTCTGCTGGCCACGCTCAAGACGCTGCGCGATCTCGGCAACACGCTCATCGTGGTGGAGCACGACGAAGACACGATGCGCGAGGCGGATTTTCTCGTCGACATCGGACCGCGCGCCGGCAAAGACGGCGGCCGCGTCTTGGCGGCGGGCACGATCGAAGACGTCGCGGCAAATCCTGAATCGTTGACGGGTCGCTACCTGACCGGCGAAGCGTTCATACCGATCCCGCCGCGGCGGCGAACGCCGAAGGGAATGCTCACGCTCCGCAAGGCGACCGCGAACAATCTGCGAGGGATCGATGTCGAGTTTCCGCTCGGCGTCTTCACGTGCGTCACCGGCGTCTCGGGATCCGGCAAGTCGACGCTCGTCGACATGGTGCTGCACCGGGCGCTCGCGCATCATCTTCATGGTCAGCCGCCGGAAGAGACGTACGGCAAGATCACCGGTCTCGAGCAATTGGACAAGGTGGTCGTCATCGACCAGTCGCCGATCGGCCGCACGCCGCGCAGCAATCCGGCGACGTACACGGGCGCATTCGATCCGATCCGCGAGCTGTTTTCGCTCACGCCCGACGCGCGGACGCGCGGTTATGCTCCCGGCCGATTCTCGTTCAACGTCAAAGGCGGACGTTGCGACACGTGCGACGGCGACGGCATCATCAAGATCGAGATGCACTTCTTGCCCGATGTCTACGTGCCGTGCGAGACGTGCAAAGGCAGGCGCTACAACCAGCAGACGCTCGAGGTGAAGTACAAAGGCAAGTCGATCGCCGACGTGCTCGAGATGCGCGTGGACGAAGCGGCCGTCTTCTTCGAAAATCTGTCGCGGATACACAACAAGCTCAAGACGATCTGCGACGTCGGATTGGGCTACATCCAGATGGGTCAGCCGGCGACCACGCTTTCGGGCGGCGAAGCACAGCGCGTCAAACTTGCCACCGAACTGTCGCGGAGAGGCACGGGTCGCACGTTCTATATCCTTGACGAGCCCACGACCGGTTTGCACTTCGCCGACGTCGCGCATCTGCTTCGCGTGCTGCAACGCCTCGTGGACGGCGGCAACACGGTGCTCGTCATCGAGCACAATCTGGACGTCATCAAAACCGCCGACCATATCATCGACCTCGGTCCGGAAGGCGGCGACAAGGGTGGGCACATGGTCGCGGTGGGCACGCCGGAGGAAGTCGCCGCGAACCCGGCTTCGCATACCGGGCAGTATCTCAAGCGCGTCCTGACCGATTCACGGGCGCACATCGCGATTTCGAGCGAACACGACGCCGTCGCCGAATACCAGCGGGTCAACGACGAACTGCTCAAGAGCCTTGAAGGGGCGGAGGCCGGGTAACGGGACCGGCGCCCCCCTTGTGATGTCCCTCACCGGAAGGGGTCAAGTCGGGGGCCAAATCGGCCGACAATCTAGAAATGACGGCTTGCCGTCCTCGTCTTCATTTCAAGGATAGAGCTAGAACATGGCCGATGCCCTGGACGCCGAACATCTCCCAGCCGCGATCACGCTCCCGGTGGTCATCACCGTTCGTAATTCCGACCTGGGTCTGAACGAGACCGGTCGCGTCAAACGGCTGGATCATACCGGCCTCGTCGCGTCGTTGCCGGTCGCCATTCCGGACGGCACCGTGTTGTTCTCGACGATCGACATGCGCACGCTGAACGCGACCGCGCGCGGCCTCATCCGCGTTCGCACGCAGACGACGATGGGCGAAGGCTCGGGGTTCGATACCGTCGCCGATTTCATCGAACTCAACGACGACGGCAAACAAAAGATCGACCGCCTTCTCGGCAATCAAGAAACGCCGCCGCCGCCGAATGCGGGCGGGTTCATCAACTCAGGCGCTCCGGTTGGGAACGGCCGAAGTTTTGCGACTGACCAGATCGGCCTTCAGCCTGTCTACTCGCGGACGAGCGGCAAGCAAGACTTTCAGATCACGCCTGAAAAAAAGACCTACTTTGAACCGGCACCGATACGGGGAAAAGCCGTCGCATCGAACAGCACAAAGTTTTGGGGCAGCATCGGCGTCTCGGGCTATACCGTCGTCATCCTCGCGGTCGTCGCGCTATTCCCGCAAGGCCGCTACTGGGAACTCTACGTCTGGGACCACGTCGCGTGGGCTGTTTCTCGAATCTGGTATTGGATGCAGAACATCGGCAACGTGAAGTTGTACAATAATACGCCATGACCGAAGCAGAAACCGGAACCGGCGCGGAGCGGCGCCACCACGACCGAGTCGCAAAGGCGCTGCCGGTGCACGTGCACCGCGAACGCTCTCCTGAATCATTCCCCGGGGAGATCGTGAACATCGGCGCGGGCGGCGTGCTGTTACGAACGTCGCTGCCGATCGGCACGAACGATTTGGTCTCCATCGATCTCGATATCGACGGCGAGCAAGATCCGATCTACGTCTACGGCACCGTCGTGCGCAACGACGCGCGCGGATTCGGCGTCTCGTTCGTCCGCATCAGCGAAGTCACCGCCGACCTCATCTCGTACCTGATCCGCAAGTGGCAACGCGACGGCGCCCCCGCCGCATAAAAATAATGTAGTGCCGACCTTAATGGTCGGCCTTTTATTGTACTAGGGCAAGCAACGCTTGCCCTAGTTTTTTTGGGGCGAGCGATGCCCGCCCTCGTACAGATACCTCGCCCAATGATAGGTCGGCCACGACAATAGTCCGAACCGCGACGCATGCGAAAAATTGCCGTATTCGGATACGGAGCCGTTGGTCGAGAGACAACCGCTAAGCTCACCGCCCGCGGCGATAACGTGCGCGTCGTACAACGATACGAACCGAAGAACATTCCCAAAGGAAGCATATTTCAATTCGCCGACTCGACAGATCGAGACGCGACGATCGCCGCATGCGCCGGCGTCGATACCGTCATCTGCTGCATCGGCCTGCGGTATATATCGACTGTTTGGCAGCACGACTGGCCGGCCGTGATGGCCAATCTTATCGACGGCTGCTCGCTCGCGAATGCGAGGCTGATTTTCGCAGACAATCTCTACATGTACGGCCCGCAGACCGCGCCGCTCACCGAGGACATGCCGCTCACGACCTACGGGCGCAAGCCTGCGCTACGCGCGGCGATCACGAAGCAATGGAAATCTGCACACGATGCAGGCCGCGTGCGGGCGGTGGCCGTTCGCGCGTCCGATTTCTACGGTCCCGATGTCGCGACGTCCGTGATTTCCGGTTTCGGCGTTGCGCGATTGTTGGCGGGCCAACCGGTGCTCTCGCCGTATCCCACGGACCAGCTCCACGATTTTGTCTACGTCCCCGACTTTGCGCGGGCGCTTATCAGTCTTGCCGACGGACCGGACGATGCCTACGGGCAAGCGTGGCACGTACCGCATGCGCCGACTCGATCATTGCGCGACGTGTTGACGCTCGCCGCAAGTCTCATCGGTGTTCCGCCGCGCATCACCGTCGTGCCGGCGGCGCTAGTCCCCCTCATCGGACTCGTCAGTAAGGAAGTCGGAGAGACCGGCGAGATGCGTTTTCAATGGAATCGCCCATACCTCGTCGACGCATCAAAATTCAACGCTCACTTCTGGAACGACCCGACGACGTTCGAGACCGGCCTTGGCGAGACGGTCGCGTTCTATCGCGCCGCGCTCACTGAGTAGCGATTCGATGTAGTAGGGCGAGCAACGCTCGCCCTGCACAATTCTCTGTGCTTCACCAGAACGACTACGATCGTTCCGACTCATACCAAACGCCTTGGTCTGCCGAGGAGTACTTCGCGCAAATGGCGAGCTTCGATGGAATATGACATAGCTGGTTCTATCGGCTCATATTCATACTTATCGTCTTGGTAGTTAGGGTATTCGAACGCAAACCCGGACCATACTACCGTATCGCCGCGCTTCTCGACCTTTACCGTTATGGCCCCGCAATTAATATCGCCACACCCTCTGCATACGTAGATGCAACACTGTTTCGCCCACGAGTCGGGCGGAAGATCTCCGAGCAGCCGGGCCACATACTTGTCTTCTTCATCCTCCGATGGAAATGCGCCGATGAGCGCGATGTTCCCGAGTCCCTTGTTCCAAAACCGCTCGTAGAGCGACGCCCCGTCGACAACGATGTCCAAGAACCGCTCTACGCGGCCCGGATCGATGACGTCAGTCCACTTCAATTCGATTCTTGAAACAATCACGCGCGGTCCTATACTGACAATTTGACTTTCTCGACTTTCCAGGCCGTGAGTTTTCCAGCCTCCACGCGCTATTACCGTCGGGCGAGCGAGGCCCGCTCTCGTACAAAAGGAAAGGTCGGCTCGATACCGCCCCGAAAAGCCGCCGCATGACGCCCGCAACCGCGAAAAAGCGCGCCGCCGAACTCCGCGAGAAACTCGATCGCTGGAGCCACGAGTACAACGTGCTGGACGCGCCGAGCGTGCCGGACGCTACATACGACAAAGCGCTGCGCGAACTCATCGACCTCGAGACCGAATATCCCGAGCTGCAGACGTCGGACAGTCCGACGCAACGCGTCGGCGGGGTTCCATCGTCCGCGTTCAATCCGTATCCACACCGCATCCCAATGCTCTCGCTCGGCAACGCATTCGGCGCCGATGAACTGCGAGCGTGGCACGCGCGCGTGCGGCGGCTCATCCCTACCGAGCCAATTGCATTCGTCGCCGAGCTCAAAATAGACGGCCTCGCGGTGGCGCTTCGATACCGAAATGGCGTGTGGGAAAGCGGCGGCACGCGGGGCGACGGCGTGACCGGCGAAGATGTGAGCGCAAATCTGCGCACCATTCGGGTTATCCCGCTCCGGTTGCACGACCATCCGCCTGCGCTCTTTGAAGTGCGCGGCGAGGTCTATATCCGGCAGAGCGAATTTCTCGCGTTCAACGCGCGCCGCGCTGCCGCCGGCGAACCCACCTATGTCAATCCACGCAACTCCGCATCCGGTGCGGTTCGCCAGCTCGATTCGAAGATCACGGCATCGCGACCGCTCCGGTTCTTCGCCTATGCGCTCGGTCAGTGCGAACCGCCGCTCGACGTCGACACCCAATGGGAACTGCTTGCGCGCTTGCGCGACTTCGGCTTTCCCGTCAACGACCATGCGAAGCGTTTCGAAGACTTCGAGAAACTCGTCGAACACTGCGAAGCCTGGGAAACGAAGCGCACCAGTGTGGACTATGGCATCGATGGCATCGTCGTCAAGATCGATTCACTCGAACAGCAGCGCCGCCTTGGCTTCGTCGGCAAGGATCCGCGCTGGGCGATCGCGTTCAAGTACAAACCCGAAGAGGCGACCACGAAGCTGCTCTCGATCGAAGTCAACGTCGGGCGCACCGGCAGCGTCAATCCCTACGCGGTCCTGGAACCGGTCTTCGTCGGCGGCGTCACCGTCAGCACCGCAACGCTGCACAATGAAGACTACGTGCGCGCGAAGGATGTCCGTCCGGGCGACATGGTCATCGTGCGCAGGGCCGGAGAAGTGATCCCCGAGATCGTCGGCCCGGTCCTGGAAGCGCGCAAAGGCAAGCGCTTGCGCGAATGGACGATGCCCACCACATGCCCGTCGTGCGGCAGCCCGATCGAACGCGCCGAAGGCGAAGCGATGGCGTATTGCACAAATGCAGCATGCCCGGCGCAACGCAAGGAACGCGTGCGGCATTTCGCCTCACGCGAGGCGATGGACATCGAGGGTCTCGGTGACAAGATCGCCGAGGCGCTGGTCGACGCCAAGCTCGTTGAGGACATCGGCGATATCTATACGCTTACGCAGGATCAACTGAGTTCGCTGCCGCGGTCGGGCGAGAAATCGGCGGCGAATCTCGTGCGCAACATCGCCGAAAGCGCGAAGCGGCCGTTTTGGCGCGTGCTGTTCGGCCTCGGCGTCCGCTTTGTCGGCAGTCAAACCGCGCAGGTTCTCGCGCAGGACTTCGCCGACATCGACGCGCTTGCGGCTGCCGACGCCGACGATCTCGAAGAAGTCGAGCAGATCGGCCCGAAGATCGCGGCGGGCGTCGCGCAGTTCTTTCGCGAGCCGCACAACCTCAAGGTTGTGGAGAAACTGCGCCGCGCGGGCGTCAATCTCAAAGGCGAACCGCGCCGCGCAGCGCGAGCCGGCGGCGGCAAGCTCGTCGGCAAGACGTTCGTGCTCACCGGCACGTTGCCGAACCTCACCCGCGAGGAAGCCGCCGCGCTCATCGTCGACGCGGGCGGCAAAGTCGCGAGCTCGGTGAGCAAGAAGACCGATTACGTCGTCGCCGGCGACAAGGCCGGCAGCAAACTCGCAAAGGCCGAACAACTGGGCGTCGACGTCATCGACGAAACGGAGTTGCGAAAGCTCGTTTGACGCCCGCCGACATCCTCGCGCGCTACGACGCGCAGATGCGCAACGATCCGCCGCCCGAACCCGGCGTGCGGCACGAGCGTACCGGCGGTGTCGTGCGCGCGGTTGGCCGATACAATTGCATCCTTTACTCACAGCTCAAGGCGGACAATGCCGACGCGGCGATCGCGGCGCAGGCAGCATATTTCCGCGACGCACGCACCGAAGTGGAATGGAAGGTGTACGCACACGACTTGCCCGCAGACCTTGGGCCGCACCTGGCTTACGCCGGCTTCATCGCCGACAACGCGGAGACGCTCATGGCTTTCGATCTCGCGAACGACGTTGCGGCCGGCGCGATGCCGGAGAATATCGTCGTGCGGCGCATCCACGACGCGCAAGGCCTCGCCGACCTGATCGCAGTCAATGCCACGATTTGGGATCACGGTGACGTTTCGAGAAACGAGATGTACGCGCAACGGCTTCACGATCCGTCGCTGGGGCTCTATGTTGCTTATGCTGGCGATCGACCCGTTGCGGCCGCTCGACTCGAATTGCCGCACGATCGCGTTTTCGCGGGCCTTTGGGGCGGCTGCACGTTGCCCGCATTTCGCGGGCGCGGCATCTTCCGCGCGATCGTCGCGGCCCGCGCGCAAGCTGCGCGTGAACGTGGTTTTCAGTTCCTCAACGTCGACGCGGCCGAGACGAGCCGACCCATTCTCGAGCGGCTCGGGTTCATCGCGCTGTGCGGAGTCACGGGCTGGAGATTGAAGGCCGCCATTTAAGTGACGCAAACGCACACGCCGAAGCTGGTAGCGCTGGATCTTGACGGCACGACGCTCGACTCGTCCGGCCACATCGCCGATCGCACGAAGCGGGCCGTCGCCGCTGTGCAGACGCTTGGCATCGGCGTGGTCGTGGTGACGTATCGCGCGTACCGTTCATCCAAGCCGTTCGTGCGCGAACTTGGCTTGCATTTGCCGCTGATCTGCGTCAACGGCGCGCTTGTCAAGGATGCCAGCGACGACCGCCTGCTCGAAGAATATCCATTGCCCGCGCAAGCTGCGCTCGAAGCGGTCGAATACGGCGCCGGACAAGGCCACGATACGTGCATCTTCGCCGGGGAGTCGTACGTCGGCAGCGCCGATGTCATCCGCAAGTATGGCACCGGCTACGAGCAGCAGTGGGTGGCGTGCGACGACCTCCGCGTGCCGGTGGCGAAACAACCGACGCTCTTGGTTCGTTACTTCGGCAATCATAATTTTGAACAGGCTCGCGTGGACCTCTCCCATCTTGAGGCGCAACTTGTGGACGACTGGCTAGACAAGACGTTTGAACTGACGCTGATGCGGAAAGGTGTGTCGAAACACTTCGCGCTCGAGCGGTTCGCCGAAGAG
>DATBOZ010000123.1:0-9597 GCA_036561585.1 Candidatus Eremiobacteraceae bacterium | reverse complement strand
GCGAAATCGCGTGTCGTTTCAAAGCCGCGATGGTCGTCGAGTTCGTATTCCAAGCGCGCGCGATACGGCGCGCCCGGCTGCCACGGCCGGTAGCGGTCGAGTTCGAGGTTGAACTGCTGGCGCGGGAAACCGAACAGCAGGCGCACGATACATTCCGCGAGCGTCGTCTTGCCCGACTCGTTCGGTCCCGCGATGACCGTGAGTGAGCGCGAAAAGTCGATCGGGCCGCGGCCGACGATTTTGCCGAAGCCGTCGACGACGACGCGTTTGAGGATCATGCGCGCAACCGCTTCTTGGCAAATGCGAGCAATCCGTATCGGAGCGCGCTTTGCAGCATGTCGGCATCGCCCGCGGCCGCACCGGCGATCTTTGCTCGCATGGCGTTGACGAACGCCGCGCGGACCGTATTGCCTTCGCGCGCGATGGCGTCCAAATCGAACGCTTGGTAGTCTTCGACGAGTTCGAATCCGGGATAACGTGCCGTCAATTCCTCGCGCAAGGCGTGCAGATCGGGATCGAGCGACGACGGCGCCGCCCCGACAAGACGGAGACGGCAGAAAACGGCACCGGGATCGGTCACGACAGACGAGAGTTTGTCGTGCACGGCGTGCGCGAGCGCAGCGGAATCGGCGAAGTCGGCGACGTCGAGGTCGACTTCGACGTATTGCGTTGCGTTGAGCCGTTCGAACGTCACGCTCACGCGGCCGTCTTCAACGCTGACGATGCTCGCAGTGTGTTCGCCATCCTGTCCGATATTGAGCGGCTCGGGTGAGCCGGGATACGCGTGATGCGTTCCTTGCGACTTGCCGTGAAAGTGACCCACCATGGCGTGCGCGGCGCCGGCGCTTGCGATTTCCGCATCGTTGAACGGCGCGATCGATTCTTTGCCCGGCGGCATGTGCTCTTCGTCGGAACCGTGGAACAGAAGGAGGTGGGTGCCGTCTCCGGCGCAACGGAATCCGGCGAGCGCGCGCGCGCGATCGAGCGCCGACGTCTGACCCATGCCCCACAGCGTGACGCCATCGGCTAGCCGCTCAGCACGAAAATTGCGCTCGTCGAAGAGGACCACGTTGTCCGGCAATGGCTGCATTTGGCGGTAGACCGAACCGGCCGCACACGGGTCGTGGTTGCCGGAGCTGAGGAACACGCGCATAGGAGCGAGTGCGCCGAGAACTCGACGCAGGTAGGCTGCCGTATCCGGCCCCGCATGACGATCTTCATAGAGGTCACCGGCGATGCACACCGCGTCGACGTCGCGTTCGCGCGCGAGAGCGAGCGCGCGCTCGAACGCCGCGCGCAATTGGGCGCGGCGCTTGGCTCCGAATGCCGGTTCGTGGCCGCCGAATGCCGTCTCGAGATGGACATCGGCGATGTGCAGAATGCGGTAGCTCAGGATTCGTCCTTTCATGCGTTGCGCTCGCGCGACAAGGGATGTGGTTCGCGCGGGCTAAATCGGCACGGCCGTGCTCATCGCCCTCGAATTGCTCAGCGCGCTCGTCTTGCTCGTCGTCGCAAGCGACGCCTTCACCAACGCGGTCGAGTGGGTCGGCTCGTTGTACGGCTTGACGCGCAGCGCGATGGGATCGGTGGTCGCGGCGATCGGGTCGTCGCTGCCGGAGACGATGGTGGCGATCGTCGCGATCCTCGTGCTTCGCGATCCCGCAAGCCAAGCCGTCGGAATCGGCGCCGTGTTGGGCGCGCCGTTCATGCTCGCGACCGTCGTATTTGCGCTCATCGGTCTCACGGCAATCGTGCGGCGGAAGATGAGCGCCGATGGGCAGCGTCTGAACGCCAACCTACACGGCGCCGTCTTCGGCCTCATGCTCTTCGGTTTCACGTTTGCGCTGGCTGTTGGCGCATCCTTCGACCCAACGCCGACGGTGCGCACGGTCACTGCGATGCTCGTCATCGCAGCGTATGGGGTTCACTTCGTCTACCATATCCGGCGCAAAGGGGCGGAGGCAGAAGATCAACCGCCGCCGCTGCGTCTCGCGCCGCGCGCGATCCGTCCGCCTGCATTTGTCGTGTTCGCTCAGCTCGCGCTGGCACTGGTCCTGACGATCGCCGCGTCGCACTGGTTCGTCACCGCAGTGACCGCCGCGTCCGTCGAAGTCGGCGTGCCGCCGCTCGTCGTCTCACTCTTCCTCAGCCCGATCGCAACCGAACTTCCCGAGATGATGAACGTCGTGATCTGGATGCGGCGCGGCCTGGATGATCTCGCCGTCGGCAACGTGCTCGGAGCGATGATCTTCCAGACATCGGTGGCATCGGCGATCGGGCTGCTCGCGACGCCGTGGCACCTCGACGTCAATTCGTACGTGGCGTGCAGTTTCACGCTGTTCGCGGTTGCGTTGGTCTTGGCCGCCACATCAATCCGGCACCGTCTCGATTCGCGGACGCTGGCCGTGTGCGGATTATTCTATGTGGTCTTCATCTCGTATGCGTTCGCGCATGCGCGATAGCGCATCACCGCTCACTTCGCGTATTGCGGTAAGAAATAGATCAGCACGAGCGTGAACGCATTGAATGTGGTGTGTGCGATCATATTCGGCCAGAGCGAGCGCGTACGATAGTACAAGAGCGCGAGGCCGACACCGACGGCCCAGAGCTCGACGAAACTCCACCGATCAATATGCGCTGCGGCGAACAGCAGCCCGCTCAGAACGGCCGCCCACACGAGCGGCATGCGCTGAACCAGCGCCGTGAATACGACGCCTCGGAACATGATCTCCTCGCAGATACCTGCTGAGAGCGCCACCGTGACGAAATCAAACGCAAACGATGCAAGCCCGGTATGGCTTTTGATGATTTGAACCGCAAGTTGAGGATGCGGTCCGAACCATTTGTCTTGCACGAAGGAGATGCCCGAAGACACGAGGATAAGCGCGGAACCCGCCAAGATACCGATCAGAATATCGAGCAATCGCGGTTTACGTCCGAAGCCGAGATTGGCGCGCGTCGCGCCGAATATGCCAGTGACGAGGACTATGGCGAGAAACGCCATCAATGCCTCACTCGGGATCACCATCGCGAAGAGTGCCGGCGCATTGAAGACCAGCTTCGTCAAAAACGCGGAATCTGGGATAAAGCCCGGGTGCACGCGCTCGTACGGTAGAAGAGTGAACACAGCGACGATGACGCCGAGGATGATCTGCGCCAGATAGAGCGCGGCCACGCTGATGACGGTGATTCCAACGACCGGCCATCCCCTCCACTTGGTGGGGCCAAAAGCCGGACCGGCCGGAGCAATTACCGGCGCGATCAGTAGTGATTCTTCCATCATCGTCCCCGCGTGTTGTCGTGCTGCAGTTCGCTTTATGTTTGCGGCGCGACGAATCCTAGTGCGGACAACGCGTCGGCTAAGCGTATGTAATCGTCGATGGCGACACGTTCGGCGCGGGTGTCTTCAGCGATTCCCGCGCTCTTCATCGCGTGGACAAGCATTTCGCGACTCGGCGCGTCTTCACTAAGCGCGGAGATCACGCTGTTGACGAGCATCTTTCGGCGTTGCGCGAATGCGGCGCGAACGAGCTTCGACAGTAGTCGATCGTCGTGCGCTCGCGGCGCATCCGGAGCGACGGGTTCGAGCACGACAATGGACGACGCGACCGCCGGCGCCGGATAAAACGCGCCGGCGCCGACATCGGTCAGACGCTTCGTGCGGCAATGATAACCCACGAATACCGTGAGGCTCCCATACTCCGGCGTGCCCGCTCGCGCGGTGAGGCGTTGCGCGTATTCGCGCTGCACCATGAGCACGGCGGATTCCCAGGCGGTCGAACAACCGATGATCTTTTCGATCAACGGCGTGGTGATGTTATATGGAAGATTGCCGCAAATGGCGCGTGGCGGCGGGCATGCCTCTAGCGATGCCGCGATATCGTATGCGAGCGCGTCTGTCTCGCACACGGTGACTCGTGTCTCGTCCTGGAAGCGTTCCTGCAGCACCGGAACTAGGTCGCGATCGATTTCGAGCACCGTTAATTTGCGCGATCGCTCGAGCAAAGCCGCCGTCAAGACGCCGGTTCCGCCACCGATCTCGATGATCGTCGAATCCTGTGGCACCGCCTGTGCGACGCGAGCCGCAAATCGGGCGTCGACTAGGAAATTCTGGCCAAAACGCTTGCGCGGCCGAAGCCCACGTTCGTCAAGGATGCGTTTCGGTGAGGCGTATGGGTTTGCCGGCATCGAGCGCGGACTTCTGGCCCGTGTAGAGCCGACCTTTTGTGGTTGGGTGAGCATCGCTCACCCAAGGAAAAAATTGAGGGCAAGCGATGCTAGCCCTACAAGAATGGTCGGCCGAGTGGGTCAGCGATCGACGACGTACACCGTCACCGGTTGACGGCCCCAACGAACCGCATCGCCGTAGAGGTCCATGCACAAATCGATGCGGTGACCGATGATCGCGCCGCCGGTGTCGGCGGCGATGGCGAGCCCGTAACCCGGAATGAACACGTGCGACCCGAGCGGGATGATGCCCGGATCCACCGCGACGATGCCGTATTTCGCACGCATGCCGTTCGCGGTATAGCCGGTGGGATTTGCTTTTGCTGTGAGCGCCGTATAGGCGGTGGCTTCCATCGCGTAGACGTGCAGCAATTTGTGGTACGGCGTGTTCGCGGCGAGTTGCGAGAACGTGCGCGGCGCGCCCTCCATGATGTGCGCAGCTCGCGCGCCACGGACAGTGATGCTCGAAACGATGGCGCGCTCGACGGCCACATTATCCCACATGGTCACGCGCTCGGTGACGACGCGCAAGCCGTCGCTGCCGCGCACAACGGTGCGTTTCCCGGGCGCGAGGTTCGGCGTGAACTCGATGATGGGATCGGGCGTGACATGCACGCGCCGCGTGGTGACGCGCGTGACGACGCGCATCGGCGCGACGAGCATACTGCGATCGCCGCGTTCCAACGCATCGGAATGGCTTGGCGTCGCCGAGAATGCGATTTCGAGGTTACGCGGCTGTTTGGTTACGGTTGCGCGCGCGACGTTCGTCGAGATTGTATATGAAGCGAACTGTGAATGCGATGACGGTGCCTGAGCGACCGCTGCCGACCGCGCCACGCCGCACAAAACGAAGACCGCTGCGGCGAAAAGCGTGGGTGAAGTGATGCGGCTCAGTGCGTTTTCTCCTTGCAGATATTGGGCAAATGCGAGCCCGAACGATTCGTCTGCGGATTGTGATGAGATGCGAAGCGCGCCGAAGCTTGGACGGGGACGACGCTTGCAATTCTTTGCGATACGACCGGGTGAAGAGACCCGGAGTTGATGATCGCGCGCTCGCGAATGGTGCGAACGAATACGAGAAAATAAAAGGCTATTCAAAAGCCGGATAATTGCTTGCATTATATCACGCGTCTTACGGCAGCGTCAATTTTCGGTACTCGTATGCGGTACACGCGCTCGAAGTCACGAGATATATCAGACAGCGTTCCGCAAGAGGAGTCGGAGTTCAACCACAGGAACGCGAAAAATCATAATGCGTTCCGTGTTGCGGGTTATCCACATCGTCACGTGAAGATCGCGATCTTCACCGAAGTGTATCGTCCCATTGTTAACGGCGTCGTAACGTCGGTGGATTCGCTCGCCGATCATCTGCGGCGCGCGGGTCACGATGTCTATACGTTCGCGCCGCACATCCCGAAAGGCGCTGAGACGCTCGGTCGCGTGTTTCGCATGCCATCGCTGCCGCTTCCGGCGCGCACCGAATATCGTCTCACGCTGCCGCTTGTTTCACGAAAAAATAAACGCGCATTTTTGGGTCAGTGCGACGTCATCCATTCGCATTCGCTGTTCATCACGGGATGGATGGCATCGTATTATGCGCGCCGCCGATTCCGCGTGCCGCTCGTCTTCACATACCACACACTGTTGGAGAATTACGCGCACTATTCGCCGCTCGGTCAACGATTGACGGCGCAACTCACGCGCGAGCTCACGCGCACGTATGCGAACGCGGCCGATGCGGTGATCGTACCCACGCAGGCGGTCGCAACGCAGCTGCGCCATCAAGGTGTGAACGCGCCGCTCTGCGTTGTGCCGACGGGCATCGATATCGACGCATTTCGCGGCGGCGACGCTTCGCGCGGCATGGCGGTCCGAAACCGTCACGAGATACCGTTGGATGCGCCTCTTGTGCTCCTAGTCTCTCGTTTGGCCCAGGAAAAGAACGTGCCACTCGTGCTCGCGGCGCTGAAGCGCCTTCGGGGGCGCTTGCCTGCCGCTCGGTTGCTTCTTGTCGGCGCCGGACCGCTGCTCGAAACGCTGAAATCCCAGGCCGCCGCAGAAGGCCTCGACGGCGCGATCGCTTTTGCCGGCAGCGTTCCTCACGCTGAACTTCCTGCGTACTATTCAGCCGCCGATGTGTTCGCGTTTCCGTCAAGCACGGAGACGCAAGGCCTTGTCATGGCGGAAGCGTTCGCTGCCGGTCTCCCCGTGGTGGCCGTTGACACACCGCAAGCACGCGACGTCTTTGGGATCCATCTTGCCGGAGAACTTGTGGCCGACGCCGATTCAATGGCACAAGGCCTGTTCGTGCTTCTGACCTCGCCCGAGCGCCGCGCTGCTGCATCAGCCCATTCCAGGGCGGCCGCAGTGCAATTCGATGCGCGTGCGACCGCCGGCCGGGTGTTCGCGGTGTACAACGCCGTGCTGGCCAATAAGGCGGGCCTGGCCGATATGTCTGCCTTCGACGAGTTGTTCGAAGTAGTCGATCCGGGTCTTGTCCCGGAGGACGCTCGGGAGAGTTCCGCACAGCCTTAGTGGTTCGAGTTTTGACCTAGTGGGTATCGAGGCTTCATGAAGGCCGCCTTGACTATCGAACACCTGTTCGATACAATTATGGAGTCATGAACGCCCAACCGCAGGCAGCCCGGCTGCCACTGAACCCGCCACCGCCGGCGAAGCCGAGGTTAAAACCCCGCGTCGGCCGCGATGCCGATTACCAGGCCCACGTCACGGTCGTCCGCTGCGGACAGAACCGAGGCATCGCCGGCGTCCAGGTGCTCGGATCGGTCGGCACCGATTCCGGCGAGCACTTCATTCCGTTTGAAGTGCACGAAACGCCATCGCAACTTGGTCGCGACTACGGTTACGCCGGCATGCTCGCGGCGCTCCAACGGCTTCGTTCGATCGGTGTGCGCCGCGTCGTCATCCAAACCGACGATGCCCCGCTCGTCGATGAATTGGATCATCGCGCGGAACCGCACAGCGATCTCACGCTTCCATACATCATGCTCGGCTGCAAGTTGAACGAATTCGCTCGAGCGCGAGTCATCACATCGCCGGCCGATCGGCTCGCCGCTCTGCGAGCGAAGACCGCCATGCTCGCACTCACCGTCTACCAAGAAGTCTCGCCGGTCGCCTAACCTCTGTAGTGCCGACCTCTACGGTCGGCCAATGATAAACATCGGTATTACGGCACGCTGCGTTAGTCGCCCCGCGCAGTCGGCTGCGTCGGCGGAAAGTCGACCGCGATCGACGGATGCGGCGCCGGCATCGAATCCCTTGGATGCACGAAGCGCTTGACGAGCACGCGGATGATGCCGGCGATCGGCACCGCGACGAACATGCCGAGCACGCCGCCCAATTCCGCGCCGGTCAGTATCGCGATGATCACTACTAGCGGGGTGAGGCCGACGCGCTGACCGACCACCGTGGGCGCGATGAAGTGGCCTTCGATCTGATACATCAGCGCGAATCCGACCCCGACGATGAGCATCGAGATCGGTCCGTTCGTATACAGCGCGATGAGCACTGCGGGGATCGCACCTGCGATGGCGCCGACGTACGGGATGATGTCGGTCACGCCGGCGAAGAGGCCGATGAGCAGCGCATACTTGACGTGTAATGAGAAGAGCATGATCGTCACGACCACCGCGATGATCGCGCCCACGATGATCTGGCCGCGGATAAACCCGCTGAGCACCGAATCGATGTCGACCAAAACCTCTAGCAGAACGCCGCGCCGGCGCTCCGGAACCAGGCGCAAGACCATCGAGCGCAGGTGTTCGAGATCCACGAGGATGTACGCGGCGAGCACGGGGATGATAATGAGCGCCGTGATCACCGAGGCAACGCTGAGCACTATTTTCAACGCCTGACCGGCGAGCGTGCCTGCTTCGCCTTGTAATTGTCCGACGAGTTGATCGACCAAATTCGCAGCGGTCTCGCGCGCCTCGAGCGGTACCGACGACAGCAAGCTGTTGTTCGAACCCACGATGCTGTCGCGTGCCTGAAGGAGCAAACCGGGGAAGTCGTGGCCGAGCGTTCGCGACTCGAATGCGATGCGCGGTCCGATGAACGCGAATATACCACCGAGGGTGAGGATGAGGACAAGATACACGCTGATGATCGCGGCCCAACGCGGCCAACGGCGTTTTTCGAGCCAAGCGATCGGTGGATAAACGAGATAGGCGAAAAACGTCGCGCCGATCAATACGGTCACAACGGCCATCATCCGGCCCAAGATCAACCCGGCCACAACCGCGAGCGCGATGCAGCCCAACACGAGACCGACCATCTTCAAGTTTCGCGTGATGCGGTCGTCGCCGATCAAAGTGATCCTCCGCTGCGGCGATTCGGCGGATTCGCGAACTTTCCAGTCAGCGCCGCCAAGAAAAAGGGGACCTCATTCGAGGTCCCCGAGTAGAGCGAACCGGGTCGTCGTTTAGGGTTGAAGTGGCAACGCCACCGCATTCGACACGGTGAGATCGGCGGTGCCGCTGGCACCGGTAATCGGCGGTGTCTGTTGCGTATTGTTGGGTGGGCCCGACTCCACGAGCGGATAGTCGGCGCCGACGACAAATGCGACAACGGGTTCCCCGGTCCCGATCGTGCCGTTCGGCACGACCGCGGTGGTCGTCGTCGTCTCAATAGTCGTCAGTTCGGCGAACGACGTGCTGTCTACGACCGCGATCAACGACTCGGTCACACCCGCGGGTTTGACGATCGTGAAAGTGCCGCCGCCGGTTCCCGGTGCGCCGGGTACGTATGTAGGAGCCGGCTCGGCCGGCAGGACGAGAGGCGCTCCTCCGAGCGTCGCGTTTGCGGAGTACGGGAGACTCTTGCCGTTGGTCGAGACCGTGGTGTTCAACGTGTATGCGCCCAGCGTGGGTGCAGGAGGCAACACGTATTGCGAGCACGGCGCGTTGTTCGCATCACCGGCGGTGAAGAACAACAGATATCCGAGCGCGTATCCGATGCCGTTTGCATCTGCCGGGCTATAAGACGGCGGCAGTCCGAATATCGGCGCGAAGCCTCCCATCGGCCCGGGCCCGTTCACGTTGCCGAACGGCGCGACCATCGCCGCCGGATTTTGTCCGTAGCTGAATAGCCCGCACGTGGTGGTGCTTCCGCCGCCTGGTAGTGCGAGCGTCGAGATTCCTGGATTTATGTAGGCTGATGCTCCGAGCTGATTTCGAAACGTTGCGACGGCGTTCAGATACGTTCCGGGCACGCTGGTCAACGTGCCGGACGAGTCGTTGAGTGTGCCGACCGCAAGCTGGAGCTTGGCGTGCGTTGTGAATTGCGGGTTGCCGACCGTGTTGTTCGTCGTGCAGCCCGCCATCACTCCGACGCCGACCAGCGCGATCAAAC
>DATBOZ010000122.1:0-20711 GCA_036561585.1 Candidatus Eremiobacteraceae bacterium | reverse complement strand
TCACGGCTCAAACCCGGCATGACGGCCGATGTGGTGATCGCACTGGCGACACACACGCACGTGCTCTCGATTCCGGCGGCCGCACTGCTCTTCAAACCGGCCGGCGCCGCAAGCGGCGGCGGCTCCCGCGGGGGCGCCAATGCGCAGGCGGGATCCGGAGGCGCGCCTGGAGCGACGGGATCGGCGGCCGGCGGCGGTCGGAGCGCAGCGCAGGGCGGTGGTCCGAGCGGCGTGACGGGCGGCGGAGCGAGCGGCATCCCATCCGGCTCGTCGACGGTGGCCGGCGCCCAGGGCTCTCGCGCAACCGTGTGGGTCTTGCGAGCCGGCAAGCCCCAGATGGTTAGGATCGTCATCGGCATCTCGGACGGCCGCAACTATGAAGTGCTGAGCGGACAGCTCCAACCGGGCGATCAAGTCATCGTCGGCCAGTTGCAGGCGCAGCAGGTCACCGGCGGCACCACCCCGATTGCGGGCGGCCGAGGGTTTGGCGGATGAACAGCAACGGAGCGGTCCGCAAGGACCGCCCGCCCGTCATCGACGTTCGGGATCTGCACAAGACCTACCGCGTGGGCGCCGAAGATGTCGCGGCGCTCGACGGCGTGACGTTACACGTCGCTAGCGGCGAGTTCCTCGCCGTCATGGGTGCATCGGGATCCGGCAAATCCACATTCATGAACATCATCGGCTGTCTCGATCAGCCGACGTCGGGAACGTACCTCCTCGAAGGCGATGACGTATCGCGCTTGTCGCGCGATCAATTAGCATCCGTACGCAGCGGAAAACTCGGCTTCGTGTTCCAGGGATTCAATCTGCTGACACGGAGCTCGGCGATCGAGAATGTCGAATTGCCGCTGACCTATGCAGGCGTGCGCGCCGAGGACCGGCACGCACGTGCCCAACGCGCGCTCGAGGCGGTGGGTCTCGGCAATCGCGTCAATCACAAACCTTCCGAACTGTCTGGCGGTCAGCAGCAGCGCGTCGCCATCGCGCGCGCGCTCGTCAACGATCCGTCGCTCATCCTTGCTGACGAGCCCACGGGAAATCTTGACAGCCATAGCACGCAAGAGATTATGGAGATATTCCACGGTCTCAACGAAGAACGCCACATCACGATCGTGCTCGTGACCCACGAAGCGGATGTCGCCGCATGGTCGCAGCGTATCGTCACATTTCGCGACGGGCAAGTTCTCGACGACCGGCCTGCCGCGCAGCGGGCATCGACAGGGACGCGCGCATGAACACCGCCGGCTTGCTTCGGGTCGCGTTTCAGTCCCTCGTGCGCAATGCGTTTCGCTCGCTGCTCACCATGCTCGGCATCATCATCGGCGTCGGCGCGGTCATCACCTCGATGGCTATCGGCAGCGGCGCGCAAGCTGCGGTCCAGGCGCAGTTGGCCCGGCTCGGCAGCAACCTCATCGTCGTCGTTCCCGGGAGCAGCATCACGGGCGGTGTCCAACTCGGTGCCGGCGCGCGCCAATCACTAAAACTTGGCGACGCGACCGCGATCCAAGCAGACGTGCCCGGCGTCGCGTACGTGGCTCCCATTTCTTCCACCAACGCGCAGGCCGTCGCCGGCGGCAACAACTGGGCGACTTCCGTCACGGGCACGACGCCATCGTGGGTGTCGGTCGAGAGTTGGAATCCGGCGCAAGGCCGGTTCTTCACCGACGCTGAGGTGAAAAGCGGCGCGAAGGTGGCGGTATTGGGAGCCACGGTGCAGCAGAATCTGTTCCCATCCGGCGGCGCCGTCGGGAGCTCGGTCATCATCAAGAGCGTGCCGTTCACCGTGATCGGCGTGCTCGAAGCGAAGGGACAGAGCGGGTTTGGCCGCGACCAAGACGACCAGATCATCGTACCGATATCGGCACTGCAGCTGCGCCTCAACGGTCAAAACTGGCTGGGAGCGATTTTCGTCTCCGCGCAATCACCCGATGCGGTTGCAAGCGTCGTCTCCTCCACCGAAGCTCTGCTCCGGCTGCGCCACGCTCTGACTCCCCGAGCGCCGGATGATTTTTCCGTTCGTAACATCGCCGTCGTACAACAAGCGGCAAGCGCCACCGCCGACGTGCAATCGCGACTGCTCGCCGGCATCGCGGCTGTCTCGCTCATCGTGGGTGGCATCGGTATCATGAACATCATGCTCGTGTCCGTCACCGAGCGCACGCGCGAGATCGGCATTCGGATGGCGGTCGGCGCGCGGGAACGCGACATCCTTATGCAGTTCCTCGTCGAAGCGGTGGCGCTCTCGTGCGCGGGTGGCATCATCGGCGTGATGGTGGGCATCGGTGCTGCGCTCGGCACGGCGGCGGGTGCAGGGTGGCCGATCAATATCACACCGACGTCGATCGTCATCTCGTTCGTCTTCGCCGCGCTTGTCGGCGTCGCGTTCGGCTTCTATCCGGCGCAGCGCGCGTCGCAGCTCAATCCGATCGAAGCGCTTCGGCACGAGTGAGCCGGCGGGCACCGCGGAGATAGACGGCCACACCGCTCACGACCATGAGCACGGTAAGTCCTAAGACCTTGAAGACCGCAAGCGCTTTGTTCGGTTCGTCATCGGCCGGGAAGACGGCGAGCACGATCGAGCACAACGTGGTCAACAGTCCGATGGATGCTGCGATTCGCACCGTCCATGAGCCGCCCGGTATCCGGATCGCTTCCGCGTCATCGGGCCCATGGAGTTTGATCGCCGACGCGAAGATGTAGACGAACGGCACGAGGGTGATGACGACCGTCGTGCTCACCAGGACATCGTACGCGCCTTTGACGGACGTTCCGCCTTGACCGAGGAGGATGAAGAACGCGGCGATCGCCGCCTGCACGAGCAATGCGACGACCGGCGAGCCCCAGCGCGGATGCATGCGGCCGAAAGCCGCCGGCAAGAAATGATCGAGACCGGCAACGAAGGGGAGGCGCGCAACGGCGCCGAGCCAAGCACCGACACTCCCGAAACAGCTTACGGTCACGAGGATGGCCGCGATCGGCGTGAGGAACGCCCAACCGAAATGAGCGGCCACATGCGCGATCGCCTGCATCACGCCATAGAGCGCGCTCGTGTTCGGCGGTGTGAGCGCCGCGAGCACGCTTGCCGTCCCCAGAATATAGATCGCGGCGATGACCGGTGCCGCGATCAGCAGACCGAGCGCGATCGACCGGCGCGGATTTTTGACCTCGCCGGCCATGAACGACGCGGCTTCCGGACCCGTCCACGCAAACGCGATCGTCGACCAGAAGATCAGATCCTTGATATGGTAACCGGGGTGCATGGTTGCTGCATTGATCGGCGTCGCCGGTCCGGCTTTCCACAGGTACAGCGCGCCGAGCGCGATGAGCAGCATGGTGACACCCCAGCGGCTGGCGGCGCCCACGTTGTTGAGGATCTTGCCGATGTCCAGACCGAACACGTTGACTAAAGTGCCGAGCGCGAGCCCGAAGATGCTGACGGCGATGAAGTACACCGGCGACGTCGAGAGCCAGCCGGCGCTGTTGCCTGTCACGAACAGCGCGTTGCCCGCCGTGAAGTAGAGCAGCGCCGGGAAGTACGGAAGATTGCTGCACCAATACGTCCACCCGGTCATGAACCCGCCGAATGGTCCGAATGCGCGCTTGGCCCAAACGTAGATGCCGCCCTCATCCGGGTAGCGCGACGACAAGTAGACGACGGACACCGACAGCGGAATGAACATCGCCCCGCATCCGATGAGCCAGACGGGAAGCGAGCTTGGCCCGGCGGCTGCCGCGGTCGCAACCCACTGCAGATTCGAACCGGCGACGACGAAGAAGAACGCGACGTCCGCCAGACCGAGACTGCGGCGAAGCTGCGGCTGTCCGATTTCCGGCGTCTCGTTCATCGCGTCGTTGTGTCGCCCGTCCGCCGTTGGATTAGCCAACTGATGAGCGATCCGAGCAGGATCACGAGAAGCGCGGCAATCAAGCCGCCGTACGGGATCAATTCAAAGCCAAGATCGCACAGGAAGCCGCCGCCGGCTATCTCGGGATACGTCGCCGCGTAACCGATACAGTACGACAGCGAGACCAGCGCCGTGCCGAAGACGGAGATCGCGACGAGAATCGTCGTCGCGCCCCGCCGCAATGCGATAAGCCCGGCGGCGTAGAGCAGCAGGTACGGCGAAACTGCAAGCACCGTATACGTGAGCAGCGGCAGCACCGGGCTGACATCACCGTAGAAATGGTAATCGAGCGACAGTGGACCGGCGATGCTTGTGAGGTTGAACCCGCCCCAGCAAGAAGCGTGCTGCGCAGTTGCGACCATCGCGAGAACCGCCCAGCAAACGGTGAGCACGATCGGACCAACGAGGATCGGCAGGCGCGCGAGACGCGCGGCGCGCCGGCCGGGATCGGGCCGCATGGTCATGGCCGCGTCGATTCGTCGCGAGAAGCGTCCTAGCCCGCCACCGGAATCTTCGGATAGGGCGCTTCGAAGGCCGGCGCGAACATCGGCGACTCTATGCACATCATCCGCGACCTCGACGGCTACTCTGCGGGCGCCGACCTCCTCCTGACGATCGGCGTTTTCGACGGCGTCCATATCGGCCACCGCGCGGTTTTGCAGAAATTGACGTCGCAGCGCGGGCCGGGTGTGATCGCGGGAGCGCTGACGTTCGAGCATCACCCGCAGGCATTCTTGCACCCCGGCCATGCGCCATGGCTCCTCACGACCAGCGAGGAGAAGATCAACCTGCTCGATGCGTGCGGACTGGACCTACTTTTCCTTTTGCCGTTCGACGAGCGCATCCAATCGATACCGGCCGAGATTTTCCTCCGCGATGTGCTGTTGAAGCGGTTGCGCACGAAGCTGCTGGTGGTGGGCGAGAACTGGGTGTTCGGCCGGAACCGGACCGGCGATTGCGCGTTGGCGCAACGCGTCTTCACCGAAGCCGGCAGCGCGTTCGAAGCCGCGCCACTCCTGGAATCGGACGGCGACAAGGTGTCGAGTTCGCGCATCCGCGGTT
Source organism: Candidatus Eremiobacteraceae bacterium (assembly GCA_036561585.1). Lineage (GTDB taxonomy): Bacteria > Vulcanimicrobiota > Vulcanimicrobiia > Eremiobacterales > Eremiobacteraceae > JABCYQ01. Next base: position 15,741 of record DATBOZ010000122.1, on the reverse strand, counting down.
TGATCGAGCAACGCGAATTCGTCCTCGCCGATAAGCTGCTCGGTTCGCCGTATACGCTCAATTGCGTGGTGGAAATGGGCGATGGATTCGGTCACCAACTCGGATTTCCAACCGTCAATCTCACGGTGCCGTCGGGAAAGATCGTGCCGCCGGCAGGCGTCTACGCCGCCAGCGCGCACCACGACGGGCGCGACTATCGCGCGGCGGTGAGCATCGGCGACAAGCCGACGTTCGGGGGTTCCAAAAGCATCGTCGAAGTGCATTTGCTCGACTTTTCGCGCAGCATCTACGGCGAGTTGGTCAGCGTGAGCGATTGGCGTTACCTGCGCGAACAGCAGTGGTTCGCGAGCAACGACGAACTTGCGGCTGCGATCCGCCGCGACGTCGAAGCGGTCGCGAAGACAGGATGATGTAATAACTACCATCCGATTCGCCGCTCGCGACAAGAGGTCGGAACGGCACGCGTAGCAAAACTCAGGCGCGAACTGAATAGGCGCAGCCAGCTTGGACTGCACCCGAGAATACTTCGGCCGGTAGAGGATACCCCAAGCCACCGGCCACTCTTCTAGTTAGGGCATGCGCATGCGTACGTATGGTATGCTGCCCCGTCTAGTTGCGGTGGCGGCATTGGTGGTCTCCCTCCTCTCCGGCTCTGCTATTTCGGCAGGGACGACCGGTGCGTTGACCGGCCGCGTCATCCTTAGCGACGGCGCGCCGGTTGCCGGTGCGAAAGTCACCGCGGCTTCGCCGACGGAAACCGTTTCAGCGGTCACCGATGCACGCGGATCGTTCGCGTTCGTCGCGATCGCGCCTGACACGTACACCGTGACCGCAGCGAAGAACGGCATTCAAACCCAGCAAGAATTCGGCATCACGGTGACCGCCGACAATACGCGGACGATCATCATAGCGACGATTGCGACGGTGCGCACGCTCGATACGGTGACGACGCGCGCGACCGCAGGGCTCGTGCGGCCCGGCACGACCTCGGATGTTTATTCGGTCAGCGCAGCGATGCAATCGAAGGTCAAAGCGCTCGGCGGCGGTGGAGATCTCGACCAAGCCTACTCAGCGATCGCATCGGTTCCCGGCGTGGTCTTGAGTCCTGGCCAAAACGGCTGGAACCAGAACATCTATATCCGCGGCGGCGACGCATATCAGGTCGGCTACGAACTCGACGGCGTGCCCGTCCTGCGCACGTACGACAACTACCCGACCACCAACGCCTCCACCATCGGCCAATCGGAGCTGCAGGTCTATACCGGCGCGGCGCCCGCGACATCTGAATCGCAAGGGCTCGCCGGCTATATCAATCAGGTGATCAAGACCGGCACGTATCCGGGGAGCGCATCGCTGGATCTCGGACTTGGCGCTCCTACTATGTACAACAAGGCAGATCTCGAGGTCGGTGGTGCGACGCCAAATCGATTGTTCTCGTACTTCGCGGCCGTCGGCGTCATGAATCAGAACTATCGCGCGGTCGACGCGTCCAACGGCGACGACATCACGCAGAAATGGGGATCGCCGTGGGACCTTATCAATTGTCCAGACCCGAGCAATCCCGACCCGCGACTCGTGACGTGCTACGCGAACTTCAACACATTCAACAATAGCGCGACCGCGCTCGCGTATGCGGGCGCGGGCGGATACTCGCTCGGGCCATACAGCATTGCGACGACGTCGCAGATCCAAGATCGCGAGAATATCGTCAACTTGCATTTCGGCATTCCGCACAGGAAGGACGAGGGCCGAGACGACGTTCAGCTCCTCTATGACGTTTCGCAGCTGTACAATCAGTTCTACAGCTCGGCAACCGACTGGACCATCCCAGTCATCAACCAAAACGGCTGGTACGAAAGCGCTCAGCCATTCTTCAATTATTTCGGCGGCTACTACTATCACGGACCAGTAGGCCAAAATTTCAACTTCGCGATCAATCCTGCGACGGGCAATCCGTTTTACGAAGATCAATCGACGCGATACAATTTTCCCGGCCAACCAAACGCGGCGCCAGGCAATCCGATTCCTCTGAACAAGCGCGACCAGAACTCTCATGGCCAGGCGCTAACAAAACTACAGTATCAGCATAATTTTTCGTCAGCCGCATATTTGAAGATTTACGGCTACGACTACTATTCAGATTGGTTTCAAAATGGATTCGACAGCTACTACACCCAATTCGTGGGCTGCTGCAGCTCAGATTATGAGTTGAACAATCACACACATGGATTCAGCGCCACCTTCGGCGATCAATTGAATGACAAGCATCTGCTTTCCGTGCAGGCCGCATTGATGTCCGCGGTCGATTTGCGAGTGAATAACAAGACCGTCTCAAATCGAAGCTTTCCAATCGCGTATCTCGTGAGCGCGGCAAATCCGGCCAGCGGCGTCTGCTACGACGGTTTCAACAATCCCGTGAGCTGCTACGGAAGCGCGTTTACGGCCACAGCACACGACGCCTACATCGGGGGCGTCGCAGATCCGTCCGATCCAAATCAGGTAGGCACATGCAACGGGCCCTGCACGTGGTATGTCACCGACCACGGATTGGAGGGCGGTTATAACCATGGTCGCCCTGTATTCACGTCAGGTTCGATCACAGACCAATTCAAGCCGAGCGACAAGTTGTTGTTCGACTACGGCTTACGCTTCGACCGCTTCTCGTTTAAGGGGGGCGACACGACCGGATTGCCGACGCGCGCGTTCTTCTTCAAGGCATGGAACATCGGTGAGTGCGTGCCGACGCTTCCCGGGAGTTTGCCCGAGGCGAAACCCGGGGATCCTTCGCTCCCGTGTATGGACCCATCAAACTTCGGCAACAATGCCCAAGGGCTAACGTATGTGCCGGCCACACTAACCAACAAACCGAACGACGTGCAGACATATTCCTATGTGGAGCCGCGCTTCGGCGGCACGTTCGCCGTGAATCCCGACAACGTGATCCGATTCAATTATGGCCTCTACGTGGAGTCACCAAGCACGGCATACGAGCAATACGACTCACAGCAGCAGGACTTGCCCGGATTCGACGGCCCGAACTTCTACGGATTCGGGTTCAAGACGACGAGCCACCCTGTCGCCCCCGAACAGTCGTACAACCTGGACGCGTCATGGGAGCACCATTTTGCCGGCACCGACATGAGCTTCAAACTCACGCCGTATTTGCGCAAGACGAAGGATCAAATCGAGAATTTCGTCCTCGAGCAGAAGACCGGTTTTATCTCCGGCTTCAATGCAGGCAACCAGACGGCGGACGGCGTTGAGTTCGCGCTTTCGAAGGGCGACTTCTCGCGCGACGGTTTCGCGTTCGATTTCTCGTATACGTACACGCACAGCTACATCAAGTTCACGGCGCTTCCCAACGGCGGCACGGTCCTGGATTCCATCAACCTCGCGATCGGAGCATACAACGCATACACATCGCAATGCGCCGGTGTGAACTCGCTGAAGTGCGGCGGAGGAAAGGATTCGATCGGGAACACGGCGGCCGCGTGTTATACGCCCGGCGGCACCCCGGATCCGAGCTGCGCGGCGGGCGACATCGCAAACCCGTACTGGAATGCGCCGCCGCAATCGCTCTTCGACCCGAAGGGTAGTTACTCGCCGTTCTCCACCATCCCAGGGTCGTTCCAGAGCGGCGATAACTCGTTCATCACGCCAAACGTGGCGTCAATCGTGGTCAATTACAAGCACGACAAATTCTCGATCACCCCTTCCATCCAATATTTTAGCGGCAACTACTACGGTGCCCCGCTCGAGACGCCGGGTATCGATCCGGCGCAAGGATGCAATCCGCTCGCGACCGGTGCCATCGGCGGCGACCCGCGCTATCCCTACGGTGCTCCCGGCGGCGCCCCATACGATGCGGTGTCCTGCATTGGACTCTTGACGTCGCTCGGAGGCCTCGAGTCGATTCCTAACCCGTACACGCACAAGTTCGACGCGCCTGGTGCGTTCCTCTCACCAAATCAGATCCTCGGACATGTGCAGATGTCGTACGATATCACACCGCGGGTCTCGCTGCAGCTCAATCTCGTCAATGTATTCAGCACGTGTTTCGGCGGCACGAAAGAAGCCTGGACGGTCAATGCCGACAAACGCGCGTGCGGTTACATCTCCTCCGGGTACGGACTACTCACGCCGACCGGCAACGTCTACAATCCAGGCGTGCCGATACAGCCCATCGTGCAGTATCCGTATATGCCGTGGTTCGGTTCGTCGTCGCCCTTCGGTGCATACCTCGACGTGAAATTCAAGCTGTAGGGATGCGCATCGTGTTGGGCGCCGCTGTCGTCACGGCGGTGGCGCTCTTCGCGCCTGGGCAGGCTTGGGGCGCTCCATGTCCGGTGACATTCTATCCGCGGGTAGGAAGCGCGACGCCCTCGGTGGTCGTGCCACGCGGACCCGGGCTCGTCTTGATGGGCGGCGGCACCGACGTGGATGCCGCCTTTCGATGGATCGCCGGCACGGTCGCCGGTTCCACCTCGCGCAGCGCCGGCGATCTCGTCGTCGTGCGCGCGAGCGGCGACAACGACTACGACAAATACATCGACGATCTTGGTCGCTTTAACTCGGTGCGCACGATCTTGCTGCCGCCGTGTTCGTCGCGTGCCGCGATCGCCCAAGCCGCTGCAATCGTCGCGCAGGCGCAGAGCGTCTTCTTCGCCGGCGGCGATCAGGCCGACTACGTCATTTGGAAAGGCGGGCCGCTCGCGGCGGCAGTGCAGGGCGTGTACGATCGCGGCGGCGTGGTCGGCGGCACGAGCGCCGGGCTTGCGATTCTCGGCCAGTACGCCTTTGACGCCGTGGCGGGCGATCGCACGCACGATGTGCACACCGCGGACGCGGTGCCCGATCCGCGCGAACCGGCGATCAGTTTCACCGAAGGCATGTTCGCGTTTCCGTTCCTGCGGGGCGTCATAACCGATACCCACTTCCGCCAGCGCGACCGTTTCGGGCGGCTTGCGGCCTTCTTAGCGCTCCTGCGCGATCGCGGCGATGCGGCTCGCGGCATCGGCGTGGACGCTCGCTCCGCGCTTGCCGTGGACGGCAATGGGATCGCGAGACTGCTCTTGCAAGGCGCCGGCGGTCGCGCGCTTTTCGTGCATGGCGGCACGGTCGTTCGGCTCGCCTCGGGCCGGCCGCTCGTTTATCGCGGGCTCGACGTGATCGTGCTCGATCGCGCCGGAGCGACATTCGATCTGCGCCGCTGGTGCGGCGAGGGGCGTGACTACAAGGTGGACGTGGACGGCGACGCGCACGAGATCTATACGCCGGCAGATCCGTACGTCGCACCGCCCGGGAGCCGCAGCGCGGTCTGTCGGTACTAGGGATCGGACACGAGTTCTTCCAGGAAATCGAGCGCGGTGAACTCGGTGCCGAACGCGGTGGCGCTCACTTCATCCGCGCCGAGCAGCACGATCTCGTCGCTCTGCAAGTGCGCCGGATTCGCGGAAAAGCGCTTTCCGAGACCCGACCCGCTTACGAGATACGTGTCGGTGTCGGGCGCGATCCTAATCGTGACGACGCGCGCGCCGAACACGATCATGAGGCGTTCGGGAAGCTCTGCGGAAGGTTTTGCCACAGCGCGGACCAGCGCAAATCGGGGGTCGTCCGCGAGGCGATGCGCAACGCGTTTTCCCAGTTGCGCGAGGATGTGCTGCCGTGATGCAAATGAACCAGCGGCGGCGCTCTTGGCCGCGCGATCGAACTCCTGAGCCTTGCCCGCGCGCAGCCGGTCGGCCATGCGCACGATGATGTTTTTCCCTGGCATAGTGCCGGGCGAAATTCCGCACGGCAGTGCAGCGCACCCGCCGAAGCGGTGTGGTTCGGCTTACGCCTTGCGGCGTCGCGGGGCGATTCCCAACCGGACGAGGATCGCTTGAAGATTCATCGCGCTGCCGGAATCGAAGAATTGCCGTAACGCTGCTTCGACGACGGCGCTGTCGCTCGTGCGTTCATTGAATGCCAAATCGCGCACTTTGCCGGCGGTCAAGACGTCAAGCGAGACGGAAAGCCGAGAGTGGCTCTGCTTTTTTGCAAGAGCGACAATCGACTTCACCGGCGCGACAAAAACTCTTGACGAATGAATCTTCCCGTTGTGGGAAGCCTCGCTATGTGTCTTAGGCATCCGTAGCGCTTCGACAAGCGGTGAGTGCCACCCGCGGGTTTTGTTCTTATTATCTGCTACGACTCGAGCAATCGCCACTGAAAAAAAGAGTGGCGGTCGATGCGACTCGACCGCCACGTACAGAAGAGAAGGTTGACGAGAAGATCAGCAGCCTTTCAATCGGAATGAGCCGACTCGGGTCTGCCAGCCTTCGTTCGATGTGGTTTGATAGTATTCGTTGACATACCAGAACGTGCAGTCGTCGATGGGATCGATGTTCAACGACGTGTAGTCTCCCCAACGGTTGTTGCTCGTCAATTGCGAACCCGTGCCCGCCATGAGGACTTTCTCGTGCGCCGTCATCATGCCCGGCGGGTCGGTACGCTTCCGGCCGGTAAAGCGGATGCCGGGATAGACGCTCGTCGGATCGGACACGCTGAATCCGAGGCCGATGTTGCCAAGCTTATCCATCGCAGCGCTTCCCATCCACCGATCCACACCGTCGCTGGGCGCATACGTGCCCTGCTGGTGGAGCGAGAACACGCCGTGGACCCGGCGGATCTCGTACCACCGGACGCCGGCGATGCCAGCGCTCGCCTGAACCGATTGGTTGGTCACCATAGTTTCGTAGCCGGGGAATTTGCGGTAAGCGAGACGCCACGTCGGTCGCTGCCGGTACCCGAGGAAGTCGACTTTGGCTGCGGTACCCGGTTGCGGTATGCATGCGCGGCCGCTGCCGCAGGGAAACGTCGAGTTGAACGCGTCCACCGGGAGCTGTAGTAAACCGCTGAGCGACGAGGTTCCATGCGTCCAGTCAACGGTGAGCGTATAGATGTTCAGGGCATCGGACGTCGCGCCATACGGGCCTTCGATGTTCTGCGTCCCGACCACGGGTGCGGGTGCGCCATCGGCGGGAAGCTTGCCGTCGACATCCGCCGGAAGCAACCCGTCGCCGATCGTCGCGATCGGCACTTGGCTCGAATCGAGGAAGAAGTGGACGCTGCGCGCATTCGGGTCGCCCAGGACCATCTTTTTCTTTTCGAGGCCGTAGACGCTGATGCCGTAGCCGCCAGTATTTCCAAAATCGCGCGACGTCAGGAGATACGAATCGCTCCAATCGCCGTACTTCGGATAGTCGGGGAAGTTCGGACCGGCAGCAAACGCGTATCGGTAGTAAGAACCCGCCGGGTCGTTGGTCTGCGAAACGGCCACGCAATTGTAATAGTTCGGTCCTCGTGTCGTGAATTGCGTGAGGACCCAGCGATCATTCTTGCGGTCGTACAGAACGATTGGATCACCAGAATTGTCGGTGCAGTCCGGCACGCTGAAACCTGTCCACAGCGACCCGAGCTGGGTGGGTCCCGCGACGAGATTTCCGAGGCGGTCGTAGACGCCGAACACCAGATTCACGATCTCGACGTAATTCGTCCGGCCTATCGCGCCATCGGGATCCGGCGGAGCGACCTGGAACGGATTTTCCGTGTTCTTCAGCCCTTCAAATGTCATCAAGAGCCGATCGGACGAGTCGCTGCCGTAGAATCTTTGCACGACCGGGTCGGCGAAGACGTTGATGGGCCTGACGAACGGCCCCTCGTCGTTTTCGGGCCGGACTTCGAGCCAGGATTGCGCGTAAATCGAGCTGCCGTAGGTTCTCGGCAGACTCCGCATCGGGCGCGACACGTCAAAAGCGACTGCCCTTGAAATTACGGGCGCCGGCGCTCGAAATGGTCTGTAGACGGCTCCCTGGGCGGCCGCAGGACTTGCGAATGGCAGACTCGCCAAACTCAGGACTGCCGCGGCCGCGACGATGACTCCGGTTCTCATAGGTCTCCTCCCGCGCGTGATCTCGCGCACTCGAATGAGTGAGTACTATTGCAGGGGCGTTGCGCTTCTGATCACGCCTTGACCGAACGACGAGAGAAAGACGTAGCCGCTGTTCCAGTCGACGCCGATGAAATGATGCGCGATCGCCTTGGTGTCGATACGCTTCCACGTCGCGCCGACGTCGAAGGAGACGTACGCGCCAAAACGCGTGGTGAGGACCACGGCGGGCACCTTGCCCGCCGGCGGCTTTGGATTGAATGCGAGGCGGTTTGCGAAAAATCGCGTTGCGTAATACGGGATGTGACGCACGATGCGCTCGTGGGGATTCGGGAACAGGAGAAATGGCCACGGGCGCGGTGGGACCGGTTGCATGAACGTCTTGACGAGCGTGAACGTCTTCGCGTTGTCGCTGCTCTTGAAGATCAGCACATTGTCCGTGCTCGGTTCGTGGTCGCTCAGAAGGACCGTACCCGGGGCTTTTGCATCGAACGAGACGTAATAGCGATGGGTGGGATAGTAGATCGTCGCGCCGCGCTCCACTTGTGTCGGCAACCCTGCCGCCTCGTGCCATGTGGTGCCGCCGTCGTGCGTGTAATACAAATGCGGGGTGCCCGTCGCAGTGCCCGTGGCCATGGTGATGGTCTTCGAATCGTTCGGCGAGATCGCGACCTGATAGGGATTCGTAAACGTCCAGGGCGCAGAATTCCAGGAGTTGCCGCCGTCCGTGCTGACAATCGCTTGCGCCCCGCCGATGTCGGCATTGTCGATCGCGTACATCTTGTTGGCGTGCGCTTGATCGAACGTGAGCGATTCGATTCCGGAGGTGTTGGGTCCGCTGAAATTCGCGCAACCGTCGAATGAGACCCAGAGCCCGGAATCCGGGTGCGCGAAATAACAATGCGCCGGATTTGTGGGATCGATGAACGATTCGCCGCCTTCGCCCGCATTGGCGTCATTGGCGTACACCCAGGTCTTGCCGCCGTCGGTGCTGTTCGCTGCGCTATTGTCTTGCAGCGGCACGGTGGCGGCATTGCCGTTCGGCGTGATCTTCACGTCGTAGGCAAGTGTGTCGGGAACATTCGCGTTCAGAGGCGGCGCGGAGCCGGACGTGCAGCGCGGCGCGTAGAACAGTCCTTGATCCATCAAGAGCATGCAGGCGTCGTCGGTATTGACCTGCGCCGGGAGCGGTACGATGTAGCGCATGTCGACGCCGTACGGCTGCGCGCCGAAATTCAAGTTCGGGTTCGGATTGCCGTCGGCGGTGAAATAGAAGATGACGCCGCTGCCGTCGTCGCCGAGGTAGATCCGGTCGTGGACGACGAGACTGAACGCGATCGCTTGCGCGCCGATGGAGCAGTTGCAATTGATGAACGTCCAATTGTGACCACCGTCGATCGATCCGTAGAGATTCTGATTCCAGGCGGACAGATCGTCGACGTTCGCGTAGACGATTTTCTTGTTGAACGGGTCCACTGCCAGATCGTGCACCGGGCCCGAGCCGGGATGACCGGTCTTCGTCCAGGCGCCCGCCTTGAAACGGTAGACGTCGCCGCTCGTCGTGCCGGCATACGTCGCGCCGCCGGCGGTGACGACCGTGGTCGCGCCTGCCGATGATGCGAGCGAAACGCTCCACGTCGCGCCGTCGTCGGCGGAGACCAAAATGCCCCGCCGGGAAGCAAGGTAGAGCTTTGCGCCCACTTGGGCGAACTGGGTGGCTTCGGAGCGATCGACGTTTTTCCACGACACTCCGGCGTTCGTGGAGCGAAACGTGCCGCCGAACTCCGTCGAGGCCAAGACCACCGATGGATTGTTTTGATCGAGCCACAGACCGTTGATCACCGACGAAATCGTTCCGTCAGGATTCGTCAGTCCATCGTTCAACGGCTTCCAAGTCGCGCCGCCGTCAGTCGTACCGTAGATCCCCGATTGCGACGGTGACTCGCGCGGCGTATTGCCCCAACCACCACCGGTGTACATGACGTTCGGATTGCTCGCGACTTCCGCGAAGGCGTTGAGCTTTCCTGAGCCGATCTGCGATCCCGCAGGTCCAAGCGACATCCACTTCACCGCTGCATCGAACGGCTGCGCGTGAGCCGGCGCGGTTGCGAAAAGCGATATGACTGCGGTGATGGCGACGACGAAAGCAAGCGGCGCACTGCCGCCCGAAATGACACGACTGGATTGCATCGATGGTCTCCTCCGGAGCGCGACGCGGCAACAGCATTTGAGTGCCGGCGCTCGCCAGAGTTTCAGCGAAGCGTTACGGATGCCATTTCGAAAGCAGTTGGGACCTTTGACTCGGTGTTGTCGGGCGGCGGTTTCGTTTTCTCGCAACATAGGGCAAGGGATGCTTGCCCTATGGCATTTTCAGGTCGGACTTCGATCAGTCGCTGTCGACCGGCTCAATGTCAGGCGGCCGGTTGATGAGGCTCTTGATCGTCACGTTGCCGGTTGGAATTCGAGTGAATTTTCTCGGCTCACCGCTGAAATTGAAGAGTGAGAACAAGTCATCGGTCTGATTGTCCAGCTGACCGAGCGATGCGAGCCCGTACACGTCCTCGATGAAGTGCGGTATAGAAGAGAAGTCGCGCTGCGTTCCGTCGACCCAGTTCGATTTTGCGAATGGACCGATTCCCAGCAATGGGACGCGAAGCCCGTATTCGTAAGGATCCACGGGATTGGTTGATGGGTGACGGTATGCGACGTGGTCGTACCAGCCGCCCCAATCGTCCCAGACGACGATGACCGCGCACTGGTTCCAGTACTGCGACGCACCGAGCGCGTTGATCACCGACGCCACCCAGGTCGGACCGCCGGTGTTGCCCTTGCCCGGATGGTCGGAGTTGTGGCCGCTCGGAATCACGTAGCTCACTTGCGCGAGTTGCCCGTTTTGGATGTCTGAAAGCACGGACGTCTCGGGGACGATGACATTTGCGCGGTCGTTTTGGTACAACGACTGGATCGCGTACGGCGCCGTCCAGATGCTGTTGATCATCGGCGTGTAGTATTTCCACGAGATGTGCGCGCTGTCGAGCTCGTTGAAGATCGTCAGTGGATCGATGCACGGAAAGATCGGATTGCCTTCGATGCCCGGAAACGCGCTCGTCATATCGATCGTCTTCACACGTTTGCCGGCCTGGGCGTTGCAGCCGGTCGGGGTCGGCGGTTTTGTTCCGTCGTTTTCCGAGATGTTGAAGTGTGAGCCGGGCGTTCCCGTGGTGGCCGCGATCAAATAGATGTGCGCGGGAAAGCTCGGACCTTCGTTGCTCTGCAACACTTCATCGGCGATCGCGTATTGCGAGGCAAGCGCGGTGTACTGCGTGATCTGCGCCGGATTGACAAACGAATACGCTGCGTCTGCCGGCGCGCCCGGGCTGCAGTGTTCCAGATCGAAGCCGCGCGTCACCTCGGTGACGAATGCCGAGTGCGCGTGACTGCAATCATATGCCGCACCCAGCTCCTGTTGCTTGAGGGTGATGCGATTGTGGTGGGAGTCGAACCCGAAGCTCTGCGTATCGACGCCCGGCTGCGTCTGGAAAAGATTATCGACGGTGCGATTTTCCTGCACCATGACGATGACGTACTTCGGCAGCGTCTGCAGTCGATGATGGCCTTGGAGTCCGGCGCCGGCCGGCACCGCGGCTGGGCTATGGCTCCCGCATCCGGCCGCAAGCGCGACCAATGCACACATCGGTGCTGCGAGCCGCATCGTTTTCCACATGTCGCACACTCCCCGATTGACGAAAGAAACCTGAAGACGGAAAAACCAGGAGCGCCGCAATTCGCTGCCGATTTTCTAGGCGCCTCGGCCCGAACATTAAATGTTGCAGCCCGCGTGATGCTTGCCCGCTTTTTCGGCAACCGACAAGGCCCGCTGTGGCGGCGGTGTGAATATCGCGCGCAATGCCGAACCGAGATCGCGCGAAGCCGACAAAGAACAGTACGCTTGAGCTTTCCCCGGAGATCGCACGGCAACTCGGTCATGACCTGATCGACGTGATCGTCGAATACCGGCAACGGTTGCGCGAATTGCCGGCCTTGCAGCGCGCAAGTCACGCGGCGCTCGCGCCGTGGCTGCGCGAGCCGTTGCCGGCTGCCGGGCGCGATCCGGCAGACGTCGTCCGCAGCGTGCTCGACGACGTGCTGCCGTACATGGGCCGGCCCGACCATCCTCGCTATTTCGCATTCGTGCCCGGACCGAGCAACATCATCGGTGTCTTCGCCGATCTGATGACGGCGGGTTTCAACGTCTTCGCGGGAACGTGGCTTGAAGGGTCCGGGCCGGCAGTGATCGAGGCGACGACGATCCAATGGCTTGCCGGTTTGGCGGGCATGCCGCCGGCGGCAGGCGGTATCTTCGTGAGCGGCGGATCCATCGCCAATCTCACCGCGCTGCACGCCGCGCGCGAGTCCCGACTTGCCGGTGAAGACCGCCGGCGCGCGATGATCTACTATTCGGACCAGACGCACTCTTCGATCGATCGCGCGCTTCGGATCTTGGGATTCAGCGCGGAACAACTGCGGGTGGTGCCGTCGACGGAGACGTTCGTCATCGATATGCCGGCGCTCCGTGGCGCGATCGCTGCGGATCGCGCCGCTGGACGATTGCCGTTTTGTCTGATCTCAAACGCGGGAACGACGAATACCGGCGCGGTCGATCCGCTGGATCAACTCGCCGATCTGTGTGCCGAAGAAGGGCTGTGGCACCACGCGGACGGTGCATTCGGCGCCGGCGCGATCTTCAGCGCGTTCGGCCGCGCACTGCTCGCAGGGCTCGGACGCGCCGATTCGTTTTCGGTGGATCCACATAAATGGCTATTTCAACCGTACCCGTGCGGTTGCGTGATCGTGCGGGACCAAGCGCTCCTGCATCGCGCGTTCTCGATCGTGCCGGAGTATCTCGCCGACGCGCACGTCGGCGAGGGAGAGATCAACTATTGGGAGTTCGGTCCCGAGCTGACGCGGCCGTTTCGGGCCCTCAAGTTATGGATGTCGCTCCAAGTGTTCGGCGCGGACGCGTTCGAAGCGGCCGTCGACCGCGGTTTCGAACTAGCGGAATTGGCCGAGCGCGAGGTGCTGCGCAGGTCAGAGTGGCACGTCTGCTCGCCCGCGTGCATGGGCGTCGTGACGTTTCGATACGCTCCCGAGGGGATGGACGACCGCATCGCGGACGACCTGAACCGGCGGATCGCGCTTGCGCTCACGGAAAACGGGTATGCGGCAATCGTCACCACGCGACTGGCCGGACGAGTCGTCATCCGGATATGCACCTTGAACCCGCGAACGACGGATGATGATATTCAGGAAACCATCTCACGCCTCGACGAGCTCGCCAGGGCGATGACGTAAAGGAAGGTAATCGATGAACACTCGCACTCTTGGAAATGCGGGCCCGACGGTATCCGCCTTAGGGTTGGGCTGTATGGGGATGTCGGAATTTTATGGCGCGACGGATGATGCCGAATCCATAGCGACGATCCACCGCGCGCTCGACCTTGGCTGCTATTTCTTGGACACCGCCGACATGTACGGCCCGTTCACGAACGAGCGGCTCGTCGGCAAGGCCATTGCCGGCAAACGCGACCGGGTCTTTCTCGCGACGAAATTCGGCAACGAGCGAAAGGAAGACGGCGAGTGGATCGGGATCAACGGCAAGCCCGAATACGTACGGTCAGCGTGCGACGCTTCGCTGAAGCGCCTCGGCGTCGATCACGTCGACCTCTACTACCAGCACCGTGTCGATAAGACGGTACCGATCGAAGAGACGGTGGGCGCGATGGCAGAACTTGTCAGCGCGGGAAAAGTGCATCACCTCGGATTGAGTGAGGCGTCGGTCGCAACCATGCGCCGCGCACACGCGGTGCACCGCATCACCGCCTTGCAGACGGAATACTCGCTCTTCACGCGTGACGTCGAGAGCGAAATTCTGCCTGCGTGCCGGGAGCTCGGCATCGGCTTCGTGGCATACAGCCCTCTTGGCCGGGGTCTCTTGACGGGTCAGATCGCCGATACCGCGGCGCTCGCTCCCGACGATTACCGCGTGCGGCACCCACGCTTTCAGGACGAGAATCTCAAGCGCAATCTCGCGGTCGTCGAGGTGTTGAAGAAGATCGCAAGCGAAAAGGGCATCACGCCGAGTCAGCTCGCCCTCGCGTGGCTATTACACCAGGGAGAGGACATCGTGCCGATACCCGGCACGAAACGCCGGAAGTGGCTTGAACAGAACTGCGCGGCCGCGGATGTTGTCCTGAGCAAGGACGAAGCAGGTCGCATCGATGCGGCTTCTCCGCCCGGCACGTTCGCCGGACAGCGCTACGCCGACATGAGCAACGTGAACGCGTGACCGATGTAGTCGGGCGAGCAACGCTCGCCCACAAATAACGAGGCCGACCATAAAGGTCGGCCCCACACGAGATCGAGGCCGACCATAAAGGTCGGCCCCACATTGCCCTTTTACAGGGCCTTCGCGAGATGGAACGCCTTTAGCGTGCCGATGCCGCTGCAGTCGTCGTAACCCGGTGTGCACGCGATCCCGTTGTTGCCGGTGATCAGGTCATGGAAGAGGAGATACCCCTTAGCTTTGAACGCAGCGTAGATCGCCGGATTGGCGAATCCTGTGCGCGAGCCCTCAACCTGATTGGCTTCCGCGAGAAATGCGGACGTCGCCGGAGAGGCCCAGGATGTGCCGCCGATCTGGCCCCACTGGCCGGCGTAGTAAAACGCGTCGGGCAAGTAGGGACCGGAAACATCCGGGATGTTGCGTTTCGTCGTCGAGAACATACCGGGGACGCCCACTTGATAACTAGGGATCGCGAAGATGTCAGACGGGCCGCCGCCGGAACCCGAATCTTCCATCTCGCCGGTCAGCTTGCCGTTGTTGTCGATTTGCGGATCCGCCCCGCCGACCGACGTGAAGTACTTCAGCACCGCCGGAACATCTTGGCCCGTGCCGTCCGAGCACTTGCCGCCGCGGCCGAAGTCGCCGGTGCTCGCGACAAAGCTGATGCCCTTCGCGGCGCCTTGCTTGCTGATCTTATTTACGATTTTGTTGAAGCTCGTCGGCGAGTCGTCCTCGCAGAGACCGAAACTCGAGCTCACGACCTCGACCTTGTTGTCAGCCACCGCTTTGTTGTAGCCGTCGCTGATCTCTTTGAACGTGAATGCCGCACCGAAGTTGTAGACGTACATGTCGGCGCCGGGATCGAGCGTGGCGATCGTCTCGGTATCGAGCGTCGACTCGACGCTGCCGCCGTTTGGATCGTACGGCTGTCCGCCGTCCACCGGGACGTGAAAATTCTTTCCCGTCCGCGTCTCACCGAAGAACGCCAGGAAACCGTTGAGGTCGGTGTCCGAGCTGTCGTAGTCGATCGCAACGCCGACCGCGTGGCCCGTGCCGTCGAATCCGTGCTGCACGGGGTAATCGTAGGCTTGCGCGATTGCGAACGGACTGTAGCCGCCCGCCTTGCCGTGGATCGGACCGCCGAGCGCGTCCGGCCCCAGCGCAGTCTTGGCAGGGAAGACATGGTCTGTGGTGGCGCCGCGCAGACTGTCAAAGCCGATGATCGTATCGACGACGTCGGCGAGCTGCGAGGGCATGCTCGCCGGCCGCGTATTCGCATAGCGCACCTCGCGCACGCCGGCTTGCCTGACCATGTGGATTTCGGTGTTGAAATAGCGCTCGACCGTCGACGCCGGAGCGTCGGCATCGATGATCGTGCCGTTCGTCGACGGCGTCACGCGGAAGCCCGCGCGCGCAAGCGCGACGGCCACACGGTCGTAATCGCGCGGCGTCGGCGCGAAGTACGCAT
>DATBOZ010000121.1:0-3401 GCA_036561585.1 Candidatus Eremiobacteraceae bacterium | reverse complement strand
CGAATCGATCTATCGCTCATCTCGCAGGGAACTGAGACGGTGAGGATGCGTTTTGGAACGCGTAAGTATGCATGAATGCCGGAATCTAAGCCGATGAGCGTGGCGACATCGTCCAATTGCGCCTGCGCCATTTCCCAGACGTTTCGCGACGCTTGCGCCGCTGATCGATCGAGCGTTGACGACATGAGTACTCCTCTCGCGCTGTCAGGCGCAACAGAAATGCGGCCACGACATCCATGCCGGGGCCGCAACGCTTCTGCGCGGGCGGGACCGATTTCCCGTCAGCCAAAGGTCACAGATTCCGGCAGAATCGTTTGACGCGAGTCGATTTCGCGCTTTAATTAGGAGAGCACCAACGGTTTGTGCGATCGACCCGAGATTTGTTAGGAAATGGTGCCGAAGACAGGACTTGAACCTGCACGTCCTTGCGGACACAAATACCTGAAACTTGCGCGTCTGCCAATTTCGCCACTTCGGCGCGAGTATTTATGTTCGTAAAGCCGTTTGACGCTCCCTCCGCGCACGCGAGCGTTAAAGAGGGCGCCATCCGCCGCGTCCGTAAGCGAACCACCGTGGATGCAGGGCTTCGATCGCATACGACCAGCCTGGAACGAACGTTGCCGCGCGCGTATTACTTCGACGATGCGATCTACGCGCGCGAACAAGAATGCATCTTTCATCGCGAATGGTTTTTGGCGTGCCGCGAAGAGCAGGTCGCCAAAACCGGTGACTATCTCGCGGTCGACGTCGCCGGCGAAAGCATCCTCATCGTGCGCACGCGAGATGGCACGTTGCGCGCGCACTATAATGTCTGCCGGCACCGCGGCAGCAGGCTCGTGGAAGAATCTTCGCGTGGCACCTTTGCGGGCGGCATCCGCTGTCCGTATCATTCATGGACATACGAGCTCGACGGCAGGCTGCGCACTGCGCCGTATCTTGAGGAGGCCGACGGCGTTCGCAAAGATGAGTTGGGCCTGCATCGCGTCGGCGTCGATGTCTGGGGCGGCTTCGTCTTCGTGAACTTGACCCCGGAATCGGCGGCTGCCCAAGGGCGCACGCTCGCGGCGCAATTGGAAGGCGTGCCGGATCGTCTCAAACGATATCCGCTCGCGGTGCTACGCATTGCGAACACGATCGTGTACAATGTCGCGGCGAACTGGAAAGTGATGCTCGAGAATTACAACGAGTGCTATCACTGCGCGGGCGTCCATCCCGAGTTGTCCGCACTCGTTCCCGACTTCAAGAAACGCGGCGGTGGCGATTTGGACTGGGAGCGCGGTATCCCGCATCGCGAGGGCGCATACACGTTCACCTTCAGCGGAACCACCGACCGCGCGCTGTTCGCCGATCTCGACGACGACGAACGCACGCGCCACAAGGGCGAATTGATCTATCCGAACTTCATGTTGAGCCTCTCCGCCGATCATGTTGCCGCATTCACCGTCTTACCGCGCGGCCCGTTGAAGACCACGATCATCTGCGACTTTCTGTTCCATCCGGACGAGATGCACAAAGCGACGTTCGATGCGTCCGACGCGGTCGGGTTTTGGGACCTCACCAATCGCCAGGACTGGGCGATCTGCGAAAGCGTCCAGCGCGGCATGCATTCGCGCGTGTGGGAATACGGATACTATGCGCCGATGGAGCGCTTCAGTCTGGATCTGCGTCGCTACGTGAACGAACGGCTCGGGCCGTAGTGGCGCGCGACTTCGACATCGTCGTCCTCGGCCTGGGCGGCATCGGCAGCGGCGCCGCGTATTGGCTGGCGCGACGTGGAAAAAATTCCGTGCTCGGGCTCGAGCAATTCGAACTCGGACACGTGCGCGGCGAATCGCAGGATCACTCGCGCATCATCCGATTGTCCTACCACGCGCCGCACTACGTTCGCTTGGCAAAGCGCGCGTACGAATCGTGGGCGACGCTCGAAACCGAATCAAACACGCGAGTCGTGCTCAAGACCGGGGGCCTAGATCTAGGTCCGCGCGCGGGCGCGATTCCGCTTTCGGGATACGCCGATGCGATGGCGGCGTGCGGCGTCGACTTCGAGCGCGTCGATGCAGCGGAGATCATGCGCCGCTGGCCGCAGTTCACGCTCAGCGACGATATCGAGGGACTTTTCCAGGCCGAAAGCGGTATCGCCATGGCCGCGCGCGCGAACGATACGCACCGTCGCATGGCGCGCGCCAACGGCGCGGTCTTGCGCGACAACGCGCCGGTCGAACGAATCGTCGACCGCGATGGCGAGATCGAGGTCCGCGCGGGCGGCACCACGTACCGGTGCGGCAAGTTGATCATCGCGGCCGGTCCGTGGACCAATCGCGCGCTGGCGAATTTCGGCGTCCATATCCCGCTCGAGATCACAAAAGAGCAAGTGACGTATTTCGCCGCGCCCGATGCCGCCTCGTTCGCGCCCGATCGCTTCCCGGTGTGGATCTGGATGGACGATCCGTCGTTCTACGGCTTTCCGGTTTTCGGCGAGGCCGGGCCAAAAGTCGCGCAAGATGCCGGCGGCAAAGCGGTCGATCCCGACACGCGGACGTTCGAGCCCGACCCGGAGAATTTCGCGCGCGTCGAGCGATTTTTACAACGCTATCTGCCGTCGGCGCTCGGCCCGGTCATATACACGAAGACGTGTCTGTACACACTGACACCGGATCGTGACTTCGTGATCGATCTCGTACCGGGCCATCCCAATATTTCGTTTGCGATCGGCGCCGGCCACGCGTTCAAATTCGCATCGGTCATCGGGCGCATATTGGGCGAACTCGTCTGCGACGGCGGCACACGCAGTGAGATCGGCGCGTTCAGCGCCGGCCGCGAGATCCTGGCGATGGCCGACCCGCCGAAATCGTATATGGTGTAAGGCGAAACGTGCTGCCCGCGCGAAGCGTTTCGTGGACATGAAGAACCTGCTTGTGGCCCTCTTCCTCGTAGCGCCGCTCGCCGCGTCCGCAGCGCCGGCCGTGCCCTATCTGCCTGTGCCGAGGGGCGCCGCAGTGATCTTGAATACCGGATCGACGAACACGCTTGGCTATCGGGTCGTCATACAGCGATCCGGCGCTGCAGAGTATATCAATGGGCCGAAACGTGCAACGGCTGTTGTGCCCGCATCGCTCACAACGCATTTCTTCGCCGATGTGCAAGCTGCGATGCCGTTGTTAGCGCACACGGCAACGACGTGCATGAAGAGCGCGTCGTTCGGATCGTCGCTGTTTGTCTGGTGGAAAGGTTCGCGTTCGGGAGACTTGACTTGCCCCGCCGGCGATACGATCGCGAGCGACGTCGCCAAGATCGCGCAGGCGCTCAACTTATCGACCGGCTTGCGCCTTGTGCGCCCGATTCCGATGCTTACAAACGAGCCGCGCCGGCCGCTGCCGTTGCCCACGCCGACGCCCTGACTC
>DATBOZ010000120.1:0-22210 GCA_036561585.1 Candidatus Eremiobacteraceae bacterium | reverse complement strand
TCGAAAAGGGACCTTTGCTTCGTGAGGCGACTGACCTCTTAGCTCGGGCACGCGACCGACGTCGCGCAGGACGAACGGCCCAAGATTCGAGGTTGAGCGGGACGTGTCAAAGAACGCACTCCATATGGAAACCAGCGACGCGTCTGGAGCGTTCGCCGCGCTGCTCGCGAAAAGCGAGAAGAGCGACGGCGTATTTCCGCTCGATCGCGCGTGTTTACTTGTCAGCGCGACGATCGATCCGCACACCGACATCTCGGCTTGCGAGACTGAACTCGACGAGCTCGCCCGCCGCGCAGCCGCGCTTGCGAACGGGTCGCGCGAACCGTATGCACAGGTCGGCGCGCTGATCGAGTCGCTCTTCACCATCGGCGGTTTTGGCGGCAATGCCGCCGCATACGGGGCGTCCAGCAATAGTCTGCTCGCGCGCGTGATCACGACCCGCATCGGGATTCCGATCACCCTGTCGGTCGTGCTCATCGAGACGGCGCGGCGCATCGGGCTGGCACTCGAGGGCGTCGGGCTTCCCGGCCACTTCATCGTACGGTTTCCGGATCCCACCAGCCGCTTGTTCATCGATCCTTATCAAGCCGGCGCGATCATCGACGAATCGGATTGCCGCACGCTCGTCGACCGGGTCTATGGCGACAAGCTGTCGTGGCAGGATGAATATCTCGACGGTGTCAAACCGCGAGCGATTCTCAAACGGTTGGTGCTCAATCTGAAGAACGCGCTCTCGAACGAGAAGAATTACGTCGCGGCGCTCGCGGCGATCCAGCTCCAACTCGTGATCGACCCGGACGATCCGTCAGAATTGCGCGATCGCGGCATCATCTTGGCGCGGCTGCACCGCTACGAGAGCGCGATCTCGGATCTCGAAGCCTATCTTGTTCGCCGGCCGGACGCCGGTGACGGCGAGCATATCCGCAACACCGTCCGCTACCTGCGCCGCGCGACTTCCTACTAGTCTGCTTCGCGACGGCCCTTTTGATGCATCACAAGCGCAAGTCCGCAAAGCCAGGCGGCAGCGAAATAGGCGAGCGGCCGAACGGATCGACGGGCAATTTTGGCGATGCGTGCGGTTTGAGCGGCCGGTGATCGGGCCGGTGCTTCGGAGATGCCAGTTCGCGGAGCAGCCGATCGCCGCGAATCGTACCGACGTACGCGCCTTCCGCGCTGAAGACGCGAGAATCCCGCAAAAAGCCGACGTAGTTTCCGTTGGGCGCGAAGACGTTCCAACGATCGACGAAGGCGAGATACTGACCCTTTGAGCCGAAAAGATGCTGTGCGTTCACGGGACCGGGGTTTAGGCGCCGTCCGCCGGCGTCCCCTCTTCCGATAGCGACAGAAGTGGTCTCCCGCTCCGGCATCGAAAGCGGGCGCATGACTGAATTCGAACGCCGCCGCAAGACATTTGTCGAGAAGATGGGAGACGGCGTCGCCGTTTTCCCAAGTTCGCCCGTCGCATACCGCACGGGTGATCAAGATTTCGACTTCCGCCAAGATTCGGATCTCTACTATCTCACGGGATTCGAAGAACCGGAGACCCTGCTCGTGCTCGCACCGAATCACAAGTCCGAAAAATCGGTGCTGTTCGTGCGCCCGCGCAATCGCGATCGTGAGATTTGGGAAGGCAAGCGTTCCGGTCCGGAAGGCGCGGTGCGCGACTTTCACGTGGATGCGGCGTACCCCATCGACGAGCTCGGGAAACGCCTCGGCGAGTACCTCGAGACTTCGGACACGCTGCACTACGCATTCGGTGCGAACGGCCGGATCAACGATCTCATCACCGGTGAATTGAAGCGCCTGAATTTCGCGCGCCGCCGGTCCGACATGGGCGGGATGGTGCTCAAGAATCCTGCGCCGTTGCTCCACGAGATGCGGCTCATCAAGACGGCCGCCGACATCGAAGGCATGACGCGTGCCGTGCGCGTCTCCGGTGAAGGCCATATCGCCGCCATGCGCTACGCGCGGCCGGGGATGTTCGAGTACGAGATCGAGGCGATCATCGAATTCATCTTCCATAGCCGCGGCGCGCAGTGGCCCGCCTACTCATCGATCGTCGCGGGCGGCGCGAACGCCACGATCTTGCACTACAACACCAATCGCATGCGCGTCGCCGATGACGCGCTCGTGCTCATCGACGCAGGCGCCGAAGTCGATTTCTACTGCGGCGACATCACGCGCACGTGGCCGATGGCCGGGAAGTTCTCGCCGGAGCAGCGCGCGATCTACGAGCTCGTGCTCGCCGCGAACGAGCGGGGCATCAGCCTATGCCGTCCGGGCGTGATCTACAACACGCACGTGCACGACGAAACGGTCAAGGTGCTCGTCTCCGGCCTGATCGAGCTCGGACTCCTCAAAGGATCGCTCCAAGAAAATCTGGAGACCGAGAAATACAAAGAGTTCTACATGCACCGGACGGGTCATTATCTCGGTCTGGACACGCACGATGTCGGATTCTACAAGATCGACGGGCAGTGGCGGCCACTGGCGCAGGGCATGATCGTGACCATCGAACCCGGGCTCTACATTCCCGTCGATTCAGAGGTCGACGCGAAATGGCGCGGCATCGGCGTGCGCATCGAGGACGACATCCTCATCACCAAAGATAGCTGCGAGAACCTATCGGAGGACGTGCCGAAGGCCGTCGCCGAGATCGAACATGTCATCGCCGAAGGGCGGGCAACGCGGGAACCGCTGCTCGCGTGAGCGGAGCGGCGACTGAAAGCTTGCTCGCCGACGTCGTCCGGTGGCGGCGTGAAATCCACCGGCATCCGGAACTCGGTTTCGAAGAAGTGCAGACCGGAGAGCTCGTCGCAAGCGAGTTGCGGAAGGCGGGCATCGAAACCGCACGCGTCGCCAAGACCGGCGTGCTCGGAATCGTGCGCGGCGCACAGCCAGGTAAGACGATCGCGCTGCGCGCGGACATGGACGCGCTCCCGATCGTCGAAGGCAGCGGTGAACCGTTCTCATCGGCGATCCACGGAAAGATGCACGCGTGCGGCCACGATGCGCACACCGCGATGCTCCTCGGCGCCGCCATTTCGATCGCTCGCGACCGTGAACGGCTCGCCGGCACGATCAAATTCTTTTTTCAGCCCGCCGAAGAAGGCCCGGGCGGCGCGAAGCCGATGATCGAGGCAGGCGTCATGCACGGCGTCGATGCGGTGGCGATGATCCATGTGTGGCCCACACTGCCCGCGGGCACGATCGGCATCCGGCGCGGGCCCACCACGGCGTCGTGCGACGATTTCGACATCGAGATCCGCGGTCGCGGCGGTCATGGCGGCTATCCGCACCTCGCCGTCGATACGATCCCTATCGCCGCCGAAATCGTCGGCGCGCTACAGCGCATCGCGAGCCGTGAAGTCGATCCGCTCGACGCCGTCGTCGTGGCCATCGGCCAGATCCAAGGCGGCTACCGTCGCAATGTGATCGCTGACGTCACGACGATCTCCGGTACGATCCGATGTTTGAACGAGGCCGTCCGTGCGACGATCCCCGATCGCGTCGAGCGCGTCGTGCGCGGGATCTGTGACGCGCATCGCGCGACGCACGCCATGAAGTTTGCGCTCGGCTACCCGTCGGTGCACAACGACGTCGCCCTTGCCGATCGGATCGCCGACATCGCGCGAAGCACTGAAGGAATTCCGGCGGTTGTGACGCTCGACCGGCCGACGATGGGTGCGGAGGATTTTTCGTACTTCGCGCAGTTGGCACCGGGCTGTATGATCCGGCTCGGCGTCGGCCGTCCGGGCGATGAAACGCCGCCGATGCTCCACTCGCCGAACTTCCGGCTAGACGAGGCCGCGCTCACATCTGGAGTAGCGCTGTTCCGCGCGCTGGCCCAACGGCTCCCGCGCGAACTCTAATCCCCGCGCTGATCTGCGACGATACTCTAGTATAGGCTGCCGGTGCGGAAGTCACGCGACGACCGCAGCGCGCACCTGGCCGATCATGAGGATTATTCGTACGTGGGCACTTTAAATTCATCACAAACGCTGCGCCGCACGCTCAAACCGCGCTCCGGCGGCGGCCCCGGCTTTCCGATCGTCGTCGTCGGTTCCATCGTCGGCGTGCTCTTGGTCGGCGGCGGCATCGGCTATGCCGTTGAGACCGGACAGAAACACCAATCGCAGCCGCCGGAGCAGGTCGGGCTCGAGGCGGTCGTGCCGCCGCTGTCGTCGTTCACGACTGTGACTCCGGTCACTCATATTCTCGCGACGTCGAAAAAGCCGGCAAAACATCATGCCGGCCCGTCGACGCAAGCATCGCCGCCAGTCTCGCCGACTCCCGCAGTAACGCCGTCGGCCGCACCCGCGGTGACGACCACGGGCGTCAAAGTTCTGGCGACGAAGCACGTTCCGCATCACGTCAAGCAATCCGCGCTGTCGACGCTCGCATTCGATCCTGGGGCAGCGACCCAAGCCGCGACGCCCGATCCGATTCCAACGCAAGAGCCGGCGCAAACCGTAGCGACGGCGCCACCCGCGGCAGCAACGCCTCAACCGACGCCGATCTACGAACCCGCAGTGGTCGTCGATGCCCGGTTTATCTCGCAGGTGCAGCCGCTCTATCCCGAGATCCCGAAGAGTCAAGGGATCCAGGGAACGGCGATCGTCCTCGTCACGGTTGGTCCTGATGGCAACGTCATCTCGCTGAGCATCGGTCAATCGACCGGCAATCGATTGCTCGACGCCGCTGCGCTGGAAGCCGCGCGCTCGAGCAAGTTCCAGGCTCCCGAAGTGGACGGCCATCCGGCGACGCAGACCTATCGCATCGTCTACACCTTCGCCCTCTAAATGTAGTGCCGACCTTTATGGTCGGCTAGTTCTGTAGTGCCGACCTTTATGGTCGGCTAAAAAACGAGGGCAAGCGTTGCTTGCCCTGATACGAAAGACCGCGGCCGACCATAAAGGTCGGCACTACAGCAGCACTTATTGCCGGCCGACGGCTTCCGGCCGGCCCAATGCGACGAGCAACTCCATGCGCTGCTGCGCGAAGTTGGCGTCATCAGATATCGCGGATATCCGGTCGATCGTGGTCAGCGCGCCTTCGAGGTCGCCGTCGTCGGCCTTCGCGTTGACGAGCTCGACCGCCACGCGCGCCGCATCTTGCGTTCGCTCCAGCCCGATGTAGCAATCGAGTGCGCCTTCGAGCGACTCGATATCCGAACCACCGCGCAACAGCCGTTCGTAGCACATCGATGCGCCCGCCAGGTCGCCTGCGTCGTAGAGTTCTTTCGCCTTGCGTCGCGTGTACGCGGCAAGCGCATTCGGCGCGGACGATTTTCGCGGCGCTACCGAAGCCATCGACGGCTCTGGGAGGATCGCAGCGAGGTCGGGCACCGCCGCGACCACTGCCTCGGTCGCCGGCTGAGATACTTTATCCACAACGGGTCGAGATTGCTCGACGACCTTCGGTGCGGGAGCAGGTTCAGGCGCCGGTACCGGCGGTGTCTGCACTCGGCGTTGTTCGGTTTGAGCGACCTCCGTCGCCGCCGAAGTTTCCGAACGACGGCGCTCGACCGGTGCGGCATCCGCATTCAGCGTTTCGAGTCCGCGCACGGCACCTTCGTCTGAGCGATCGGCCAAGATGAGCCGCTCGTACAGCGCCTGCAGCTGCTCGCGCGCTTTCGCCTTTTGGGCGGAATCGAGAATGCCGGCGTGCGTCACGCGATGCGTGAGTTCGTCGAGCAGATTGAGGTGACCGACGAGCGCTTCGCCGGGCGCGGGCGAAAGCAGATCGATGAGATCGCCAAGACTCGCGGGGCGAAGTTCGATGAGTGATTCGGCGTGCACGGCGAGCTGCGCGAATTCTCCGTGCTTGCCGTACAAGCGCAGCGCACGTAGGAGATAGCCGGCCGCGTCGTCCGGCCGTCCGATTCCCACGTAGAGATCCGAAATGTGTTGATTGACGCCTGCGTCGTCCGGCACGGCGCCGGCGCAATACCGGTATTCGTCGATCGCGTCGGCGGCATAGCCGGAGAGACGAAGCGCGTCCGCGTTCGCGCGGCGGATCGTCAGTTCGTCCGGAAAATCTTGCGCTAGATAACCCAGTTGATCGAGCGCATCTTCAGTCGGTGCACCTTTCGGCGCGATCTCGGCGAACTTCAGGCCCACGGTCACGCGCTCTGACCCGAGCGGGTTCTTGTCGGTGCGCCCGAACAGCCCTTTCTTCTTCTCCTGAGCCTTTAACAGGTCGATCATCACGGTCTGTGCCTGCGCGATGCGCTTCTCGGCAACAAGCGCATCGACAGCTTCCATATACGCGAGCACGGCGGCGCGAAGGCCGTCGCGCGCGGACAGCTCCTGGGCCGTGGTCAGCAATCGGTCGGCGCTCACGCTATTTCGCTCCGTTTCGTGCGCTCGGCGTCGCCAAAGCGGCTTTTATCTTTTCGATGCGCTTCGCGACGTCCGCGTACGTCGGATCGCCGGCGAAGATCTCTTCGTACGACCACAACGCGAGACCGAGCGAGTCGGGATCACCTTTGCTCTCGTGAAGGCTGGCGAGCGAATACAGCGCGTGCCGGTAATGCTCTTCGGGATAACCCGTCGCTTCGAGCGCTTTGGAGAGCTGCGCTTCCGCGCCGTCGACCTCGCCGCGGGCGCGCAGCGCTTCCGCGACTGCCGTCTGGGCGAGGACGCCGTATTCTTTGTCGGCACCGAGCGGTCGCAGCGTCGTCAGCGCTTCTTCCGATTTTCCGAGATCGGAGAGCGCTAGGCCGAGCCGGTAGCGCGCGCCGGCATTCGCGCTGTCGAGCGCGAGTGCGGCCTTATATTTTTCGCACGCGCCGGAGGCGTTGCGGGCGGTTCGCAGCGCATCGCCTTCGGCGATGAGCGCCGACGCATCGGTTGCCGCCGGCCCGCGCGTTGCTCCGTTGGTCTTCTTCGCGGCTGAGCTCGCCGCGCCGGCAGATGACGCTGCGGAGTTCGTCGCTGACGGTGCGGGCGAGCCGTTCGCAGACTCTCCGCGCGCTGCCCGGATCGCTTCAACGCGCTGAAGGGCGGCCGCGGTGTCCGCTTGTTTCGCATCGATGCGTTTGGATTCGGACTCGAGCTGCACACGCGCGGTATCGAGTTGCGTGCTGAGCG
This sequence comes from Candidatus Eremiobacteraceae bacterium, assembly GCA_036561585.1. Taxonomy (GTDB): domain Bacteria; phylum Vulcanimicrobiota; class Vulcanimicrobiia; order Eremiobacterales; family Eremiobacteraceae; genus JABCYQ01. The sequence goes on along the minus strand of DATBOZ010000120.1, from coordinate 15,116 downwards.
CTTCAAGTGCGGTGATGGCCGCTTTCATATCGGCGACTTGGCCGACCGCGCCCTTCGCCGCCGCGTGCGCGCCGCGGGTCTGTTCGAGCAGCCCGACCAGTTGATTTTCTACCGCGTCGGCGCCTTGCCGCGCAGCCGCGAATTTGCTCTGAAGTTCCTTGACGGTTGTCTCCACGGTTCCGGCTTCGGCGACGACCTTGTCCGCGCGCGCCTGCGACGCAGCGAGCACTTCGTTGGCCTTCGCGATCTGCCCTGAGACGGCGGCGCACTTCGCTTTGATCGACTCGATGTCGGCAGGCAGCGATGACAGCGCGTCAAGTTCGTCGCGCACCTTTTGGATATTGGAAGACAATTGCGCTAGCGCCGCATCTTCGGCGGCCTTGGCTTTGCCGGCGGCCGCAACGCGGCTCTCGAGCTCGCGTAAACTCGCCTCGACGGACGCCCGGTCTGCCTCGAGTGCTTCAAGCGCTGCTTTGGCGGCTTTGATCTCTTCTTCCATCGCGAGCCGCTTCTTGTACGTCTGCGCGACTTCTGATTGCGCATGCGCGAGCCGAGACATCGCTTCGGACTGCTGCTCGAGCAAGAAGACTTCGGCAGTGAGCGGATTCGGTGCGGGCGCGGCTTGCGGTGCGGGTGCGGGTGCGGCTTGCGGTGCGGGTGCGGTTTGCGGTGCCGGCGGGGGCGCTGGCGTCGGAGCGGCGGCCGGGGCGGGAGCTGTTGGGCGCGGCGCCGGCGCAGGTACGGCCTGCGGAGCCGGAGCGGCCTGCGGTGCGGGCGTCGGCCGCGCGGGCGTTGCCTGCGGGGCAGGTGCGGCTTGCGGCGGGGCGTACGCGACTTTCGGAGCTTGCGCGGGCGCTGTCTTTTCTTGCGCCTTTGGTGCCGGTTTTGCAGCTTCTTCGCCGCCAAGATTTTTCAAGGCCGCTTGCATGGCTTTCGCTTTGGCGTTGTCAGCGTCGAGCGCGAGCGCCGCATTCGCACAGCGCCGGGCGTCTGAGAATCGCTCTGCGGTAAATGCCGCGTCCGCAGCTAAGTTGTAGTAGTGTACGGCGTCGGGTTTCAGATTTTTGGCTTGATGCACGCGGCCGAGATGTTCCAGGCCATCCATGTGCGTCTTGTCGCGCTCGACGATTCGCTTGAAGGCGAGAATCGCTTCGTCGAATTTTCCGAGCCCTTCATACAGACAACCGGTCTCGAACAGCGCCGGCAAATGCCGGAGATTGGTCTTGCGGAGCACTTCGACGAACTTCGCAAGCGCATCTTCGCGATGGCCTTCTGCGAGATCGGCGCGGCCGACTTCGAAGAGCGCATCGAAGTTCTTCGGGTCGAGTGCGAAGGCGCGGACGAAGCAGGCGCGCGCATTTTCGACGTCGCCCGCATCCATGAGGTCGCGACCTGCGAGGATGAGCGCAGGAACTGCGTCGGCGACGGCGCCCGCTTCCGCGAGCAGCTCGGCCGCAGCGCGGCGATCCGCTGGGTCGGTACCGGCGTCCGCAGCAGACTCACGCAACTTCTGTAAAGCCTGATCGTTCTGTTTCGCTTCCATGTGTCTGAGCAATCCTCGATGCCGTGGCGATCCGATTTTTAGAGTACAATACGCCGGCCCGGCGCATGCCGGGCGCTGACGAATGGACGTCCGAGATCCAGCGCGCCATTGCGCGCCGTATATTGAAATATCGGCTAATTCCGCGCCGCTCCGCAGAGGGGATTCAGCTGACGGCGGCCGTTTGCGCCTCGCGAGCCTCCAGGTAGCGTTCTGCTTCGATCGCGGCCCGGCACCCGAGTCCCGCGGCGGTCACCGCCTGTCGATAGTGGACGTCTTGAACGTCACCGGCCACAAAGACGCCGTCGACGTTCGTTTTCACGCCGTCGGGCGAAACGATATAGCCCCGGTCGTCGAGCGTCAATTGTCCCGAAAATATCTCGGTATTCGGCACGTGGCCGATGGCGACGAAGACTGCGTCCGTGGCCCGCTCGCTCGTTGCGCCGGTTATCGTGTCCCGCAGGACTACGCCATTGACTTTGCCGTCGCCGAGCACGTCCGTGACCGAGGAATTCCAGACGAAATGAATTTTCGGGTGCTTCTTCGCCCGGTCTTGCATGATCTTCGAGGCGCGCAACTGGCTCCTGCGGTGCACAACTGTGACGCGGCTCCCAAAATGCGTCAGGAAGAGCGCCTCCTCGAGGGCCGAGTCGCCGCCGCCGACGACCAGGATTTCCTTATCTTTGAAAAACGCGCCATCGCATGTCGCGCACGTCGAGACGCCGCGGCCTCGAAGTCGCGTCTCGTTCTCAAGGCCGAGCCACAGCGACGACGCGCCGGTCGCGACGACGATCGATTCCGCCTCGAATTCCCGCTCGTGCACCCAGACACGCCTGCGAGCACCCGAGAAATCGACCCGCGTGACGTCCTCGTTGTGGATCTCTGCGCCGAATCGTTCGGATTGCGCGCGGAACCTCTCCATGAGTTCGGGCCCGGTGATGGCTTCCGGAAATCCGGGATAGTTCTCGACGTCGCTGGTCAGCATGAGCTGCCCGCCGTACAACCCTCCGGCGAAGACCAGCGGATTGAGATTGGCGCGCGCGGCGTAAATCGCGGCGGTGAGCCCGGCGGGGCCGGAACCGATGATGATGATCTTACGGATGTCGGCGGTCACCGATGCATGAACTCCCTTGAGCGCGCGTGCGAGGGCCAGGTATTCCCCGCTTCGGAAAGGTAGCCTTTTGCCCATACGCGACGCAATTGGGAGTGACGAAGCGACGTGACGCCGACGCCTTGGGATTTTCGATTTCGCGGCATCTTGTTCGGCGTGCTCTACGGCTTTGCGTTTTTCTTTGGATTCAAGCTTCAATCCGCGATCGGCGGAAGTCTCGAGCCGACGTACGCCGTCCTCGCGAGAACGTTTGGCGAGCGCGATAGCGTGGTGCATGCCGGCGCATGGATCGCTGCTTCGCTTTGCTTTCTCGGATTCTTCATCAGATGGTGGGGTTCGAGCTATCTGACATCAGGCGTCGTGTGGAGCCGTGACGTCGTCACCGGCGGCGTTGAAGTGGCCGGCCCGTTTCGGTACGTGCGCAATCCGCTTTATCTCGGGAACCTCTTCATCGCGCTCGGCATCGGCCTTGCCGGCCCGCCTGCCGTGACCGTCCTGGTCGTCGCGTTCAACATCGCCTATGTCTTCCGGTTGATCTCCGTAGAAGAAGCGTTTCTCGCGCAGGCGCACGGCTCGTCATACCGCGCCTACCGATCGGCTGTGCCGCGCTTGCTGCCGCGCTGGCGGCCTGCCACGGCTTCGCCCGCCGAGCGGCCATCGGCGATTATCGACGGATTCCTCGGAGAGCTCTTCACGCTCGGCTTCGCGCTGGGGATGACCACGATCGCGCTTTGGTCGTGGCGGTCGCCGAACTTCATCTTGATGGAAGAGATCTGGATCGGGGGCCTCACACTGCAGATCATCCTACGCCTCGCGTTGCGACCGGTAGGAGCGACGTCGTGAAAGTGCGCGCCGATCTCTTCGCTGCCGTCGGTAATACGCCGATGCTTCGGCTTCCCGCGCTGTCGGCGGCGCTCGGCCGCACGATTCTCGGCAAGGCCGAATTCTTGAACCCTGGCGGCTCGGTCAAGGACCGCGCTGCGAGAGCCATCATCGAAGCCGCCGAGCGGGCCGGCGATTTACGTCGCGGCGGAACGGTCGTCGAGGGCACTGCCGGCAACACCGGCATCGCGCTCGCCCTGCTCGGCAACGCGCGCGGTTACAAGACGATCATCGTCATCCCCGACGACCAATCCCAAGAAAAGATCGACCTCCTTCGCGCGCTCGGCGCAGACGTGCGCGTCGTCCCCGCTGCGCCGTTCACCGATGACGCAAACTATTATCACGTCGCCCGCCGCACTGCCGAGGCCACGCCGCATTCCATCTGGGCCGACCAGTTCAACAATACTGCGAATTGGCGCGGACACTACGAATCCACGAGCCCGGAGATCTGGGAGCAGACACGCGGGAAGATCGACGCCTTCGTCTGCGCCTGCGGCACGGGCGGCACGTTCGCCGGCGTCACCGCATATCTCAAGGAACGCAATCCGCAGATACGCACCGTATTAGCCGACCCGATGGGATCGGCGCTCTACAGCTACGTCAAGTCCGGAACGCTGGATGTCGAAGGCGATTCCGTGAGCGAAGGCATCGGCATCAAGCGCATCACCGAAAATTTCAAACATTCAAAACCGGACGACGCCCTGCGCGTCGACGATCAAGCGATGGTGGAGATGGCACGCTACCTCGTCCGCGAGGAAGGACTGCTCCTCGGCGGTTCGGCCGCGCTCAACCTGACGGCCGCCGCGCGCGTCGCCCACTCCTTGCCCAAAGGCAGCACGGTCGTCACGATCTTGTGCGACGGCGGCGCCCGCTACATGTCACGCCTTTACAATCCAGTATGGCTTGAAGAAAACTCTCTTACCCCAAAATGCCAAGATCTATCTTTCCTTTGATACCGTTCCCCATCATCCGGCGGCGGCGAGTCCACTAGTTGGGGCGTCTAAGGAGCCGCGGAGCCAGGATGGCGAGAGCGGCTCCGCAGTCGAGCAGGCGAGCGTGCATGGATGCACGCTGGCCTGCGTCCCCAACGAGGACTCGCCGCCGTCGGATGATGGCTGCGCTACTTAAGGATGGCGCAAAGGCCCGCAGATTCCGTAGGTTTTCGGGGGTTCGGGGCGAACCCGGGACTTTGGGATAAATTTCACAAAGTCGGGAGAATACAGACACGTGCCAGTCTCGCCGTGGGCGACCGTAGGCGTCTACTTCATCGTCGCGGCCGTCATCGCGCTCATCATCAGCGCCGTGCCGGGCATCTTCACGTCGAAGCGCCCGACGAAGACGAAACTTGAAGCGTACGAATGCGGCGTGCCGCCCACGTCGGCGATGATCGGTCGCTTCCCGGTCCGCTTCTATCTCGTGGCAATGCTGTTCGTCGTCTTCGATGTCGAAGCGGCGTCATTTTATCCCTGGGCCGTCAAGCTCAGAGAGCTCGGCTCGTTCGGCTTGATCGAGATGGTGACGTTTATCGTCGTGCTCGGCATCGGCTACGCCTACGTCTGGAAGAAGGGCGGCTTTTCGTGGAGATGAGCCCGCATCAACCCTTCATCACCACCAAGCTGGACGAATTCTCGAATTGGGCGCGGACGTCGGCGATCTGGCCGATGACCATGGGACTTGCGTGCTGCGCGATCGAGATGATGTCCATCGTCTCGCCGCGCTATGACACGTCGCGCTTCGGCGCAGAAGTGTTCCGTTCGTCACCGCGGCAAAGCGACCTCATGATCGTTTCGGGCCGCGTCTCGAACAAGATGGCGCCGATCCTACGCCAGCTCTACGATCAGATGCCGGACCCGAAATGGGTGATCTCGATGGGCGCATGCGCGTCGACGGGCGGCATCTTCGATAACTACGCGATCCTGCCCGGTGTCGACCGTATCTTGCCGGTCGACGTCTACGTTCCGGGCTGTCCGCCAAGCCCCGACGCGTTGATCTACGCGATCATGCAGTTGCGCAGACAGATCGAAGCGGGCGGCAAGGCGATGGTGCTCGCCAAGAATGTCTGAGACCCTTCACGCGCATCCCGAACGCGCCGCCTTGACCGGCGTTCTCGAGAACCTCCGCGACGGGCTTGGCGACAATCTCCTCGAAGCGGTGTCCGCTGACGACATGGACGAAGCGGCGATCCTGCCGGCCGGATTGCACGTGGCGGTCAACGTGTTGCTGGCTGCGGGCTTCAACATGCTCGCCGACATCGGCGCCACCGATCACCACCCGCTCTCGCCGCGATTCGAAGTGTCCTATCACTTCATCGCGATCGACGGCACGGGTAAACTCGTGATCAATCCCGCGCGCTACCGTTTGCGTGTCTTCCCCGACGACGGCGACCCCGTCGTGCCGACCCTGTGCGGCGTTTGGCGCGCTGCCAATTGGCCCGAGCGCGAAGTCTTCGATCTATTCGGCATTCGATTCGAGGGCCATCCGGATCTCAAGCGAATCCTCATGCCCGACGACTGGCGCGGCTTTCCGCTGCGCAAGGACTATCCGCTTCGCGGCACCGACCGCGGCTTCGTGGCCGGCGGCCGCCTCGGCCCGGTTCCGCCGGTGGTCACATCGTGAGCATCGATCTCACGAGATTCGAGAACAATCCCGATCTGATCGTCTCGCAAGGTGACGAGCGGGATACGCTCGTCATCAGCATGGGTCCGCAGCATCCGAGCACGCATGGCGTGCTGCGCGTGATGCTCAGACTCGATGGCGAAACGGTGGTCACGTCCGAATCCGAGATCGGCTTCCTGCATACGGGCATCGAGAAGCAAGCCGAAAATCTCTTCTGGCAGCAGGCGATCACGGTCGTGGATCGCGCCGACTATCTCGCGCCGCTCTCCAACAGCTTGTGCTACGTCCTGGCTGTCGAACAACTGCTCGGCATCGAAGAACAGATACCGGAGCGCGCCAAAGTCCTACGAGTCATCTTCGCGGAGCTGACGCGCATCGCGAGCAACCTCGTGCAGCTCGGCACGCACGCGATGGATCTCGGCGCCCAGTCGATCTTCATGTACGCCTTTGAGATGCGCGAACAGATCCTGCGCATCATGGAATTCGTCACCGGCGCGCGCATGCACCAATCGTGGTTCCGCATCGGCGGCTTGGCGCTCGACGTCCCGGTCGGCTTTCTCGATGTGCTCGATGAGTTCATCACATCGTTTCCCGAACGCCTCACCGACATGCGCGCCATACTCGAAAAAAACGTCATCATCATGGATCGTCTCGTCGGCGTCGGCCGTATCTCCGCCGCCGACGCGATCGCGTGGGGCCTCACCGGGCCGAACTTGCGGGCGAGCGGCGTCGCCTACGATGTGCGCAAAGCGCGCCCCTACAGCGGATACGAGACGTACGACTTTGACATCTGCGTGCACGACGGCGGCGACTGTTACGGACGTTTTGTCGTCAGGCTCGACGAGATGCAGCAGGCTTGGCGCATCATCAAGCAAGGCCGGGAGAAATTCCCAGGCGGCCCGGTGGTCATCGACGACCCGAAGATCGTACCGCCGCCAAAGACGGAGATCCAGCACTCCATGGAAGCGCTGATCCACCACTTCAAATTGGTTTCGTCTGGTTTCAACGTTCCGGAGGGCCATATCTATCAAGCGGTCGAGTCGCCGCGCGGCGAACTCGGCATGTATGTCACGAGCGCGGGTGGGAACAAACCCTGGCGCGTCCGGTGGCGTCCGCCGTCGTTCTACAATCTTCAGGCGCTGAAAGCGCTGGCTCCGGGCAATCTCATCGCTGACGTGGTTGCGATCATCGGCAGCCTCGATCCGGTGTTCGGCGAGGTCGACCGATGACGCCGCAGCGCGAAAAGCGGGGAAGCGAATTGATCGCGCGGTACCCCGACCGCCGGTCGGCGCTGATTCCGTTCCTGCAGTTCTGTCAAGAAGAGGACGGCTATGTGACCGATCAGGCGATCGCCGATGCGGCAGAACTCGTCCGGCTGACGCCGGCCGAGGTGGAATCCGTCGCTTCGTTTTACAGCCTGCTGTTCAGACACCCCGTCGGGGGCCACGTCATCCAAGTCTGCCGCACCCTCGCGTGCATGCTGCGCGGCGCCGACGAACTGCAGGCGCACATCAAGCAGCGATTGGGCGTCGGCCATCTCGAGACCACCCCGGACGGCATGTTCACCTATGAAGAGGTGGAATGTCTCGCCGCGTGCGATCGCGCGCCGTGCCTTCAGCACAACCTCGAATTCGTGTACGACGTCACCCCGCAAAGCTTCGATGCGCTGCTCGAACAGTGGCGCGCGCAGCCGCGTCCGGCGTCGCCGATGCCCGCGGAGTAGGAGATGGCAGACTTCGAACCGGTTTTGACAAAAGGTTTCGGCTCGCTCGATCTCACCGATCTCGCGGTTTACCGCAAGACGGGCGGATTTGAAGCGTTGACCAAGGCCATGCGCGACATGACGCCCGAGGCCGTCGTCAACGAGGTCTCCGCATCGAATCTGCGCGGCCGCGGCGGCGCGGGCTTCCCCACCGGCAAGAAGTGGAGTTTCCTTCCGAAAGACGGCCGCCCGCGGTATCTCGTGTGCAACAGCGACGAGGCGGAGCCCGGCACGTTCAAGGATCACATGCTCTTGGAGAACGCGCCGTTCAATCTCATCGAAGGTCTCGTGCTCGCGGCGTATGCGATCAACGCAAAACGGATCTTCATCTACATCCGCGGCGAGTTCTTACAAGGCTATCGCATATTCTCCAAGGCGCTTGCGGACGCGCGCGCGGCCGGCTTTGTCGGTCACGATATATTGGGCAGCGGCTATTCGGTCGAGATCGTCGCGCATCGCGGCGCGGGCGCGTACATCTGCGGTGAAGAAACGGCGCAGCTGAACTCGCTCGAAGGCAAGCGCGGCGAACCGCGGCTCAAGCCGCCGTTCCCGGCGAACGCAGGTCTCTACGGCATGCCGACCGTGGTCAACAACGTCGAAACGTTGATGTACGTGCCGCACATCATCACGCGCGGCGCGCAATGGTTCGCATCGATCGGCCCCGAGAAGTCGCCTGGCCCGAAAGTCATCTCGGTGAGCGGGCACGTCGTCAAGCCCGGCAACTACGAAATACCTCTGGGCATCACCGTGCGGGAGCTGATCGACGGCTATGCCGGCGGGCTCCGGCCCGGCCGCACCGTCAAAGCGGTGCAACCCGGCGGCGGCTCGTCGGCTGCGATCTTTGCGGAAGATCTCGATTGCGGCATCGATTTCGAGTCGCTTGCGGCGAAGAAGACGATGTTGGGCTCGGGGGCCGTGGTGGTCATGGACGACACCGCGTGCATGGTGCGCTCGGCGGTCACGCTCAACCGCTTTTACGAACACGAGTCGTGCGGTCAGTGCACGCCGTGCCGCGAAGGCGGACAGTGGGTGCACCGGATGGTCGCGCGGCTGGAAGCCGGCGAAGGATCCGAGCAAGATCTGCGCATCCTCGGCACGATCAACCGGACGATCACCGGCACCAATCTCTGTGCGCTCGGCGATTCGATCATGCCGTTCTTGCAGTCGGTCATGACGCGCTTCCCCGATGAGTTCAAGGCGCATGTCACGCAGGCGGGCTGCCCGCTGCGGCTGCGCAAGGAGAGTGCTGCGTGAGCGCCGCGCCGACGAACACGCGCACCGTGAACGTCACCATCGACGGCCACACGCTGTCAGTTCCGGAAGGCATGCTCGTCGTCGAGGCGGCAAAGCGCCTCGGCACGCAGATCCCGGTGTATTGCTATCATCCGAAACTCGATCCCGCGGGACTTTGCCGCATCTGTCTCGTTGAGATCGAGAAGATGCCAAAGCTCCAAATCGCCTGCGCGACGCGCGTCTCCGAAGGAATGGTCGTGCACACGTCGTCCGCGAAGGTGGCCGAAGCGCGCAAGGGTGTGCTCGAGTTCCTCTTGCTCAACCATCCGCTGGATTGCCCGATCTGCGATAAGGGCGGGGAATGCGACCTGCAAGATTTCACGATGTCGTACGGACCCGGTGAGAGCAGGCTGACCGAGCCCAAATTGCACAAACCGAAAATGGTGGACCTCGGCCCGACGATCGTGCTCGACGAAGAACGCTGCATTCTCTGCCGACGGTGCACGCGCTTCGACGACGAGATCGCACAGGAGCGCAATCTCATCGTCGACGATCGCGGCTTCGGTTCGTTGATCGCGACGCGACACGGCGGGGAGTACACGTCGTATTTCTCAGGCAACACGACGGAGATCTGTCCGGTCGGTGCGCTGACGAGCAAAGCCTATCGCTTCCGATCACGGCCGTGGGACCTCGGCCACACCGATTCGATATGCACGCAATGCTCCGTAGGATGTAACTTCCGCATCGATACCCGTTTTGGACGCATCATGCGGACGTTCACGCGGGAAAACACGGCGGTGGACGATGGCTGGCTGTGCGACCGCGGCCGCTACACGTTCAACTACCTCTACTCCCCCCATCGGCTGCGGACGCCGTCGGTGAAGCGTGACGGCGCTCGCGTCGACGTCACGTTCGCTGAGGCGGTCGCGCTGACGGCGCCGCGGCTCGCCGATGCGGCCAAGGCCGGACGCGTCGGCGTCATCGGCGGCGGGCGGCTCTCCGACGAAGAGGCATACGCGCTGCAGCGTTTCACGCGCGACGTTCTCGGCACGAACAACATCGATTACCGAGCGCACTTGCAGAAGTTCGCCACCCCTTCACGATTCGGCGCGCACCTGACCGACCTCGACGACGCGTCGCTCATCCTGATGTTCGGCGCACTGACGCCCGAACAGGCACCGATCCTCGATCTGCGTATTCGCCGAGCTGTTGCGCGCGGCCACGCGAAGCTCATGTACGTCGGGCCGTACCGGCCCGAGCTGCCGGTTGAAGCGCGCTATGTCGACTATCCGCCGGGCGAGATCGCCGACCTCATGAATCAACTCGCCGACGTCGTCCACCATGGAAAGGAAGAAACCGGCGAGGGCTTCGTCGCGGAGATCGCACAGGAGCTCGCGTCATCGGAGAAGATCATCGCCATCCATCACGGCCGCGACCCGCGCGGTGCCGAGGCGCTCGAGCGCCTCATGGAAACGCTGCACCGGTTCGACCATCCGGTGGGAATCCTCGTGGTCGGAGCGACGAGCAACGCGCGCGGCGCCGAAGCCGCCGGCTGCGTGCCGAATCTCGGCCCCGGCTACTCGCCGGTTTCCGGCGCGCCTGGAATGACCACCAATCAGATGCTTGCGGCTGCAGCCGCGGGCAAACTCGACGCCCTGCTCGTCATCGGCGCAAATCCGGCACTCACTTTTTCCGACGGCGACCTCGTGCGGCGCGCGCTTGCGAAGGTGCCGTTCCTCGCGGTCGCCGATCAGGTCATGACGGAAACGGCTTCGTATGCGGATGTCGTCTTCGCTTCGGCGTCATTTGCCGAAAAGCGCGGCCATGTCACAAACTTGGAAGGCCGCCGCCAGCCGTTCGCGGCCGCGATCGATTCGCCGATCGAAGTGCGCGATGACGCGCAACTCGTCGCCGCATTGGCGGTCGCACTCGAGCGCGGCGACGTCGTCAGCGCCGATCCGGATGTTCTCTATGCACAGCTGCGCGCCGCCGAGGCCGTCTCGCAGCCCTCGCACGCGACGGATGCTTCACTCCCTCGACCGCTCGCCGATACGCCGCCCGCGCCGGCCGATACGCATGACGGCGCGTTCACCGTGATCCCCATCCCGCATCTCTACGCCGGCGGCGGCGGCGTCGCATTCGATCCGGGCACGGCGGCCATGCGGCCTTCGCCGTACGCGACGTTCCATCCGGACGACGCGGCGCGCATTGGCGTGATCGAAGGCGGCCGCGTGACGCTCACCGGAAAGGGCGGCTCCATCGAAGTCGACGCGCGCGTTGCGCTCAACGTTCCGCGTGGTTTCGTGCTCGTGCTCGCCGACATGCCCGAGGCGCCGGAAAACAGATTGCTCGACGAGTCCGGGTTCGGCCGCGCGACGGCCGTCAGCGCCGGCGTGAAAGTGCGGGCCGCCGGATGAACGAGCTGCTCGCCGATCCGTGGACCAAGTTCGCGCTCGTCGTCGCGATCAAGTCCGGCGCCCTGATCTTCATCGTGATCACGTCGTTCGCATACCTGATGCTCTTCGAACGAAAGATCTTGGCGTGGTTTCAGATGCGGCTCGGGCCTATCTGGTGCGGCCCTTGGGGATTGCTGCAGCCGGCCGCGGATGCCGTCAAGCTCGTCCTCAAAGAGGACCTCACACCGGCCGACGCCGATCCGTTGCTCTATCGTTTCGCGCCCGCCATCGGCGTCCTGACGGCGGTGCTCGCGTACGCGGTGATTCCGTTCGGCACGTTCCCGGACGGCAGCCCGATCGCGATCGCCGATCTCAACGTCGGCATCTTGTTCGTCCTGGCGGCCGCTTCGCTCGGCGTCTACGGCATCGCGCTCGGCGGGTGGGCATCGCAGTCGAAGTGGCCGCTGCTCGGCGCGATACGTTCTACGGCGCAGATGATCTCCTACGAGTTGGCCATGGGCCTCTCGTTCATCGGCGTGCTCCTGCTCGCGGGCACGACGGACCTCGGCGGGATCACCGCCGCGCAATCGGCGCACCATCTGTGGTTCGTCATCCCGCAGTTCGTCGGGTTTCTCATCTACTTCATCACTGCGACTGCGGAGACGAATCGCGCGCCGTTCGACTTGCCCGAGGCGGAGACCGAGCTCGTGGCCGGATTTCACACGGAGTACTCGAGCCTTCGATTCGGCACGTTCTTCGTGGCTGAGTACATCAACATGATCACGGTTTCGTGCATCGCCACGCTGCTGTTCCTCGGCGGCGGTGACGGTCCGTTCCTCAGCGCGCTGCCGTATCTTTCAGTCGTGTGGTTCATGCTGAAGGTCTCGTTCTTCTTGTTCGTCCTCATCTGGATGCGGGCCACGCTACCGCGGTTGCGATACGACCGCCTCATGGCGTTCGGCTGGAAGGTGCTCTTGCCGGTCGCGGTGCTCAACGTGCTTGTGACGGCTACTGTCGTCGCGCTATGGAAAGCAAACGTATGAATCTCTTCGAGGCGGTGCGCGGCATCGTCGTCGGGCACGCGACGACGCTCAAATACCTGTTCAGGAAAAAGTCGACCATCGACTATCCGCGCGAGCCGTATCCGCATCCGGAGCGGTTCCGCGGCGTGCATGAATTGCGCAAGTACGATGATGGTTTGGAGCGGTGCATCGGCTGCGAGCTCTGCGCGGTGGCCTGCCCGGCTAACGCCATCACCGTCATCGGCGCCGAAAACGATCCGGCCAAGCCGACTTCACCCGGCGAACGGTACGGCTACCGCTACGAGATCGATATGTTGCGCTGCATTTTCTGCGGATGGTGCGAAGAGGCATGTCCGACCGACGCGATCGTCCTGACGCCGCGATTCGACATCGCCGACTACACGCGCGATCGCCTTGTGTTCGGTAAGGACAAACTGTTGGTGAAGGACCAGTTCATGCAGCATATGGCCAATACCGAATCGGCCGTCCTGACCGACCCCGGTGTCGCTGCGCCGGCAGCCGAACCCGCGCAGCCTGCGAGCGGAGCCGCTTGATGCTGGTGCTCTATTGGATCTGCGCGGCCGTGCTGGTGTTCACCGGCGTCGCGGTGGTGGCCAGCCGGCAGCCCGTCCATTCCGTGGTCGGCCTCATCGTGAATTTCGCCGCGCTTGCGGTGCTCTTTCTCACGCTCTCGGCTGAATTTCTCGCGATGATGCAGATCATTATCTACGCCGGCGCCATCCTCGTGCTCTTCCTGTTCGTCATCGCGCTCTTGACCATCGGCAACCAGCCGGTCGACCGCGGTGAGGGCCGTCTCGTGTTTCAAACGGTGCCTTCGGTCGTGGCGGGTGCCGCCGCGTTGGCGCTCATGGCGATCGGCGTGCGCGCCGCATGGGCTTCTACGGCCGCAGCGCCGCCGTCGGACTTCGGGACCGTGCCGTCATTCGGCCAGCAATTGCTCACGACCCACTTGTTCGCATTCGAAGCGACGGCGTTCATCTTGTTGGTCGCCATCATCGGCGTGGTGCTGATGGCCGGTCGCAAAGAGGTGCGCTTCTAGCATGCCGCAAGTGCCGCTCACCGATTACATCACGCTTGCCGCCGCGCTCTTCGCGATCGGACTCGTCGGTTTTCTCGTGCGCCGCAATCCGATCACGATGCTGATGGCGATCGAACTCATGTGGAACGCCGGCAATCTTGCCTTCGCCGCATTCGCTCGCAACTTCGGCGATATGTCCGGGCAGGTCTTCGTCTTCATCGTCATCACGGTCGCCGCAGCGGAAGCGGCCATCGCGCTCGCCATCGTCGTCATGGTCTTCCGGCATCGCGCCGAAGTGGACGTCGATGACATCTCGATCATGAAGGGCTGATGGAAACGCTCATCGCGCTCGCGCTGACGATCCTGTTGCTGCCGCTGCTCGGCACGCTGCTCATCGCGTTCGTCGGACCGTACCTCCCGCGGGCGGCATCCGCGTTCATCGGCAATGCGGTGATGCTGGCCGCGTTCGTGCTCACCGCAATCGTCGCATGGGCGGTCGGACATCAGCCCGCCGCACATCAAGCCGTGCATGGCATGCTTGGAACGTGGGCCCACATCGGCGCGCTCTCCGTGCCGTTCGGATTGCTGATCGATCCGCTCGCCCTCACATGGATGCTGATCATCACCGGCGTCGGATTCCTCATCCATCTCTACTCCGTGGGCTATATGGCGGCCGACCGCGACTACCGCACGTTCTTCGCGTACATGAATCTGTTCGTCTTCACGATGCTGCTGCTGGTGATGTCCGACAACTTCTTGTGGCTGCTCGTCGGCTGGGGCGGCGTCGGGCTCGCATCGTACCTGCTCATCGGCTTCTATTACGATCGGCCCGTCGCGGTGCTCGCGGCGCGCAAAGCGCTCATCATGAACGTCATCGGCGACGTCGGCATCATGATCGCCATATTCTTGATGTTCGCGCATGCAGGCAGTGTCTCGTTCGGCAACGTTTTTTCGCAAGCTGGAGCCATCGGCGCGCCCGCCTTGACGTGGATCGGCATCTGGCTGCTCGTCGGTGCCGTTGCGAAGTCAGCACAATTGCCGCTGCACACGTGGCTCCCCGACGCCATGGAAGGTCCGACGCCGGTCAGCGCGCTCATCCACGCGGCCACGATGGTGACCGCGGGCGTCTACCTCATCGCACGCTGTTACCCGATCTACGACTATGCGCCGGTCGCGGGTGAGATCGTCGCCGTCGTCGGCGCCGCATCGGCGTTGTTTGCCGCCACCATCGGCTGCGTGCAGTACGACATCAAGCGCGTGCTCGCGTATTCGACGATGAGCCAGATCGGCTACATGATCTTTGCCGTGGGCGCGGGCGCATACGCAGCGGGCGCATTCCATTTCCTAACGCACGCATTCTTCAAGGCGTTGCTCTTCATGGCGGCCGGCATCGTCATCCACAACTTGGGCGGCGAACAAGACATCCGGAAAATGGGCGGCCTCGCGAAGAAAATGCCGCTCGCGTTCTGGACGTTTGCCATCGGCACCGTGGCCATCTCGGGCGTGCCGCCGTTC
>DATBOZ010000119.1:0-31895 GCA_036561585.1 Candidatus Eremiobacteraceae bacterium | reverse complement strand
GGCGCATGACGCCTGGGGCGCGTATTGGCAATGGGATCCCAAAGAGACGGCGGCGCTCGTTTCGTGGCTGGTCTACGCCGCGTACTTGCACATGCACACCCGGCCGTCGTGGCGCGGTGTCAACTCGGCGTGGACGTCGATCGTCGGATTCGCGAGCATCATGTTTTGCTACTTCGGCGTGAACATCTGGATCAGCGGCCTCCACTCGTACAAATAAGCGCGCGGCGCTGACCTACCCTGTGGGGCCGACCTTTACGGTCGGCCGGCCGAATTTTACTCGGCGTGGAATCGCGGCCGCCGTCATCCGAACGGCTCCGAGTTACCGGATTTGCAGTGCGGTCGTCGAATCCGCGACGCATGAACATCACGGGTATCGACGTTCACACATATATGGTCAACGATCTCCAGCGCGCGATCGCATTCTACCGCGATGTGCTGCAGTTGCCGCTCGCGCCAACGATCGGCGAAAATGGAGCCGAGTTCGAACTCCCTGACGGCTCGACGTTCGAGCTTTGGAATCCCGCTGAGGCGAACGTGCCTTGGGAGCGAGGAAACGGCGTCATGTTCGCGGTCGCCGACGCGCGCGAGGCGGTCGCCGAGCTTCGCTCCCGTGGCGTCACGATCAGCGATCCCATCGATAACCCAACGTGTTCAATGGCCATCGGCGAGGATTCCGAGGGAAACCAACTCGTGATCCACCAGCGCAAACCCTAGCCGGGGAACTGAGTCAATTTGTGCATGGCCGACCGTAAAGGTCGGCCCCACATTGAAAAATGGGTGAGCGATGCTCACCCTACTACAAAGGTCGGCACTACATCATTGGTTGGTGACGAGCCACATCTTCGGGTTGCGGGCCAGGACTGAGAGCGGGATGCCGCTTGCGATCAGGTCGCGGTAACGGTCGGGTGCGACCACGCACAAAGCACGCCGCCCGGCACTGAAGTATCGCTTCGGATCGACATCGGTCGGATCGTGGCCCACCGAGGTGACCGGACCGGCCTCGGTATAGAAGAGCAGTGAGAAGCCGCCGCTCACCCCGTCAAAGCAGACCGTGTCGCTGGGCCGGTCGAATGTCATCAAGCGCGCCGCCATCGCTTTCATCGGTTTGAACGTCTCCACGGCAGGCAGGATGAAGAACGCGAGCGCGGCGACGAAGCCCGCCATCGTCAGACCCATGCCGGCAGGCACGAGCCACACTTGTTTGAGCACAATGGATAGTGCAGCGGTCAATACGCACGGCACCACCACAAGCCACGCGAGCGTTGCAAGTGACGGCGCGAGCGAAGCCATCTCGCCTTGGAAATGCGCGTGCCCGAAAATGGCGATGCCCACGGCGAACAACACGAGTGCCGCCGGCAAGTAGATGAGCGCAGATCGAAGCGGCCGCAATGCGTTTTCGCGCACCGCATCGCCGATGACACGTCCGACTAAAATGCCGAGCGCGGGGAAGAACACCGCGATGTAGTTCGGCAACTTCGTCTGCGCGACGGAAAAGAACAAGAGCGGCAGCGCCGTGCACAAGAGCAGAAACTTCTCGCCGTCGCCGCGCGCGCGCCACGCACGTTGCAC
This sequence comes from Candidatus Eremiobacteraceae bacterium, assembly GCA_036561585.1. Taxonomy (GTDB): domain Bacteria; phylum Vulcanimicrobiota; class Vulcanimicrobiia; order Eremiobacterales; family Eremiobacteraceae; genus JABCYQ01. The sequence continues at coordinate 30,326 of DATBOZ010000119.1, read as the reverse complement.
CGCCTGCGGCAGAAACGCGATGAACGGGAAGAATCCGATCACGAGGACCGGCACGTAATACCAGAATGGTCCGGGCTGATTCTCAAATGGATGCAAGAAGCGGCCGACATTTGAGATCCCGAAGTATCGTCCGAGAAAACTTGCACCGAGATGATACGTCGCGACGGCAAACCACGAACCCGCGATAACGATATAACCTAGCGCAGTCCCGAGCAACGGCAATCCCCGCAGACGGGTCCAGCCACGCGTCCACGCAAGCCACGAAACGATCACGAGCAGCGGGAGCACGAGCGCGATCGGTCCCTTGATCAACGTGCCGAATCCGGCGGCCGTGGCGGCGATCCACAGCGCCCGCCGGTCACCGTCGCGCAACGCGAAGTACGACCAGAAGAACGCGACCGTCATGCAGAAGATGAGCGCCGTCTCCATCATCGCGAGACGGGAGAGCACGATCATCTCAAGGCTCGTGCCGCACGCGAGCGCCGCGATGAGACCTGCCGCGTCACCATACATGCGCCGGCCGGCGCGATAGGTCGCGTACGCAGTTGCAAGTCCGAAAAGCGCACTTGGTAGACGCAGCGCAAATTCATTGAGGCCGAATAACATCACGCTGCCGGCCGCGGTCCAGAACCACAACGGCGGATGCGTATCCCACGGCAGGTAATTCAGATGCAGCGTTAGCCAATCGCCGGTGCGAAACAGCTCTTTGACGATTTCGCCGTACGTGGGCTCGCTGTTGTCCCAAAGGCTCCCGGCGCCGAGGCGGACGAGATACATGGCGCCCAAGAGGATGAATGTCGCGACGCCGATGACGTTTGCGGGGACGACGTTTATGGTCGGCCATTTCGGCGTTCGCGCGTCGGGCGCGCCGGACGTCGCATTCACGCCGACGGAAGTTGCGAAAGCCGCATGGCTTCCCCTCCTTCGCGCCAACGCCCGTGGGAGCCGGACGAGCCGCAGGCGAACGGACTACAGCCTATCATGCCCGCAACGCATACTACCGCCGTGCGCATCGCCACGCGCAAGAGCAGACTCGCGCTCGCTCAAGCCGACCTCGTCGCATCGCTGCTCGCGCGCGTCGCCGGTATGGCGCACGTGCTCGTCGAAATCACGACGAAAGGTGACGCTGTGCGAGACCGCAGCATCGCGGCGATCGGCGGCGACGGCGTCTTCGTCAAAGAATTGGAGAACGCGTTGCTCGACGGGCGCGCCGACATCGCCGTGCATTCGCTCAAAGACGTGCCGACTGAAGCAAGCGTCGGCGTCGACGCCGGCGTCACCATCGAACGCGCCGATGCGCGCGACGCGCTGATCACGCGTCAGAATCGCTTCCCGACCATCGAATCACTGCCCCGCAACGCCGTCGTGGGAACGAGTTCGCTGCGCCGCCGCGCACAATTGCTCGGCTCGCGGCCGGACCTCGACGTCCGCGAATTGCGCGGCAACGTCGACACGCGCGTGCGCGCGGTGCTCGAAGGACGCTACGATGCGGCCGTGCTTGCCGTCGCCGGAATGGAGCGGATCGGCCTTCTCAAGGAAGTGGGCGGCGGCGCGCCGCTCGATCCATCTGCATTCGTGCCGGCGCCCGGGCAAGGCGCTATTTACATTCAGTACCGGACCGGGGACGATCGCATCGCGCAGCTGGTCGCTCCGTTGCAGCACGCGCCCACGGCGGCCGCGACCGCGATGGAGCGGACCTTCTTGCGCCAGATGGGCGGCGGTTGTCTCGCGCCGATCGGCGCGTTTGCAACGGTCACCGGCAGCCGCGCCTCTTTGAGCACGTTCGTCGGCTCGCCCAACGGCGAGGTCTCGCTCCGCCGAGCGATCGCGTGCGACGCATCCGAAGCGCAGTCGCGCGCTCTGTCGACAGCGGATGAATTGCTCGATGCCGGCGGCCGCGCCATCCTCGACCTTTGCAGAACTGCGGAGACAAACGCGTGAAGCTGCCGATCCGGCCACGCCGGCTGCGAACGAAGGCGACGCTTCGACGAACGGTCGCCGAACACACGGTCAGCATCGACGATCTCATCGAGCCGCTGTTCGTCGTGCCCGGCACAGGCGTGCGCCGTGAGATCGCCTCAATGCCAGGCGTATATCAGCAATCGGTCGACGTCGTCGTGGAAGATGTGAAAGCCGCAGCCGCCCTCGGCATCCCGGCGGTACTGCTTTTCGGGCTTCCGCCGTCCAAGGACGAAGCGGCGACCTGGCTCGACCGGTCGGATGGCCCGGTGCAGCAAGCGATTGAAGGCATCAAACATGCCTGTCCTGAGCTGCTCGTGGCCGCCGATCTCTGCGCGTGCGAGTACACGTCGCACGGGCATTGCGGCATCGTGGACGATGCCGGACGGATCGACAACGACAAAAGCGTCGAGCTGCTCGCTCGCGGCGCACTCTCCTATGCGCGAAGCGGCGTCGATATCGTCGCGCCGTCGGATATGATGGATGGCCGAGTCGGCATGATCCGCGCGGCGCTGGACGCGGCGGGCTTCTCGGACACGTCGTTGATGTCGTACGCGGTCAAATACGCGTCCGCGTTTTACGGGCCGTTTCGCGAAGCTGCAGACTCCGCGCCCACGTTCGGCGACCGCCGCACCCATCAGATGGATCCCGCCAACGTGCGCGAGGCAGTGAAAGAAGCGAGGCTCGATGCCGACGAAGGGGCGGACATCATCCTAGTCAAGCCCGCGCTTGCGTATCTCGACGTCGTCCGCGCCGTGCGCGACGCGGTGCTGCTGCCGATCGCCGTCTACAGCGTCAGCGGCGAGTACTCGATGATCAAGGCTGCTGCCGCGCGCGGCTGGATCGACGAAGCGCGCGCGGTCGACGAGATGCTGGTCTCCTGCAAACGTGCCGGCGCAGACATCGTCGTGACGTACTTCGCCCGCGCATATGCCGCTCGACGCAACGGGCGCTGACGCTCGTTTCACGATCGTCGTGCTCGCGGGCGGCAACGCCACGCGCTTGCCCGGGAAGCTTGCGCTGCCCATCGACGGCGAACCGATGCTCGCGCGGGTCCTGCACGCGCTTTCTGCAACTGGCGCCCCGTGTCTGGTTGCGGCCGGCACGCGGATACCGGACGCGATCGCTGCGGACGACGCAGTGCGAGTCGTCTACGACGAATATCCGGGCGAAGGTCCGCTCGCCGCACTCGTCTCAGCCGCCGCCGCGGTCCGTACGCCGTACTTTTTCGCGGTCGCTGGCGATATGCCGGGCATCGATGCGGCGTTCATCGGTCGCGTCGTCGCCGCTGCCGAAGCGGCGCATTGGCCGGATGCGATAGTGCCGCTGCATCCGGAAGGCACACTCGAGCCGTTGGCCGCATTGTACAAACGAGAACCGTGGGTCATGTCTGCGCGCGCCGCGCTCGCGAAGAACCGTCGCAACGTCTCCGCCGCGCTCGATGGTCTGCGCGTCGCCTATTACCAGATCGTGCCGGAGGATGAGCCGGCGCTGGCCAACGTCAACACGCCAAGCGACTACAAACGCCTCGGCAGCGCGTCGCGCGCGCGCGACTGGAGACCATGAACACCCCACGATCGGCGGAACTTTTCGCCGCGGCGCGCCGCGTCATCCCAGGCGGCGTCGATTCGCCGGTGCGTGCGTACGCTGCGGTCGGCGGCACGCCGCGTTTCATCGCGCGCGGCGAGGGCTCGCGGGTCTACGACGTCGACGGCAACGAGTATATCGATTACGTCGGTTCGTGGGGGCCGCTGATCCTCGGCCACGCGCACGAAGCAGTGGTGACCGCGGTGGAGCGTGCTGCACGGATGGGAACGTCGTTCGGGGCTCCGACCGCGCTGGAGGTCGAGCTGGCCGATATCGTGACGGCCGCGATGCCGTCGGTGGAACTGGTTCGATTCGTCAACTCGGGCACCGAAGCGTGCATGAGCGCACTCCGACTCGCACGCGCGTTCACGCGCCGCGACAAGATCATAAAATGTGCGGGCTGCTATCACGGTCATGCCGATGCGCTGCTCGTCAGCGCCGGGTCGGGCGCGCTCACGCTCGGCGTTCCGGATTCGCCCGGCGTCTCGAAAAGCCAAGCGGCCGATACGATCGTCGTGCCGTACAACGACGCAGCCGCGGTCGAAGCCGCATTCGAAGCATATCCGGATGAGATCGCATGCGTCATCGTCGAACCCGTCGCGGGCAATATGGGCCTGGTGCAGCCTCGGCCGGGTTATCTTCAGGCGCTGCGCGCGACGACCAAACGCGCCGGCGCGCTGCTCATCTTCGACGAAGTGATGACGGGTTTCCGTGTGGCGTACGGCGGCGCGCAAACCGTCTACGACATCGCGCCGGATCTCACGTGTTTGGGTAAAGTGATCGGCGCCGGCCTTCCGGTGGGCGCGTTCGGGGGTAAGCGCGAGATCATGAATCGACTCGCGCCCGATGGCGATGTGTACCAAGCCGGCACGCTCTCCGGCAATCCGCTTGCGATGGCCGCCGGCATCGCGCAAATGCGTGCGCTCGCCGAACCCGGCGTCTATGCCCAGCTCGAGGCGAACACCGCACTGCTCGTCCGCGGATGGCGGGAGGCGTTTGCCGGCGCCGGCGTCGCCGTGCAGACCGCGCACGTGGGGTCGATGTGGGGATTTTTCTTCACCGCGACGCCCGTCACCGATCTCGCGAGCGCGAAGACGTCCGATACAAAAGCATTCGCCGCGTTTTTCAGCAGAATGCTCGAGCACGGCGTCTACCTCGCGCCGTCGCAGTTCGAAGCCGCCTTCGTCTCGCTTGCGCACAGTCAAGACGACATCGCGCGCACCATCACCGCGGTCCGCGCGTCGCTATGATCAAACGAGCGCGCAAGCCCGCCGCAACGCGTTCGGCGCGGCGCGATTCGGCCGACGACGGCGTGCAGGTGATCAGTCTGCCGCGGTTGTTCCTTTATCACCGCGGTCTTGAGGACGCCGTGCGCGATGGCGTGACCGTGCTGACGTCCGAAGAGCTCGCCATCCGCGTGGGCCGCGGCATCTCATCGACGCAAGTACGCAAGGATCTTTCGCGCCTCGGCGCGCTCGGGCGGCGCGGTCAAGGCTACGGCGTCGTCGCGCTGATGCGCAAACTTGCACGGCTGCTTGGATTAGACCGCGACTGGCGCATCGTCATCGTGGGCTTCGGTTATCTGGGTCACGCGCTCGCCACGTTTCTCGAATATCGCGAGGAGAAATTCCATATCGGCGGCATCTTCGATACCGATGCGGCGCTTGTCGGTTCGCGTTGGCACGGTGTGCGCATCAGCCACGCGGACGATCTCGAAAAAGTGTTGCCCGCGCTCGAATGCAGCATGGGCATCGTGACCGTGCCGTCGACTGCCGCACAACAGGTGGCCGATCGTCTGGCGCGATGCGGCATCGGCGCCATTCTCAACTTCGCACCCACGACACTGAAGCTGCCGGCGCGCGTGGCGGTGCGGACCATCGATCTCGCTTCCGAGCTGTCGATCTTGACGCACCACTTGAAGCGCGGCGTACGCGAATAGTCTTATTGTCCCGGGATGCCGAGCGAGGGTTGGCGCCCCTTCGCGAGAACGCTTGACCTACTTTGCCGATCGTCGTTCTTGGACTGAGCCACCGCACTGCGCCGCCGGACGTGCGAGACCGCCACGCGTTTCCGCCCGGTCGCATCGCCGAGGCGCTGGGCGTCGTCCACGAATTTCCCGCGGTCCAGGAAGCAGCGATCCTTTCGACGTGCAACCGGCTTGAGATCTACGCCGACGTCACCGACTTCGAGACCGGGGTCGCGCAACTCAAAGAATTTCTGACGTCCTACCGCTCGATGCGGGTCGACGATTTCGACAAGTATTTGTACACGATGTTAGGTGCAGAGGCGATCGAACAGCTCTTCCGCGTGGCCAGCGGCCTCGACTCGATGCTGGTCGGTGAAGCCGAGATCCTCGCGCAGATCAAGGAAGCGCTGCGCGCAGCTGAATCCGCCGGGACCGCCAAGAGCAACCTCCACCATCTTTTCCGAAAAGCGCTCGAGACGGGTAAGCGCGCGCGAACGGAAACGGCGATCGGCGGCGACGCCGTGTCGCTCGGATCGGCCGCCGTTGAACTCGTCGTGCGGCATTGCGACGTGCGTTCGGCGCACGCGCTCGTGATCGGCGCCGGGAAAATGGGCGGCATCGTCGCGCGCCACTTGGCGGCTCGCGGCACCGCATCGATCGTGATCGCGAACCGAACCGTCGCGAAGGCAAAGCAGCTCGCCCAAGCGGTCGGCGGCGACGGCGCCGGTCTGCACGACGTGCCGGCACTCCTCGCGAACGTCGACCTGGTGATCTCGGCGGTGGGTTCGGGCGTACCGGTCATCTCGACGCGTACGCTCCGCGATGCCGCGCGCGAGCGCGCCGGTCGTCCGCTTCTCATCGTCGACGTGGCGACGCCGCGCGATGTCGAGCTCGGGGTGCGCGACGTCGACGGCGTGACGATCTACGAGCTCGCAGATCTGCAGCAGGTCGTGGCCACCCACCTGGAACGCCGTCGCGGCGAGATTCCCGCGGTGGAGGCGATCGTATCCTCGAACGTGCAAGCCTATGTGCGCTGGTATCTTTCTCGTGCCGCCGCACCGCTCATCGCAGACCTCCGGCGGCGCGCAGAACGCGTACGCGCGACCGAGATCGAGAAGCTCTTCGCGAGCCTGGGGACCTTGAGCGAGCGCGACCGCGCGCTCATCGAGTCGGCAAGCCTGGCCATCGTCAATCGTTTGCTCCACGCGCCGGTCACGCAGTTGCGCGAGACCATGGCGGATCGTTCGCAAACGGTGGTTGAAGTGGGCGCGTTGCAAAGTTTGCTCGACGTCGACGGGCTGCACCGCGATCTTGAGCGCGATCTGCGCGAATCGCTCGCGCCGGTTGCGAAGCGGCACGGCGAATAGCACCGGACCGCTGCGCGGCGTCCGCGTGCTGCTGACGCGTGCGCCGGCGGCCGGACACGAAGCCAGCAACCGGCTGCGCGAACTCGGCGCAGACGTCCGCGAACTCCCGCTGATCAGGATCGGTGCACCGCCCGACGAACGCGCACTCGCGGCCACCGCACGCACGAAGTTCGATTGGCTCGCGTTCGCCAGCGTGCAAGGGGTGAGCGCGTTCGTTCGCTATGTGGATCGGCCGCAAGCGGTGACTGCAAAGCTTGCCGCGGTCGGGCCGGCGACGGCGCGCGCGATTCACGCCGCGTTCGGCCGCCCCGTTGATTTGATGCCCGCATCGCATACCGGCGGCGATCTTGGCGTTGCGCTCGCGGCGGCCGTACAACCCGGCGAGCGCGTGCTGCTCGTGCAAGCGCTCGATGCAAGGCCGGAGTTGCTCGAGATGCTCGCCGGCGCCGGATGCGACGTCGAGACCGTCGCCGCGTATACGACACTCGAAGAGCCGCCCGCGGACCTCGCCGACGCCATTCGGGAGACGGACGTCATCGTGGTCGCGTCCGGCAGCGCGGTGAGGAGTCTGCGCTCGGGCCTCGGCGATGCCGCGAACAGCGCATTGTCGGGCAAGACCGTCGTCTGCATCGGTCCGGTCACCGCCGAGGAGGCGCGTCACGTGGGCATTCCCGTCACGATCGTGCCGGAGAAGTACTCGATGTCGGGCGTCATCGATGCGCTCATCGCGCGGCTCGGACAGGGCTGAATCCGGTCATTCGCGACCGATGTGCGCTGCGTCACACGATTAGAGCGCGGCGCGCCTGAGGGGCGCACACGGATGCGCCGAACCCTTATAGTAGATGAACGGTTCACGCTCGCGCAATCGCGCTAGGCGCTTCCGTCTCGCTGCTGGGAGATCTCACGAATATGGCCGTCGACGTTCGCAACCAATATGGACCACTTGAAGCGTTGATCCGCGCGATCGCAGATCGCAAGGAGCGACCAACTCCGTGGGTCGACGCGAAGACCTATCCTTGGAGCGACCCCGAATTCAGCAAACGCTATGTGCGGCGGGCCGATCAGAACGCGCTCATCGGCATGAATGAGACAGGCGACGAAGTCGACTCGCTGATCTCCCTGCTGCAGGCAAAACCGAAGGCGCGGATTCTCGACGTGTGCGCCGGTAACGGCAGACACGCTGTGGCAATGGCGCTACGTGGATATCGCATGACCGGCGTTGACATTGGCCCGGGCGCGGTTTCGCTCGCACGCGAAACGGCGAAGAACTTAGGACTCGGCGTCGACTTCCGCGAGCTCGACGTCCGCGATCTTGCCATCGAAGACGCGTACGACGGCGCGTACCTCACATGCGGCGGTCTTTCGGATTTCGCACCCGACGACTGCGGCCGCCTCCTCGAAGTCATCGAGCGTGCGCTCGTTCCCGGCGGCAGAGCAGTGATCGAGTACGCCGACGCGGCGAACGCACCGGCCGACGTTCGTGCATGGCAGTTCGTGCAGGCGGAGTCATCGCTGTTCACCGACGCGCCGCATCTGCAATTGGAAGAGCGGTTGTACGATGCCGACACGCATTCGGAAGTGATCCGCCACTACGTGGTGCCCACCGACGGAAAGATCTTTGAAATCGCGCGCTGCCGCCGCTACTTCGATGATGCGACAGTGCGCGGCGCGCTCTCCGCAGCCCGCTTCGGAGCCCTCGAAGCCGGCCCCGGCAGCGCCCCCGGTCTGAAGAAGATCGTCGGCGTCAAGCAATAACCGCGATCTCCGTGTAGGGGCCGATCTTTATGGTCGGCCGCGGTTTTCTTGTGCCGCCTAGCCGACCTCAATCACTGCATCAAAAAATTCAGGCCGACCATAAAGGTCGGCCCACATTGAAATAAGCAGGCCGACCTTAAAGGTTGGCACTACATGGTCAATCAGTGCACGATGAGCGGATTCGGATACGCGGCCGACAGATAGTTGAACGCGCCTTTCTTGTATTGATAGAAGTAGACGTCCGCGCCGAGCACATCGCCGGACGGCATGAACTGGAACTGGCCCAGAACCGTGTCAAACGTGCCCGTGGAGAGCGCGCGGTCGATCATGCGGTGGTCCGTCGATTTGGCGAATTTTGTGGATTGAATGGCGATCTGCGCCGCGACGTAGCCGAAGAGCGCATACGCCGACAGTCGACCGTAGTGGCTCTGGAATTGCGAGACAAAATTGTTCACCGTCGGCATGAATTGAACCGGCGGCACGCATGAACTCACGGTGATGCCCTCGGCGTTGTCGCCCATCGCCTTCAAGAGCGAGTCGCTGTAAAAACCTTGCGTCGTCATCAGCGGCACCGTCACCCCAGCGGTGTGCAGCGCCGGCACGACGCGCGCCATATCGGCGCCGGTGCCGCTGAGAAAGATGAGATCGGGCGCCCAATCCTTCACGGCGGCGACTTGCGTCTTGAGGTTCTTGAACTCGACGTCGAGCGGAAAATCCTTTTCGGTCATATTGCGCGCAGACGTGTAATTGACGAAGCCTTGCCCCGCGTCGGCGCCGTAGTCGTTCTGCTCGTAGATGACCGCGATCCGCTTCGCGCCGAGCGTGCGGTCGGCGTAGCGCGCATCATCGCGGCCCTCGGCGACGTCGGTCGGACAGAGCCGGAAAACGTTGTCGTAGCCGGTTTGCGTGAGCGCTGCGAACGGCGACGTCGGGATGATGACCGGCACCTCTGCCTGATGGTAGACTGGCAGCGCGAGCGCGGTTTCCTGACCGCCGATATGACCGATGATGAACGCCGTGCTCGGATCCACCAGCGCGAATTGCGCCTGCTGCTGCGCGATGCCGGGATCGCTCTGGTCGTCGAAACTGTGCATCACCCAACCGTAGTCGGCGATGCCGCGCGACTGGTTGGTCTCATCGACCGCTTCTTGGACGCCATTGGAAAGATCGATGCCGAACTGCTTGTCTGCTCCTGAGAGGGGCGCCACGATGACGATCGACACAACCTTCGCATAGGGCGGAAAATCGGCTCCAGCGGGGGCGGAGGATCGCAGTACCAGTGCAGCGGCCGCAAGGGCCGCAGCGGCGATCGATTTACGGAAGGGAAGCGGCATGGGCAGATACTCCGGTGAGCAGTGAGGCAAGGGTGGTGCAGAAGAAGACGACCGAAAAAATCATGTTCGCATTGAAGACCGCAGCGTTGAGCGAAAAGACGTCGCCGCCTTTACGCACGAGCGAGACCTCGACGGCGACGAGCAACCCGGCTGCGGCGACGCCCGCCCAATACCAGCCATGCGCGCCGATCACGATTCCGAGCCAAGCAAGCGCAGCGACGACTCCGAGATGCAATACTTGCGGCAGCGCCCGTCCGCTCCCTTCGCCGAAGCGCGCCGGAATCGATGCGACGCCCTCGCGGACGTCGAAATCGCGATCCATGAGCGCGTAGAGGATGTCGAACCCGGCGACCCACATCGTCACCGCGACAAAGAGCAGCCAGGCGCCGGCTTCGAACCGGCCCGTGATCGCGATCCAAGCGCCGAGCGGCGCGAGCGCGTCCACCGCGCCGAGGAAGAAATGCACGCCCCACGTCAGGCGCTTGACGTAGGGATACACGACAACGCCCGCAGCGGCGATCGGCACGAGTGCGAAACACAGTGGATTGAGCTCGAACGCGGCGACCACCAAGAGGATGAGACCGGCGGCGATCGCCCACACCATCGTCGAAGGTTTCAGTTCACCGGCCGGCAGCGCGCGACGCGCGGTTCGCGGATTCTTGGCGTCCATGCGCGCGTCGATCAATCGGTTTGCGGCCATCGCCGCGGTTCTTCCGCCAAGGACGGCGACGGTGATCCACGCGACTTTGCTCCATGGCGGCACGCCTCCGCCGGCGAGGAGCGCTCCCACGTATGCAAACGGCAACGCGAACAACGTGTGTTCGATCTTGATCTCTCGCAGAAACGCGCGCAGCATAGCGATCAGCGACTGTCCGTGCGCGGGAAGCCGTATTCGGCCCAGCGGCGCGCCACGAGTTCTTTCACTTCGTCCGACATGACGATGTCCGGCGGCCACTCGCGCGCGTAGCCTTCTTCGGCGGTCTTTCTTGTCGCGTCGATGCCGAGCTTTGTTCCGAGGAGCGGCAGCGGCCCTGCGTGGTCGAGCACGTCCACGGGTCCGGGTGCGAAGACGAGGTCGCGGCCGGCGTCGACGTTGTTGAGCGCGACCCACGCGACGTCGCGCACATTTTGGACATCGACGTCGGCGTCGACGACCAAGATGTTGCGCGTCAGCATCATCATATGCCCGAGTCCCCACAGCGCGTACATGACCTTCTTCGCCTGACCCGGGTAGCGTTTCTTGATCGCGACGATTGCAAGATTGTGGAACCCTCCCTCGACGGGCAGATTGTAATCGACGATCTCCGGCACCATCTGGCGCAATAGCGGTAAGAAAAATCGCTCCGTCGCTTTGCCTAGCCACGCATCTTCCATCGGCGGCTTGCCGACGATCGTCGTCCAGTAGATGGGATTCCTCCGATGCGTCATACACGTAACGTGAAACACCGGATAGTCGTCAGCGAGTGAGTAGACGCCGGTATGATCGCCGAACGGCCCCTCGCGGCGGAGTTCAGCGTTGTCCACGTAGCCTTCGAGCACGAATTCCGCTTCGGCCGGCACTTTCAGATCCACCGTCCGGCATTGCACCATCGGCACGCCGTGACCGCGCAAGAATCCGGCGAGGACGGTTTCGTCGATGCCCGCGGGCAGCGGCGCGGTGGCCGCATACACCATGGTAGGATCGCAGCCGATCGCGACCGCGACCGGCATGCGGGCGCCCCTGCCCGCGGCTTCTTGGTGTTCGCGTCCGTGCTTGTGACGCTGCCAGTGCATGCCGGTCGTGTTGCGATCGTAGATCTGCATGCGGTAGACGCCGATGTTTTGCGATCCCGTCTTTGGATCTTTCGTGATGACGAGCGGAAGCGTGATGAACGGCCCACCGTCGAGCGGCCAGCACGTGATGACCGGCATCAGCCCAAGATCGACCTGGTCGCCTTCGAGAACGACATCTTGGCAAGCTGCAGATCGAACGGTTTTCGGAAAGATCCCTGCGAGATCTTTGAGGCCGAGAAGCAATCCGAATTTGTCGGACATCGCGCCTGGCTGCGCGAATTTGAGCAGGGCGCCGACCTTGGATTCAAGTTCGTTCAAGTTCTCGACGTCGAGCGCGTGAGCCATCCGGCGCTCGGTTGCTAACGCGTTTATCAAGACAGGAAAGCGGGAACCTTTTACATCGGAAAATAGCAGCGCCGGTCCGCCGTCATTGCTCTTGACGCAGCGGTCCGCGATTTCAGCGATTTCGAGATGGGGATCCACGCGGACCGAGATTTCGCGCAGCTCGCCGTCGTGTCGCAGACGCTCGACGAATTCCCGGAGATTGGCGTACACGGGTTCGCTCGTTCTCATGCTGCGCGCCGAAAGCCTCGATTACGGGAACTTAAACGGCGTTCGATTACGTTTCCCGAGTACCGATGCCGCTTTGCGGTAGTCACAACGGAGTGAGAGTGCATGATGAAACAAAAAATACTTGCGACCGCGATTGCGGCATCGCTGCTCGTCGCAACGCCGTTCGCGGTGGCGCGCGCCGACAACATCCTCAACAGCGTGCTGAAGGGCGCGGTCGGCGTCTTCGCGGTGCAAGCCATCGCAGGTCCGCTGGATAAATTCATCAACTCGGTGATGCTTGCGAACAACGTCGGCAATCGCGATAAGACGAAAGTGGTGCCCATCGTCACGGTCGGATCGGCGACGTACGTCGGCGCGGCGCAAGTGACGGGTCCAGCGTCCGCGATCGATCAGGTCAAGGCCGTTGGCGAATTCGCCGCGCAGTGGAACAACGGCGTGTGGCAAGTGCGAGCGCTCGTGCCGGTCGACAATCTCAACGTCTTGCGCGGGTTCAAACGGGTCTACGGCGTCGGCATCGACGCGGTGATCAACGCAAAACTCTAATCGGTAGCCTTCAAACGGATCTCTCTCCCGGCCGCAGCGCCCGCTGCGGCCTCTTTTCGTCCCGATAAGTGGGATTTTAGTTGCCACACTAATTGTTAGGTAGGATATGATAAACTACTTAACAATATACGTGGAAACAGTTAACTCGTATACAGAGTACTGAAAGCAACGACACCTGGAGAGAGAATCATGGGCATCGACATCCGCACGTTTGAATCGATCGAACCAGACGAAACCGTCGCAGTGGTCGACGGCGACTTGGACGCAGCAACCGGCCGCATTGTAAGGAATCGACTTGTGAAGCTGATGGGTGGCGAACCGAAGCGATTCGCGCTCGACCTCAGCAAGACGCACTTGGTCGACTCCGGCGGATTGGCGGCGATGATCGCGCTGCTGCGCGCCGTGCGCGACGGCGGCGGCGACGTTCGCGTGATCGCGGCGAATCCTTCGGTCCGTCGCGTCTTCGAAGTCACGGCCTTGTCGCGAGTCTTCAAGTATCACCCGATTCGGCCGCAAGTCGTATCCGCCGCCTAGGTGGCGCGCGACGACGGCGGCCATCAGGAAAGGTTGCCAATCCGTGCGCGTAACGAGAAACTCGGCCGCGATCGCGATGTGCGGCGCACTCTTCTTCGCGGGGGCTGCAGTTCGGGCGGACGCAGCAAACACGAACCAAACGGCATCGCAGGCGTCGGCGCAGACATCGCTCTCGCTCGCCGATGCGCTGCAGCTTGCGCTCGCCAACAACCTTTCGTATCAAGCGTCGGCGCAGGACGTCGGGGTTGCAGAAGCGCGCGTCATCCAAGCCGGTGCGGGCCGCGTTCCGAGTCTGTCCACCGGATACTCGTTCGTGCACACGCAGAACGCGGCGTTTTTCAATTTTCAAACGCCGGGGCCGGGCGGCAAGGTGATCAATAAACAGATCTTCTTCTCGGCGACGTATCTCAATAACGTGGATGCGACGCTGCAATATGCTTTATACAGCGGCGGCGCCGTCCAGGCTGCGGTAGGTCAAGCCGCCGCCGGACTCTCGGCCGCACAAAGCAATTACGCCGCGCAGCGCGCAACGGTGATTCGCGACGTCACCAACGCGTATTTCCAACTCATCGAGGCGCAGCGCGGCACCGCGATCGCGGATGAAACCGTTTCGGTTGCGCGACAGAATCTCAAGACCGCCGACGACGGGCTCGCCGCCGGCACGCTGGCAAAGGCCGACGTGCTGCGGCAACAGGTGGCGCTAGCGAACGCGCAGGTGCGCGACATCCAGGCGAACGCGAGCGCGTCGCTCGCAAACGCAGCGCTCGCGAACCTGCTGAATATCAACCTCGGTAGCCAGATCGAACCCACCGAACCACTCGCGGCGGCCACGCCGTCGTTCGCGCTTGACGATGTTCTAACCGACGCGACGAGCCGTCGCAACGAACTCGGGGCGGCCCGCGCCGCGGTGGACATCGCGGACGCAGCCGTGAAGGCGGCGCGCGCCGGAACGCTGCCGGCGATCGTCCTGCAAGTCTCGGACGCGAGCAGCAAGCCGAATTTCGAAAACGTGCCGCAGCCGCAGCTTTCTGAAACGCTGGCGGTGACCTGGAAGCTTTTCGACGGCGGACTCACGCACGGCAAAGTCGCCGAGGCCGCGGCGGACGTCGCAAAGGCGAAGATCAACTACAAGCAACTGAGCAACGGCATCGACCTGGAAGTGCGGCAGGCGTACTTCAACTACACCGCCGCACAGGCTCAGGTCGGCGCCAACAAGTCGGCGCAGGATGCCGCCGACGAAAGTCTACGCGTCAGTCAGATCCGCTTCAAGTCTGGCGTCGGCACTTCGCTCGAGCTCGAGGACGCCTTGCTCGCCGATGCGACGGCGCGCACCGACTACGTCAACGCCCAAGCAAATCTACGCATCGCACTCGCCGCGTTGCAACGCGCCGCCGGCCTGCTGTAAGATGTAGTGCCGACCTTTACGGTCGGCCGCGTTGGCCGTAGGAGGGTGAGCATCGCTCACCCTCAATATGGGCAAGCGTTGCTTGGCCTACTACATGAGATGATGGGCAAGCGTTGCATGCCCCGCGTACTCTACGGGTTGCCGGCGCCGATTTCCATCGTATCGCACTCGCGGCTTGGATTCGGGCCGGCGCATTCCACGTAGATCTTGCCGCCGCTCGCCGGGACCGTGCGCGAAAGTTCAGTGCTCGTGAAGAGCCGGATCTGATACTTCGCCCCGGTCGCGTGTGCGACATCGTGCGCGTCCGACGGCAGGTATATCGCGGCCAGCGCGAATCCCGACGTCGGATCCTTACCTTCGAAAAAATCCAACGAGATATGCTGCGCGACGGCGGGCGTCATGCCGAAATACGTCACGGTGAGATAACCGTGCTCGGTCGTGTAGATCGCGGCGCCCGGCGGTGGTGACGGAAGGGGATGGTACCGCGACGTTTGCGGCGGGCTCGGTTTTCCGAGCACCGATTCCACCTGGATGCGATTGTAGCCAAGCGTGGCGCAGCACGGGGGTGGCTGGGTTTTTGGTACGCACGACGCGACCGCTGCCGGTAAAAGTGCGAGCAGCACGCACGTTGTGATCGTCCGCGTCATCATTGCGGGTGAATTGTAGGGTGAGCGATGCTCACCCTACTACACATTGAAAAGAAAAAAGGCCGACCATAAAGGTCGGCCCTACAGAGATTTAGTTGTTGGAGTTGTCGCCGGCGAGCACGCGTGAAAGGTTGACGCGTCCCTGGCTGTCGATCTCGCGCACCTTGACGGTGAGCGTGTCACCGAGATTCACTTCGTCCTCGACGCGGTTGACGCGATGAGCGGCCAATTGCGAGATGTGGACGAGGCCCTCTTTGCCCGGCAGGATCTGGACGAACGCGCCGAAGTTCATGATGCGCTTCACGACGCCCGTGTACACCGCGCCGATCTCGACGTCGCGCACGAGATCCTCGACGATCTTCTTGGCCTTCTCGCCGCTTTCGCCGTCCGGCGCCGCGATGAAGACGCGGCCGTCGTTTTCGATGTCGATCTTGACGCCGGTGTCGGCGACGATCTTGTTGATGATCTTGCCGCCTGGCCCGATGACGTCTTTGATCTTCTCGGGATTGATCTCCAAGACATACATGCGCGGTGCAAACGCGGAAAGGCCGCGCCGCGGTCCAGGCATCGTCTCGCGCAGTTTGCCGATGATGAACAGCCGGCCATCGCGCGCTTGCTCCATCGCTTTGCGCATGATGTCGATCGTGATGCCCTGCACCTTGATGTCCATCTGCACGGCGGTGATGCCGTCGACGGTACCCGCCACCTTGAAGTCCATCTCACCAAGAGCGTCTTCAAGGCCCTGGATGTCGGACAAAATGCCGGGGCGGCCGTCTTTGAGGATGAGGCCCATCGCGATCCCGCCCACGTGTTTGGGAAGCGGCACTCCCGCGTCCATCAGCGCCAGCGTGCTCGCGCACACCGAGCCCATCGAAGACGAACCGTTGCTCTCAAACGTCTCCGAAACGAGCCGGAGCGTGTATGGGAATTGGTCCGGAGGCGGCAAGAGCGGCACGAGCGCACGCTCGGCCAGATGGCCGTGACCGATCTCGCGCCGGCCTGGGCCGCGCATCGGCCGGGTCTCGCCGACCGAGAACGGCGGGAAGTTGTAGTGGTGCATGTAGCGTTTGAATGTCTGCGGGCCGAGCCCGTCGATGCGCTGCTCGTCCGAGATCGAACCGAGCGTGGCGGCCGTGAAGATCTGGGTTTCGCCGCGCGTGAAAAGTCCCGAACCGTGCGTTCGAGGTACCACGGTTGTGCGACACGTGATGTTGCGGATCTCGTCGAGGCGCCGGCCGTCGGGCCGGATGCCCTCGTCGACGACCATCGTGCGCAGCTCGTCTTCCTCGCGCGCCTTGACGCACTTGTCGAATTCCTGATTTTTCGGGTCTTCGAGACACGGACGAAGTTCCGATTCGAGCGGATGACCGACGATGCGCCGCTTGGCTTCATCGCGTGTGATCTGCTCGAATGCGCGCTGTCGATCGGCTTTGCCCGTGACGCGCATCGCGCGCGCGATGTCGGATCCGAACGCGTCGTCGACAAAACGATGCATCGACGGCGACGGCACGAATAACTTGAACTTGCGCTTTGGTTTACCGGCGGCGCGAGCAAGGTCGTTGATGAGCCGCACGAGATCTTTGATACGCTCGTGTCCGAACGCGACCGCGCCGAGGAGCTGCTCTTCGGAAATTTCCTTCGCGCCGCCTTCGACCATCATCACCGCGTCCGCGGTTCCAGCCACGATCATATCGAGCGTGCTCGATTCGAGCGACGTCTTCGCTGGGTTGACGACGTATTGGCCGTCGACGATGCCGACTCGCACCGCAGAAACGTTGTGCTCGAACGGGATGTCCGAGACTGCGAGCGCGGCGCCCGCGCCGATCATCGCAACCACATCCGGATCAACTTCAGGGTCGACCGAGAGCACCGTGCAAATGATGTGGATGTCGTTACGGAAACCTTCAGGGAAAAGCGGACGGATCGGCCGGTCGATCAGCCGCGCGGTGAGCGTGGCCTTTTCGGACGGGCGCCCCTCGCGCTTGATGAAGCCGCCCGGGATCTTTCCAGCGGCATACATGCGCTCTTCATAGTCGCACGTGAGGGGGAAGAAATCGATGCCTTCGCGGGGATTTGCGCTTGCGGTCGCTGCCGCGAGAATACAGGTGTCGCCATAGCGAACAAATGCGGAGCCGCTGGCCTGGCGCGCAAGTTCACCGGTTTCGATGGTGAGCGTGCGCCCGCCCAGCTCCATGCTGACGGACTCTGGCAAAAGGGGGTTCCTCCTAGATTCTTATTGATTTAATCTTGATTTTTCGACTATCCGATGTTCTTAAGGCTAGTCGAACATCCCTGGACGTGCAAAGCGCGCCAGTGCCATAAGAGGCAGGCGCGCACGCACGACAATTGGTTAGTAGCTAGTGGCGTAATCCTAATTTTGCGACGATCGCGCGATATCGTTCGAGATCGCTTTTTTCGAGATAGCGCAGCAGACTGCGGCGTTTGCCGACCTTCTTGAGGAGCCCGCGGCGACTCGCGTGGTCCTTCTTGTGAATCTTGAAGTGATCGGTCAGCTCGTTGATCGACTCGGTCAAAAGCGCTATTTGCACTTCAGGTGAACCGGTATCGTCTTTTTTGCGCTGATGTTTATCGATGACCGCAGTCTTGCGATCCCTATTGAGTGCCACGGTGTGGTAGTCTCCTTCCGAATTCGCGCACGGTCGCAGCCTGCGTCGCGCAAGCCGCTCTGCCGTCGTAAAAAGGCACCTCAGTAGGATAACACAGGCCTTCGGGCTCGGTCAAACGATGATCTCATAAAAAAAGCGGCGAGCTGCTGCCCGCCGCTTGGAACCTTTTCGATGACTAGCGAGGCACCAAGAGGATCTGACCCGGTTGAAGCCTGCTCTGCGCTGCGAGGTGATTGACCTGAGCGACGGTGTAGGCGGCTTCAGCGACGTCGCTTCCTGGGACCGCACGCTTAGCGACGATGCTCCAAACGGTATCGCCGGTATGGACTTCGACGCGATCGTAGCGGGATGGCGTGGACGTGTAGACGCGTGCACCCCAAACGACGGGCAAGGCAAACACGAGGACAAGCGAGAGCACCTGGATGAACGGAATCAGCGTGGTCCGCGAGGTGCGGTAGTTTCGTAGCATAGAGGTCGTCCTCTCCTGCGGGACTTCGAACATATGTTTGACGTCATCATCTTAACGCCGGGTAAGGTCGGTGTCAAGAATTTTTCGAACAAACGTTTGCAATTTTTGAGCCCCTATGATACGATGCTGAGTGCGCGACGGCCGAGCTTTCGACCGCCGTACAGTATCGTCACTTCAATTGCCTTCGGCGATGATGATTCGGTAAAAGGCGGTAAACGCAGTGGATCGTAAGACGACGCCGCGCCAACAGTCCATCCTTGACACGATTCGAGATTTTCGTCGCGAGCACGGATATCCGCCGTCCGTTCGCGAGATCGGCGAGCGCGTCGGTCTTTCTTCGAGCAGCACGGTGCAGTGCCACCTGCGCACCCTCGAGAAAAAGGGCCTCATCAAGCGCGACCCCACCAAGCCGCGAGCGCTCGTTTCGGGCAATGAATCGCACGAAGAGACGCTGTCATTGCCGGTCGTCGGCCGCGTGGCGGCGGGCTGGAACTACGACGCCATCCAAAACATCGAAGAGCGATTCACCGTGCCGGTAACGCTTGTGAAGAATTCCGGCTCATTTATGCTGCGCGTCAAAGGCGACTCCATGGTGGACGCCGCCATCCTCGATGGCGATCTCGTCGTGGTCAACCCGCAGCCCGTCGCGAACAATGGCGACATCGTTGTCGCGTACCCCGACGATTCGCAAGGCGGCGACTGGGAAGCAACATTGAAGACCTTCTATTTGGAAGGCAACCGCGTGCGTCTCCAGCCCGAGAACAAATTCATGGAGCCGGTGTACACCACGAAGGCCAAGATTCTCGGCAAAGTCACCGCCGTCATCCGCAAGCTCTGAACAACCCGTCGATTTTCCAATGTGGGGCCGACCCTTATGGTCGGCCGTTCGTTTTGTCTGGGCGAGCGATGCTCGCCGGGCCGACCGTAAAGGTCGGCCCCTACAACCGACGACATGGCTGGCTACAAAGGTCGGCCCCGAAGGGAGTTGAAACAGCCATTCGATGAAGCCGAAGATCGCGATCACCGTCGGTGTCGATGAAGTGTCGGTGCGCGACCACTGGGCTACCTATCGCAAAGCCGTCGAGCAAGCCGGTGGCGAGCCGACCCTCGTCTACGGCACCTTCACACCAGATCAGATACCGGCGATCATCGAGGGCTACGACGGGCTCTTGCTCCCCGGCGGACTCGACTTGCCCCCGGATGAATACGGCGGCACTCCACATCCCTCGGTCGAGGAATCGTCGGCCGACCGCGATCTGCTCGAGCTCGAAGCAGCGCGCTACGCCAAACGAGCGCAAATTCCCACGCTCGCGATCTGCCGCGGCTGTCAAGTCGTCAACGTCGCGTTCGGCGGTACGTTGTACGAAGATATCGAAGACCTTTACGCAGCGCCGAACCATCAGGTCGTCAAGCACCAGCAGACCCCGGATCACGGCCGCCAAGAAACGACCCATCCGGTCGACATCCACACCAACTCGAAACTCGCCGAGATCGTCGACGGCGTCTCCATCGAGACGAACTCGATGCATCATCAAGCCCTACGCCGCGTCGCGCACGGACTTCGCGTCGTCGCACGCGCGCGCGACGGCACGATCGAAGGCATCGAAGCCGATGACGGCCATCCGTTTTTCGTCGCGGTCCAGTGGCACCCGGAAGAGCTCGTCGGACGCGATGAGCCGAGCCGTCGAATCTTCCGCGCGTTTGTCGAGCAGGCCGCGGCGCGGCGCCGCGCCAGAACGGCTGCTTCGACGTCCGGCGCGTCGTAAGGGCGGCCGCTATTGCAGCACGCTCCGCACAGCGGGTTCGAGCGGACGATCGCTGCGCTCGAACTGCGCTTTTTTCCCGCGTTGCGTCGCGCCGCCGAAGAGCCGCACATGGCCGCCATGCGAGAGGCGATCGGGCCTGCGTTTGCGGCGCTCGTCATCGTCAGCGTCGCCGCATATTTCTATCGGCCGGAACCCGATCCGGCCAGCCGGTTCTTTGCCGCCTATCACGTCGGATTCGGCGTCATGGGCCTTGCTCTGGCGGGGTTCCTCGCCGAGCGGCTCGCGCGCACGTTTCGATACAATCGCGTCGCGGCGGTCGCATTCAGCCTCATCGCATTTTACCTCTCGCTGCCGACGGACTCGCGCGCCCATCCGTGGCTCGCGATCGCGCAGATCTCGTCGACGAGCATCTTCTTAGGCCTGATCGTCGCGATGCTCACCGGCGAAGCGCTGCGGGTCGCGTGCCGGACGTTGCCGGCGATTGCAGGCATCGCCGCGGCTGGGGTCGCGACGGTGGCTGTGTTCGGTGGGTTGGCCGCCGCAGGGATAAGTCTCGGCGGGCTCCTGTTGCCGCTCATCAGGCCGCTCGTCGCAGTCGGCGACACGCTTCCCGGATTGCTCGTCGTCGTGACGTTACAAACGCTGCTCTGGTGTGCCGGCGTGCACGGTCCCGCGTTCTTGTCGGCCATCGTCACGCCGATCTATCTGCACGCGCTCGACCAGAACAGTCAGGCGTACATCGCCCACCAAGCGCCGCCGCATATCGTCACCATCGCGCTTGCCACGTTCTTCTTTCCCGGCGGCAGCGGCGCGACGCTGCCGCTCGCCTTTTTATTGCTACGGTCGCGCATCGCGAGGTTGCGCAAACTCGCGCTCGCATCGCTACTGCCGTCGTTCGCGAACGTCAACGAGCCGCTTATCTTCGGCGTGCCGCTCGTCATGAATCCGACCTTCGCGTTGCCATTCGTCGGCGTACCGTTGCTGCTTGCGACGATCACGTACGTCGCGATGTCGCTTGGATTGGTCGACCGGACGGTGTTTTGGGTTCCACCGGTCAATCTGCTTCCGGCGGTGATCGGTGCCTGGATCATCACCGGGCGCGACTGGCGCGCGGTCGTGCTCGTGGTGGTCAACATCGCGTTGGGTGCCGCGATCTACGCCCCGTTCGTACGCGCATTCGAAAAAGAGATCAGTCGCGCACCCGAAGAGGCTGAAGCGCTGGTGAAGAGCGCCGCAGCGCTTCGCGAACACGAACTTGACGTCGAACGTCACCCCGAGCATCTGGTAGAAGGCCCACACGATGCGTGACCGGCTGCGAGCGGCGGCCGCACATTTCAGCTTTACCCCGGGCGTGCTTGAGGCGGCCGAAGCCGCACTCGAGGCCGCGCTCCCAGCGTGGCGCGAGCGCGATGCGCGCGCTTTCGAGCTCTCGGCGAAAGTGATCCGTGCGTTTCAGGATGTGGGCCTCCACGAAGGCCACCTCGCGGGAACTACCGGATACGGTTACCACGATCGCGGCCGGGAGGCGTACGAAGCGTTGATCGCCCGGCTGATGGGGGCTGACGCCGCGCTCGCGCGCTTGCAGTTGACCAGCGGCACGCAGGCGATTGTCGCCGCGCTCTCGACTCTGCTCGACGCCGGCGGCCGTCTTTGTTCTGTGACGGGCCGGCCATACGACACATTGCGCATGGCGTTGGTGGATCATCCGCGCAGCCTCGTCGAGCGCGGCATGAAATACGACGAAGTGCCGTGGACTGAGGGCCCGACACCGGCCGAACACGATGTCGCCGCTGCGCTCGACCGCGTGCCCGACGTCGTCTTCGTGCAGCGATCGCGCGGATACGCGCCGCGGCCGTCTCTCGACATCGCGGCGATCGGCGACATCGTTCGAGCGGTGCGGGAACGCTCGCCGCACGCAGTGGTCGTGGTGGACAATTGCTACGGCGAATTCGTGGAGCTCGACGAACCCTGTGCAGTCGACGCCGACGTCGTGGTCGGTTCGCTGATCAAGAATCCAGGAGGCGGCATGGCGGTGAGCGGTGCGTACATCGCCGGCCGGGCCGAACTTGTCGAGCGTGTAGCAGAGCGCATCTTTGCGCCGGGCTTGGGCGCGGCGATCGGACCGACGTTAGATACGAACCGCTGGTTTTTTGCCGGGTTGCATCGCGCACCGCGGGCCGTCGCGGAGAGCTTGAAGACGATGGACTTCGCCGCTGCGCTTTTCACCGGATTGGGGTATCGCACCGAACCGGCTTGCGGTGCGCCGCGCACGGATATCATCCAAGCGATCAGACTCGGATCGTTGGAGAAGCTCAAAGCGTTCGCAGCCGGCCTGCAGCGGATGCTCCCCGTGAACTCGCGCGCAACGCCGGAACCCGGTGCGGTCCCTGGGTATGCCGAGCCCGTCTTGATGGCCGATGGTGCGTTCGTGGCGGGTTCGACACTCGAACTTTCCTGCGATGCTCCGATCCGGGAGCCGTTCGAAGTCTATCTTCAAGGTGGACTGGATGCAGCGCACGGTGTTCTCGCCGCGATGAGCGCGGCGAGTTCCGTGGAGCGTGCGTGACGCCGAGTTCATAGCGGCCGGCCGACCATGAAGGTCGGCACTACAACAGCCGGCGCTACAACGGGCGAGTGGAACTGCGAGTGCGCTCGTCCGGGTCCGGCTTGAATGCCGCGATCGCTCCGTTGTCGTCATCCGCGCAGCCGCTCTGGGGGTGGATTGGCCTCCTCGCCACCGGCTGCGTGAAAACGTCTGTATCCGATTGCAAATCCGGATCCTGTGCCGGGCCTTCAAATCCACGGTCGAGCATGGCTGGATACGTAGGAAGAGCGCTGATAGATGATGTGCTTTCCATTCGTGCCCGGGCTCATTTCTAGCGCGTGCGCCGCGCCGGCGTGCATATCGTGGCCGATATCACCCGTGCGCGGAATCGGGGCAAGAGTGGCGGGGCTATGGCAGGCGCCGAACGCCTGTGCGAGAATACTTGAATATATGGACGGTGAGTTAAGTCGGCGTCAGTACGTCCGAGTGGCCGTTTCTTTGCCCGTTGAATTCTCCGTGGACGGCGAACCAAAACCGCACGACGGTTCGGTCTTCGATCTCGGAGCCGGCGGCATGCGGCTCGTCGCGTCCTACGACTTGCCGGCGCGCGCAAACGTGGGCCTCAAGTTCCACCTTCCCGGCACAGAGCGCACGGTCCAAGCCAAAGGCCGTGTTGTGTTGAGCTTTTTCGCGCGCAACGAGCACAAGTTCCACCACGGCATAGCCTTCACGTCCATCGAGCAAGGGGATCGCGCGGCGATCGCGGGTTTCGTCGAAACCCACGATGCGCAGCGTCGGGCGTAAACCTTCAACATCGACCGCAGGAAATAAAAAAGCCCGCAGAGTGCGGGTTTTTTATTTTTTTTGGCCGACCGTAAAGGTCGGCACTACAGAGACCTGCCTGGTCGCTACTCGTGCGCCTCACCCATGAAGCCGTAGAAGTAATACTCGCTGCCGTCGGTCATCGTGAGGACGACGCGCGTCTCTTCGTACGCGGCGCGGGCGACGAGTTTGCCGGGCATCGTGTCCAAGATGCCCTGCGCGAAGACTCGCTCGGCCTCCCGAAGCGCGTCCGGGTCGATGTCGAGCAAATCGGAATCGTGAACCTGGCTCACGCTCGGGTCTTCCACAACTTTTTTCAGCTCCGGCATGCACGGTGCCGCCTTCTTACATTTAGTGTCGGCCGGACCGGACGGTAAAATTAGGTTCACAGGTCCCGGTCGGGCCAAAACGGCCAAAGCTATGGTCGCCGGCCTAGCTCATACCCACGCGGGAGGGCGCCGCAAAACCCACGAAATCGAGCGTTCTCATGTACGAACTCGAAGCGATGAACGGCCCTCTCGACGGCAAACGGTGGGCGTTTTCCCGGGACATCACCATTGGCCGAGACGGCAAGGCCGTGGGCGCAGAGCTGTCGACCGACCGCGCCGCTTCGCGCAGACACGCCGAGGTTCGCGTCACGTCCGACGGGCTCATCCTCACCGATCTCGAGAGCCGTAACGGCACGTTCGTGGACGGATTTCCGATCGCCAAACCGATGATCATCTCACTAGGCCAGCCATTCGTCGTAGGCCGCACGATGTTGCGTGTCCTCGAACTCACCCCGTCCAAGAAAGCATAAACGAAAACATGCCGGTCACCGTCAACACATTTTTCGAAAAGAAAAAACGCGGCGAGAAAATCGCCGTGATCACGGCATACGACGCACTCGTCGCAGCGATGGTGCATGCCGCCGGCGCCGATGCGATCCTCGTCGGCGATTCGGCCGCGATGGTTTTTGCCGGGCACGACACGACACTGCCGGCCACGATGGACGAAATGCTCTACCACACGCGCGCGGTCACGCGCGGTGCAAAGGGCGC
Source organism: Candidatus Eremiobacteraceae bacterium (assembly GCA_036561585.1). Taxonomy (GTDB): domain Bacteria; phylum Vulcanimicrobiota; class Vulcanimicrobiia; order Eremiobacterales; family Eremiobacteraceae; genus JABCYQ01. The sequence goes on along the minus strand of DATBOZ010000119.1, from coordinate 5,614 downwards.
ATTCGTCATCGCGGATATGCCGTTTCTCTCGTTTCAAGCCGGACACGATGAGGCGCTGCGCAACGCCGGCAGATTTCTCAAAGAGAGCATCGCGCACGCCGTCAAGATCGAAGGCGGGCACGACATCGAATTGGTCGTGCGTCTCGTGAGCAACGGCATCCCGGTGATGGGGCACCTCGGTCTCACGCCGCAGTCGGTCCATGCGTTTGGCGGCTTCCGCGCGCAGGGCAAGACCGCCGATTCGGCCGACCATTTGTTCGCGCAAGCGCAAGCGCTGGACCGTGCCGGGTGTTTCGCGATCGTCCTCGAGTGTGTGCCAAGCGAACTGGCGGCAAGAGTCAGCGCCGCCATACGGGGCGCGACGATTGGGATTGGCGCGGGGCCTGGCTGCGACGGCCAGGTCAGCGTCATCAATGACGTGCTGGGCCTCTCGACCGGCTATTTGCCGCGCCACGCCAAGCGCTACGCGAAGCTCTACGACGAGGGCCTCGCCGCAGTCCGATCGTACGTCGACGACGTCCGTTCGCTGAAGTTTCCGGAAAAGGAGCACGAAGTCGCGGTGCCGCCCTCGGATGCGCAAGCGAGTGCAAGCGCGCCGGCCAAGAATCCCGCGATACCCTAATATCCGTGCGCGTCGTCCGTTCCGTCGCCGACCTTCGTTTCGCGCGCGCCGAGCTCTCGGCTTCGCTCGGCTTCGTGCCGACGATGGGCGCACTGCATGCCGGTCATGGTTCGCTCGTCGCGCGGGCGCGGGCGGAATGTGCATCGGTCGTCGCATCGGTCTACGTCAATCCGATGCAATTCGGTCCCAACGAAGACCTCACGTCGTACCCGCGCACGTTCGATGCCGACGCCGCGATGCTCGAACGCCTCGGCGTCGACGTCTTATTTGCGCCGTCCGACGATGTGATGTATCCGCCCGGCGCGCAAACGTCGGTCGATCCGGGACCGCTCGCGGCGGCGTTGGAAGGCGAGCGCAGACCCGGTCACTTCCGCGGCGTCGCAACCGTCGTGCTCAAGCTCTTCAATCTCGTCACGCCGCACCGGGCGTATTTCGGCCAGAAAGATGCGCAACAGCTCGCGGTCATCCGGCAGCTGACGGCGGACTTCGATCTGCCGATCCAGATCGTCGCCTGTCCGATCGTGCGCGAAGCTGACGGTCTCGCGCTGTCATCGCGCAATGCCTACCTGGACACGCAGCAGCGGCGCGACGCGGCAAGACTTTCGCTCGCATTGCACGGCGTCGCGCAATCGCTCGTTGCAGGCAACGCCGATGTCGCAACGTTGACTGCCGACGCGATCGGCGTGCTCTTGCCGCTGCGCCCCGATTACATCGCGGTCGTCGAGCCGCGCGCGTTCGTGCCGCTCGTCACCGCACCCGCGTCGTCCGATCTGCTTGTGGTCGGCGCAGCATTCTGCGGCGCGACGAGGTTGATCGACAACGTGGCCGTCCGCACCCCAGCGTGACGAGAGAAACAGCTTGGTGATTACGTTCGGGCAGGGCGGCATCGCAGGGGCGACTAAGCAAGCGAACCCACTCCCATGAAATATTCTTCAACCTCCGCGCTGCCGGACCTCGCCGGACGCACCGTTCTCGTCGGCGTCTGCGGCGGCATCGCGGCGTACAAGTGCGCCGGCGTTGTCAGCACGTTGCGCCAAGCCGGCGCGGACGTCCACGTGATCATGACCGACGCGGCATGCCGTTTCGTCACGCCCCTCACGTTTCAGGCGGTTTCGGGCAACGACGTGCATACCGAGATGTTCGACGCCGGCAGTGCGTGGCAGGTGGCGCATATCACGCTGGTGCGCAAGAGCGAACTGTTCCTCGTGCTCAACGCGACCGCGAATACGCTCGCGAAAATCGCGCACGGCATTGCCGACAATCTGCTGACGACGTGCGTGCTCGCGACGCGCAATCCGGTGCTGATCGCGCCCGCGATGAACACCGCGATGCTCGACGCGCCGGCGACGCGAGCGAACATCGCGACGCTCGCCGCGCGAGGCTTCGAGTTCGTCTCGCCGGGATCAGGATTTCTCGCGTGTGGCGAGACCGGCGACGGCCGGCTTGCCGACGAAGACGATATCGTCGCCGCAGCTGTGCGCACGCTCGCGCGCGGACGAAGCATGGCGGCCGAGCGTGTCGTCATCACCGCCGGTCCAACGCGCGAGTTCGCAGACCCGGCGCGCTATCTCTCAAATCCGTCGTCGGGCCGCATGGGCTTCGCGCTCGCCGACGAAGCGCGAAGGCGCGGCGCGCACGTGACGTTGATCAGCGGGCCCAGCGAACTCGTCGCGCCGGCCGAGGTCTCCGTCGTGCCCGTCGTCAGCGCGCGTGAGATGCACGCGGCCGCGCTCGAACATCTTGCCGGCGCGACGATGTTCATCGGCGCCGCAGCAGTGTCGGATTTTCGGCCCGCGGTCGTGGCAGCGTCCAAAGTCAAGAAAGACGGCGCCGCGCTCGCGATGGCGCTCGAGCGCAACCCCGACATCATCGCCGACGTCGCGGCTCGCCGGCCGCCGGGGTGTTTGGTCGTCGGCTTTGCAGCCGAGACGGAAGAGCTGCGCGCCAATGGGCGCGACAAGCTCGAACGCAAGAAGTTGGACTGCATCGTCGTCAACCGCATCGGCCGCAACGGCGGTGGAGCGTTCGCAGGTCCGGAGAACGAAGTGCTGATCCTTTGGCAGGGCGGTGAACAAGCCGTTCCTCGCGCGTCGAAAGCTGCGGTCGCGGCTTCGATCTTGGATCGCGCCGCCAGCATCCGGTCGGGCGGCTAATCTTGCTGCTGGCAGTCGACATCGGCAACACCAACATCAAGTTCGGTTTGTTCGAAGATACCGGCCCCGCCGCCGGTACGCTCGTCCACACCTGGCGTTCGGTCACCAACCGGCGCCAAACCGGCGACGAGCTTGCAGCACTCGTGGACGGGATGCTGCGCGTGCGCGGCGTGGCGCCGGCGTCGATCGCGCGCGTCGCTGCGGCGAACGTCGTGCCGCATCTCTACCGTGCCGTGACCGGCATGTCGCAGCGGTACTTCAATTGCCGGACGGAATTCATCTCGGCGGCTCGTCAAACGCTGATGCCCGTGCGCACGCAACGTCCGGCGGAGCTCGGCGCCGACCTCATCGCAAACGCGCTCGCGGCCGTGAAGAAGTACGGCGCACCGGTCATCGTCGTCGGCTTCGGCACGGCGACGACGTTCTCGGGCGTCGACAAAGACGGCGCATTCGTGGGCACCGCGATCGCGCCGGGAATCGAGATCTCGGTCGATGCGCTCGTCGCACGCGCCGCGAAACTCATGAGCGTGCCGCTCGTGCGGCCGCGTTCCGCGCTCGGCACCGATACCGTCGAAGCGCTGCAGTCCGGCATCATCTATGGATTCGTGGGTCAGGCAGAATTTCTCATCGCAAAGATCGCGGCGGAACTCGGCGGCCGGCCTAAAGTCGTCGCGACCGGCGGTCTTGCCGAACTGGTGGCGAGCAACACCACCGCCATCCATCACGTCGACGACGCGCTCAGCCTACACGGGCTGTATCACTGGGCCACCACCGACCGGCGAACGCCGCCCGATCCGGTGACCGACGGCGTTCCGGTGATCGGCGGCCACGAATGACGGACGGCATCATGCGCGTGGCGGCGTTTGCCGGTTCGCTGCGCGTCAAGTCGTACAATCGCGGCTTGTTGCGCGCAGCCGTCGCGCTGGCACCGCCGGACGTGAAGATCCACGTCATCGACATCGACGACGTTCCGTTATACAATGCCGATCTCGACGATGAGAACAATCCCTTGCCGCCGGTCAAGCGTTTGGTCGACGCGATCACCGCGGCCGACGCATTGCTCATCGTCACACCCGAATACAACGCTTCGATGCCGGCCGTGACCAAAAACGTGCTCGACTGGGCATCACGATTCGACAACGTCCTCGAAGAAAAACCGACTGCGATGATGGGCGCTTCGACGACCGGATTCGGCACCGTACGCTCACAGCTCCACTTACGACAGCTGGCCGCCGGCTGCGATCTTTGGTTTCTCACCGACCCGCAGTTGTATGTTTCGTCGGCGCGCACGAAATTCGACGCCGATGGCAATCTCACCGACGAAAAGACCAAAGGGCTGGTCACTGCGCTGCTTTCCGCGTTGGCGGCTTTTGCCCGCCGGGTCGGACGATCGGATTCGCAAGGCACGAGCCCGTGATCCCGGCGCTCATCGGACCGAAATGGGCACGGCTCGATCGCGAGTCGCTGCCCATCTTCAATCCGGCCACCGGCGAAGAGATCGAGCGCGTGCCGTTGCTTGGGGCCGAAGACGTGGATCTCGCGGTGCGCGCCGCGGCGGACGCTCAACGCGAATGGGGCCGCGTCTCGGTCATGGAGCGCCAGCGGCTGATGTTCGCCTTCAAGGCGAAACTCGAAGCACACGTTGAGGAGCTCGCCGCCATCATCACCCGGCATCACGGCAAGACGCTCGCCGAAGCGCGCGGCGAAGTGCGGCGCGGAATCGAGGTGGTCGACTTCGCCTGCGCGGCGACCACGCTCTTGCAAGGACGGACGTTGCGCGACGTGGGCAGCGGCGTCGATCAGGACTGCTTTCGCTATCCCGTCGGCGTCGTCGCCGGCATCACACCGTTCAATTTTCCGGTGATGATCCCGCTGTGGATGTTTCCGCTCGCGGTGGTGTGTGGAAACGCATTCGTCCTCAAGCCCTCGGAGCGGACGCCGCTCGGCGCGATCCGTCTCGCCGAACTTTTCTTGGAGAGTGGTTTCCCCGACGGTGTGCTCAACGTGGTCCACGGTACACGCGACTGCGTCAACGCACTCATCACGCACCCGTTGGTCGGCGCAGTATCCTTCGTGGGATCCGAAGCGGTTGCGGCGCACGTCTATCGCGAGGCCGCTCGCACCGGCAAGCGCGTCCAATCGGCCGGCGGCGCGAAGAATCACCTCTTCGTGATGCCCGATGCGGATCTCGACGCGGCGCTGCCTTCGATCCTCAACTCCGCATTCGGCAACGCCGGCGAGCGATGTTTGGCCGGTAGCGTCGCCGTTGCGATCGGGTCGGCCGCAAAACCGATGCTCGCCGTAGTCAACGAAGGGGCAAGCAAACTCGTCGTGGGACCAGGCGACGAAGATGGGGTCGATGTCGGCCCGCTGATCCGCGATGAGCACCGCGCGCGCGTGCTCGACTATATAGCGCGCGGCGCAGCTGACGGCGCGCGCGTGACCACCGACGGCCGCAGCCATGTCAAACGCGCAGGTTTTTTTCTCGGCCCGACCGTGCTCGATGGTGTGACGCACGAGATGGCGGTAGGGCGCGACGAGATCTTCGGGCCGGTGCTCTCGGTGGCGTACGCGAAGACGCTCGACGAGGCGATCGCCATGGCGAACAGATCGCCGTACGGCAACATGTCGGCGATCTTCACCTCGAGCGGCCGGTCGGCACGCCATTTCCGCGACACCGTCGAAGCGGGCATGGTCGGCATCAACGTCGGCACTGCGCAGCCGTTTGGATTCTATCCGTTCTCAGGTTGGAAGGGGTCGTTCTACGGCGACCTTCATCTGCAAGGCCGAGACGCGGTGGAATTCTACACGCGTAAGAAGATGGTCATCTCGCGCTGGT
>DATBOZ010000118.1:0-10677 GCA_036561585.1 Candidatus Eremiobacteraceae bacterium | reverse complement strand
AACGCAACCGCCGTCATCTGCGCACGCGGCTATTCGCGCAACGAACGCGCGCAGGAAGCGGCGGTCGCGGCGGAGCTTGCAAAATCCGGAATCGAATTGCATACGGAGCGCGCCGACTGCGTGCACGAACCCGACGAGGTGGCCGAGCGTAAGCAGGCGCCAGGCGACGGCTACCGCGTTTTTCCGCCATACTATGAGACTTGGAAGACGATGCCGGTGTCGCCGCTCGCGCCGGTGCACGCGCCCAATGGCAGAGATCCGGAGCCGGGAGCGTTGCCGGAGACCCCGCCGTCGTTCGGCATTGCAGGACCCGGCGAAGCGTGGGCCATCGATCGACTCACGCACTTCGTGACCGCATCGGCCGGCGACTATCGGACAAATGCCGAGTACCCGGGGCGCGGCGGCACGTCGCGGTTGGCCCCATCGCTGCGTTTCGGCTGCATCGGTCCGCGTCAGATCTTTCACGCGGTCGCCGAACGGATGGCGCGCTCGTGGACGCTGGCCGAAGAACGCATGTCGATGGAAGTGTACTTGCGGCGTCTCGCGCTTCGCGATTTCTACATCCAACTCTCCTACTTCGAACCGTCGCTCCACGAAGTCGAGCTGCAAGAGAAGATGCGCGGCTTTGCCGGCGCCGCCGACGAGCACGCGCTCGCGCGTTGGGCGCAAGGAAAGACCGGGTATCCGCTGGTCGATGCCGCGATGCGCCAGCTTCGCACCGAAGGTCACGTCCATCAACGCGCCGCGATTTGCGCCGCGTCGTTTCTTTGCATCGACCTCGGCGCCGATTGGCGTATCGGCCGCGATCTCTGGATGGACCAACTGCTCGAAGCGGATGAGGCGCAGTGCGACGGCAACTGGCAGCGCATTGCGGGAAGCGGAACCGATCAGGCGTCGTATCCGCGGATCTACAATCCGGAAAAGCAGGCGCGGTATTTCGACGCCCAGGCGGTGTACGTCCGGCGCTACGTGCCGGAGCTCGCCAAATTGCCGACGTCAGCGGCGCTCGCACCGTGGACGATCGACCGCCGCCATCAGATCGAGCTCGGATTCTTCCCGTCCGATCAATACGCGCAACCGGTGGTGGAACACGACGCCGCCGCGCGCGCATTCCTCGCGCGCTACCAAGAATACCGCTCGCGCCCGCACTGATACCGCATCTGTCGTGCCGATGTTTATCATCGGGCCGGCCGACCATGAAGGTCGGCACTACAGAAATTGAAGGCCGACCATCATGGTCGGCCCCACACCGATTTTACGCCGCGTATTTCTCCGCGTAGTCCGCTGCGATCGGCACGCGCGGCGTGTGTCCGCCGTAGGTCCGCACGGCGAGGTACAGATCGATGAAGAACCACGCCGGCATCATGAACGGCAAGAACAGCGCGCTCTGCCAGCCGACGACGGGCAAACCGGCTGCGAAGTTGTACGCGAGATAGATGAGGACGCCCAACGCGTTCACGCCCAATGCCTGCACCACGTGGAAGCGCACGAATGCCGTGCGATGCGAACGGATGAAGAGCATGAGCAGCGCGAGCGGCCACAGCGGATAGCAAACCGCTGCGAGCAACCGATCTTCGGGTGACGGCGGCGGCTCGATCTGCGTGACCGTAGCTCTCGGGCGCTCGGGTCCCGGAGGCGGCGCAGTGGCTTGGGAAGTCGCGCCGGCGTTTGCGCCCGCGCTGTCCGGCGCGGCGTTCAGCGCTCGTGCGCCTGGAGCATTTGCGCCGATCGCACGTCCTAGGCGGCAGCCCGGACAAATCGAGTCGACGGCGCAGGTCGAACAGATCTCGTGATTGCACTCGCGGCACAGCACCGCGGTGGGAACGGCGGGGTGAAAATAGCAGCTCATCTCAGATCCTCCGTACTGGTCGAACCCGCGCTTCCGTCGAATGCAGGTCCGTTCACTAGAGGCGTACCGGGCACGGCGGTGATTTGTTTCAGGGCGGTGCCGCCGGCGATGAAAACGGGGGATTTTCAGGTAATTTAAGACAAGCAGGCCGCAATCGATGGTCTATAAGCGACTGCTCGCCTACGCGCGTCCGCACGTTTGGCAAATGCTCCTCGGCCTGTTGTGCACGGCGCTGGGTTCGGCGGCGACCATCGCCTACTTCAAAGTCGCCGAGTCTCTCGTTTCATCCGTTCAGGGCAGGAGTGTCAACCTGCTCTTTGAGACGTTGCTCGGCTTCGCCGTCTTGAACCTCATCAAGAATGCGGCGACATACGCCGGATCGTACACCATCGCGGCCGTGGGCCAGCAAATCGTCGCGCGGGTGCGCGCCGAGCTTTTCCGCAGGATCGAGAGCCTGCCGTTGCAGATCTTCGACCGGTGGCGCGGCGGTGAGCTGATGTCGCGCTTCTCCAACGACGTGAACTTCATGGTCCAAGGCGTGAACTCAAGCCCGCAGTTCGTCGGCGCGGTGCTCACGCTCATCGGCTCGATCATCGCGATGATCTTCGTGAACTGGCGCCTGATGCTCGTCCTTTTGGCCGTCGCTCCCTTCGTCTCGTACGCGGTATCGCGTTTTTCGCTCGTGCTGCGCGGCGTGACGGGCACGTCGCTCGCGCGCGTGGCCGATGTCAACTCGGTGCTTCAGGAATCGATCGACTCGATGCGCGTGATCAAAGCGTTCGGCCGCGAGCCGTACGAGTTCGCGCGCTTCTCCAACAGCAACGACGCGTATCTCGGCGCGTCGCTCAAGATGTCGCAGATCGCGCTGACGCAAACGCCGGTCGTCGACGTCATCGTCAGCCTCGGACTCGCGATCCTCGCCGGCTATTCTTTCTACGAGGTCGTCACCGGCCGCCTGACCATGCAGCAATGGGCCGCCTTTTTCACCTTGGCCATGGTTTCCGGCAATCCGGTCAACCAGATCTCGAACTACGTCAGCGACCTGAACAAAGCGCTGATCGGCGCGCGACGTGCGTTCGAAATCCTCGACTTGCCGGTAGAGGCGAGCGACCGTCCAAATGCTGTACCGCTCAGCGACGTCAGCGGCGCGATCGAGTTCTCAGACGTGCGTTTTTCGTACGACGGGAAGACCGAAGTGCTCAAGGGCGTCAGCGCGCGCGTCGCACCGGGCGACGTCGTCGCGCTCGTCGGACCTTCGGGTTCCGGCAAGACGACGATCGTCAATCTCATCCCGCGCTTCTATGTGCCATCGGGCGGCTCGATCTCCGTCGACGGTCACAACATCGAAGACGTGACCCTCGCGAGTTTGCGCGACGCGATCGCGATCGTGCCGCAAGACCCGCAGCTGTTCTCGGACACGATCGAACAGAACATCCGCTATGGCCGTCTCGATGCGACAACGGCGGAAGTCCACGACGCGGCGCGCAAGGCGAATGCGCATGATTTCATCTGCCGCTTTCCGGACGGCTACGCGACGCGCGTCGGATCGCGCGGCATGCGCCTTTCAGGCGGAGAACGCCAACGCATCTCCATCGCGCGGGCGATACTGCGCGCGCCGCGCATCCTCATCTTAGACGAGGCGACGTCGTCGCTCGACGTGGAATCCGAATCCCTCATCAACGAAGCCCTCGAGCGGCTGCTCGTGGGCCGGACGACGTTCATCATCGCGCACCGCCTGTCGACGATCCGCCGCGCGACCGCCATCCTCGTGATCGTCGATGGCCAAGTCGTCGAGCAGGGAACGCACGCGAGGTTGCTCGAGAGCGGCGGCGTCTACGCACGGCTCCATGCCGCATCGGCGGTCGGCGCCGGCAGCGGCCACGTGTGAGCCAACAGCGTTCGAACCAAGACGCCCTTCGGGTGCTCTTTGTGCTGCGGCCGGATGCGCGAACGCGGCATGGCGGCGACGTGCTGCAGGCGGCGAACACGGCGGCGGCGCTGCGGCTTATCGGCGTCGACGTCGCGGTGGTGGAGACGAAGACGCCGGATGCGCGCGGCTTCGATATCGCGCACGTGTTCGGCATGTTCGAGCCCGAAGTCTGCGCTGCACAGGTCGAAGCATGCAGCGCTGCGGGTGTGCCGGTCGCGCTGTCGCCGATCTGGATCAGCCGGCGAGAGTTCTTTGCCCGCGCGCCGGTCTGCGAGCGCACGATGGAAAAAGCGCGAACCGCCGACGATGCCGCGCGGCGCTTGACGGCGCTTGCGAAACTCGATACCGCACGATTCATGGACCGGCGCACGCGCGTGCGGCAAGACCGCGCCGAAGCGCTGCAACGCGAGGTCCTTCGCGCGGCGAGCGTGCTTTTTCCGATGAGCGCGCTCGAAGCGCGAGAGTACGGGCTGCGTCTGCACGTTCGAAACGTGCCGTTCGCGATCGTACCGAACGCCGTCGATCACGCGCTCAACCAACCCTGGGCGGAAGCGCGCACGGGTCTCCTCTGCGCCGGACGCATCGAGTCGATGAAAAACCAGGCCATCACCGCATTGGCGCTGCGATCTTCGCCCGAGCCGCTGACGTTTGTCGGCGAGGCGTACGATCCGCACTACCTTTCCGTCGTCAGGCGCTTCGCAGGTCCGGGTTTGACGATTCTCGACAAGGTGTCGCCGGCCGAAGTGTACGCGCTGTTCGCACGAACCAAGGTGCACGTGATGCCGTCGTGGGGCGAAGTCGCGTCGATCGTGAACCTCGAGGCGGCGGCATGCGGCATGCAGATCGTCGCCGGCGACCGCGGCAGCGAGATGGAGTATCTCGGTGACGGCGCCGAATTCGCGGACCCCGCCGATCCGGAGTCGATCGCCAAAGCCGTCGGCAAGTCATTGCAGCGACCGCCGCGCCGCAAAGGCGATGCGCTCGACGTGCGCGTGCGCGACTTGACGTGGCGTCAATCCGCCGAACGCACGCTGCAAGGTTACCATCGCGCGCTGCACCGGTGACGGCGGATTCGAGCGGTTCCTGACCGAAGGCGCTCGATATGATCGGCGCGATCCGCAACATCCTGTGCAAGCACTACGTCGACCGCAACGACGACCCTGGCGCGTCCGTGTTGCTGGCCAGCAGCGGGCGCGCCGGCTCGACGTGGGTCGCGCACCTCATCAATCACCGCAATGATTTCCGGTTGATGTTCGAGCCGTTCCGCGAGGATCTCGTCCCCGAATGCGCGGCTTTTCGGCTGAACCAGTACATCCGCCCCACGGATCGGCCGGAAGCACTCGCTCGCGGCGCCGAAGCCGTGTTCTCAGGGCGCGTCCGCAACGATTGGGTCGACGCGTATAACCGGCGCCTCTTCGTCGCGCGCCGGCTCATCAAAGACATTCGAGTGAATCTGTTCCTGAAGTGGACGCGGATCAATTTCCCGAGCATGCCGGTCGTGCTCCTGATGCGGCATCCGTGCGCCGTCGCGCGGTCGCGGATGGCATTGGGCTGGGATATGGATCTGCACCATCGATACCTGTCGCAGTCCGATCTCGTCGAAGATCTCCTCGGGCCGTTCGTGGCTGAGATGACGCGAGCAGGAACCGAATGGGAACGTCAGATCTTCGCGTGGTGCGTGGAGAACTACGTGCCGCTCGCGCAGTGCGACGCGGATGACGTGCACCTCACGTTTTATGAGACGCTCTGCCTCGAACCCGAGATCGAGCTTGGCAAGATCTGCGAGCACATCGGCATCGGACTCGACAAGCGCATCCGCCGCGCGCTCGCCGTGCCGTCGCAAACGGCGCGGACCGGAAAGCGCGGCGAAGGCGTGAGCTCGGTGGTCGCCGGCGGCGACGTCCTCGATGACTGGCGGCGGTCGGTCAGCACGCTAGAGGTCGAACGGGCGATGGAGATCGTGCGGTTGTTCGGATTAGACCGGATCTACGGCGAGGAGACTGCGCCTCGATCCGGTGCGGCTGCGGCGGCCTTCGCGGTGGCCAGCACGCAGTCGTCGGCGATGCCGGCAACGGCAAAGCCGCGAGGCTGATACGGGCATACGGTCACTTCGACTTCGGTGAATCCATGCGCCGCGAGCAGATTGCGCAGTGTGACCGGCGAGTAGTACGCGTAATGCTCGGGATGCACGAGTTCCACTCCGCGTGTGGCGGCGGTGAAACCCACGGTCGAAAAAGCGTTCGGAACCGTCGTGCACAACATGCAGGCTGGATTTTGCGCGCAGAGCACGCGAAGGCGTCCGAGCGCGAGTCCGGGATTGCGCAGATGTTCGAGCGTCTCGCCGAAGACGATGAGATCGAACGATTCTTGGATGGCGGGTACGGGCGCGGCATCGGATTCGATATCCAGCCTGCTGAAGCGATCGTCGCCGGTGATCTCTCGATAGATCGCCATTGCCGCCACATCGATGTCGACGCCGTAGGTCCGTTTCGCAACCGCCCTGATGCGGGTGTGGAGCAGGTTGCCGCCGCCGATCCGCTCGCGCGTGAGCGGTGCGTCGGTGAAGCCGAAATGCAAAACGTTCTTGCCCCGGCACAATTCGACGATGATCTCCTCGCGTGGCCGGCGATCGACGCGCACGTCCTTGAGTTCCTGGTAGAAGAACGTGCCCGGCTCCGGCAACGTGCGTTCGGCTTTGCGCAGGGTGGTGAACAGCCGCCACCAACCGGCCGCCGATCTCACCACAGCCCTCGCTGCGAACGCAGCCGCGCTTCGAAACGGCGCATCGCGAGCAACCGGCTGTAATTCATCTGACGGACCCAGCTTCGAAACCGCCCGACGCCCGGGCGGCGCGAGAAGAGCCGGTCGACGTCGGCAAACGCGTCGGCCCAAAGCTTGGAGAGCCTATGAATCGTCTCGAGTGCGCTCGGTGGATGCGCGCCGCGAAAGGGGATGACTTCCGGCGCTAGGTGCCCCCAGACGTCTGCAGGCGACGCAGCGCGCATTTGATCGTCGGTGGCCACAAAGCCCGTCTGCCCAAGCGAATGATACAATCTTCCTTTCTCCCACTCGCGGCGCGGCGGCGTCACGTGGCCGTAGTGGTGCCACAGATCCGCGACGACCACGCTCTTGCTTCGAGGCACGAGCCGCTCGTGGACGGCGCCGGTCCAGCGGCGGTCCGGCGACAGCCGAAAATAGCAGAGCCGGCGCGCGATGGTATGCCACCAGCCGAACGAGCCGATGAAGTGCCGGCTGTAACCTTCGACCGCGTCCACTTCTCCGGGAAGGTGCGCCAAAAGCGCGGCGCACGCGCGAAGTTCGTCACCGTGGATTTCGTCGGCATCGAAGAAGAGCGCCCAGCCGTCACGGAACTTGTGCGGCGTCGCGTCGAGGCAGATGTTTCGCGCCGAGGCGAAATCGGTGAAGGTCGACCGGACGATGGTGATCGCGCCGCGGCGGGCGAATCCAGACGTCGCGAGCGTCGAGGCATGTATGCTGAGCGCATCGCCCGAGTTATCGTTGACGACGAGATGGTCGCTCACGGAATCGATCGATGCAAGCGCGGCTTCGAGGTACGGCTCGGATTTGTTCCCGATGATGAGGTGCGCGACGATGCCGGGAGATGACGGCATAGCGCCTGAAGTTGCGTGCTGATGAGAATACTCCTGGTCGCGGACCAGTTCTCGCGCGAAGGCGGCGCGGAAGCTTTCGTCAACGGCTATGCGATCGGTCTTCACGACCTTGGTCATGACGTCAGTATGTGCGTCGCGACCGTTGCGCCCGACGCGCCTGCGATGCCGGCGGAGATCGCCGTCGCGGTCGTGCCGTTTGCCCGCGAAGACGAACCCGGCAATCCGATCGCAGCGCACGCCGTTGTTGCCGCGGCGCACAGATTTTCGCCGGACGTCGTCCACGTCCACAACGCGTTCGATTGGGAGGTCTTCGACGCGCTCCGCGCGCGTTGGCCGCTCGTGTGGCATTGCCACGACTACCGCACGAATTGTCCGAATGGGGATCGCCGCTTGCCGCATTGGGGGACCCCGTGCCGGCTGCCGATGGGCGCAGCCTGCGTGCTCAACAGCGTCGTCAGCGGCTGCGTCGCCGGACCTCGCATCCGGACGCTGCGCACACTGGCCACGCGACGCCGGCTCTTCACGTCGGTGAGCCGCTCGGACAGGATCGCAGCGCCGAGCGCGTGCGTCGCGAAAATACTGGAAGCAAACGGCGTCGCCCGCGAGCGCATCACCATCGTGCCGTCGTTCACGCCGTTTGCGGACCTGCCGGACGCTCCACCGTACCCGGACTCAGCGACCGTCCTTTTCGCAGGCCGGCTGGTTGAGCAAAAGGGCATCGACGACGTGCTCTGGCTCGTGCGCGAGATGTATGAGAGCGGCGCGCCCGCGCGTTTTGTCATCGCGGGCAGCGGCCCGGGTCTCCCGCGATTCTTGGAAGCCGAAGAGCGCTTCCCGAACTTGGACGTGCGCGGGATGCTCCACGCGAACGCGCTGTCGTCGGCCTATAGCGAGAGTTCGGCCGTATTGATCACGCCGAATTGGCTGGACCCGTTTCCGCTGATCGGTCTCGATGCGATGGCGCACGCCCGGCCAGTGGTCGCGTACGATATCGGCGGCATTGGCGAGCTGGTGCAACACGAAGTCGATGGCTTGCTGGTCCGGGCCGGCGCCCGGCGAGCTTTGGCGGCCGCGGTGAGGAAGGTGCTGGCCGATCCGGTCGAGGCCGCCGCGATGGGAGTCCGGGGTCGCCAAAAAGTGCAGGCGAAATACCGTCTCAGAAACAGTCTGAACGCCGCGCTGCGTTTGTACGAAAGCGCGATCGCCGGCCGCGCTGGTTCGACCGTCAATCTCGCCAGGAATTGAGGCGGCGTCGCAGAATCTCCCTAGCATCAGGGAAACGACGACATATCAGTTTTGACCATCAACACCGCTCTTTCGAGGTGCCATCCCGGCAACTTGACTGTATCGGGTTTTGTGTTATAATTGGAATCTATGCCAAAGTGGGACGATTGCGCCGGGCGGCGGAGTCGGCTTGAGCCACACGGCTCGCCGTAAAATCCGTCGACCATCAGTAGCGCGTCGTCCGCTTCACTTTCGCGGCCCCCATACCGCCACCAGGCGAACGCGAGCCCTATGTTAGTCCACCGATCAACGCGGCGACCGGCCTTCCTTAGAGCAGGCGCTTGGCGCACGATGACTTGATGCCAACTCCCGCCCCGCGGCATGGGCGGAGCCAAAAGCAAGGTGAAACCGGGAACGATGGCCACCAAAGATACGACGAAAACTCCAGCCAAACCGAAAACTGCACGCATCGCCAAGACCGCGACGCCGAAGGTGCCCAAGGCGCCGAAAGCGCCGAAGGCGCCCAAACCGAAAGCGCCGGCGAAAAAGAAGGGCAGTGCTGTTGCGCGCGCTCGCGCCCGCCAGCCCCGCCCGATCGCACGCCTCGCCCGGCTCACCGATCCGCGCGCCGCGCTCGAAGCGCTCATCGAGACCAAGGGCGTCGTCAAGACGGTCGAGAGCGCGAGCATGGACTTGCGTCCCCCAGGTCTGAAACGCGAACGATTCACGTTTGCAAAGATTCCGCATACCCTCGACATCCCGGACCTGATCGAGCTCCAAAAGGACTCGTTCAACTGGTTCATCACCGAGGGTCTGCGCGACGCATTCACGTCGATATCGCCCATCAAGGATTTCACGGGCAATCTGGTCCTCGAGTTCGGCGAGCATAGCCTCGGCGAGCCGAAATACAGCGTCGACGAATGCCGCGAACGCGACATGACGTTCTGCGCGCCGCTGCGCGTGCGCGTCCGCCTCATCACGTCCGAATCCGGCGAGATCAAAGGCATCCCCGATCAAGAGATCTTCATGGGCGATTTTCCGCTCATGACGGAAAAAGGCACGTTCCTCATCAACGGCGCCGAGCGCGTCATCGTCAGCCAGTTGGTCCGCTCGCCGGGCGTCTATTTCGCCAGCGATCAGGATACGAACAACCGGCCGATCTACCGCGCGACGGTCATCCCGAACCGCGGCGCGTGGATCGAGTTCGAGACCGACAACGGCACGAAGAACGACACGACCGAAGGCACCATCGGCGTGCGGATCGACAAGAACCGCAAGATCATGGTCACGACGTTTGTGCGCGCCTTGGACAAGAAGTACGAATCGGACGAATCGCTGATGGCGCTGTTCGCCGATCCGCTCACGGGCGAGGTCCCAGCCTTGATCATGAATTGTCTTGAAAAAGACAAGGACATCAAGACTCGTGAGGACGCCCTCAAAGAGCTCTACAAGAAACTGCGGCCCGGCGAACCGGAAAATCCGGACAACGCCGAGACCCTCTTGCGCAACACGTTCTTCGACGAGAAGCGCTACGATCTGGCCGCCGTCGGCCGTTATAAGCTGAGCCGCAAACTCGAGCGCCAATTCGCGAAGATGAATGTGGAAGCCCCGCAGATCGAAGACGTGAAGGACAGTCACGGCAAGGTCAAGTCGAAATCCGTGCGCTGCCTGACGCGCGAAGATCTGATCGCGGTCGTGCGCCAGCTCATCGAAGTCGTCAACGGCTCGCAGTCCATCGACGACATCGACCACCTCGGCAACCGCCGCATCCGTTCCGTTGGCGAGTTGCTCCAGAACCAGTTCCGCGTCGGCTTGCTGCGCCTCGAGCGTGTCGTGCGCGAGCGCATGACCGTGCAAGACCTGGAGACGGTCACGCCGCAGGTCCTGATCAACATCCGGCCGGTCGTGGCGGCCATCAAAGAGTTCTTTGGTTCGAGCCAGCTCTCGCAGTTCATGGACCAGACCAACTCGCTGGCCGAACTCACGCACAAGCGGCGGCTCTCGGCGCTCGGGCCGGGCGGCCTCTCGCGCGAGCGCGCAGG
>DATBOZ010000117.1:0-4015 GCA_036561585.1 Candidatus Eremiobacteraceae bacterium | reverse complement strand
TCTGACTCCTTATCAGCGACTAGCTGCTGTTCTTCTTGCTAAGGCTGCTCCTCGCTGGATTGGGTGATATCCGGGCGCGGCCGCAACCGCGAACACGCTCGGAGAACGTTCCATTTCGTAGCGGGCGGACTCGGTCCTGTGAATGCTATTGCGTGGTGCGGAAAAATACCACGCCTTTGGGGCCGCCCGGGATGAATTGTGGTTTCGGCGAGAAGGGTGAGCACGGGCTGCCGTCACACGAAATCGTTAGCTGAATTTTGTATCCGTTGAAATCCGTAAATCGGTACGAGCCGCTTTCGAGCATGGGTTCAATATTACTAATCTCAAACCAATTAACGGGCCCGCCGTCGCCTCCTACAAACATTGCAGTTCCCGGAAGTCCCGGTCCATGAATTTGACCTGGATCTCCGTCCGGGCCGCCGCCGTGCCACGGTCCTTTCATTAATTTCGGAACGATGATAAACGCGACAACGACCGGACCCTTCGGCTGCGGCGTGGCGGTCACAAGTTCTGCCAGATCGGTGGGCGCGGATTTCGCCGCGAGATGTATGGTGTCGGAAACTGCCGGTGCGTCAGGCAGAGCAACCGTGCTGATGGCGAGCGAAACCACGCCGTTACCGCCGACGTGCTCCAGCGAGCCGTAATAGACTGAAACCGGCGTGATCGAATGGGCGTTGACGATATCGCCGGTGGCGCCGATGGCGATCGGTTCTGGAAAGAACGATGCGATATCGATTGCCGCAAGATCGGCGTCGCTCGGCTGCGGTGTCTTGCCGGAGAAGACATAGTCGTAACGCGTGACGGTCCCCGACGCGCGATCGAATCGATACGCGACAAATGCATCGCTGCCGTTTGAGGCTTTGCGATAGTAATCGACCTCGTGCGCATTTGTGGAAGAATTATCTTGACCGAGCACATCGAGCGCCGGAACGAAGACCGACGTGGCGCTGCGCGCCTCTTCATTGAGGCGGGCTTCGAGCCCGGATGCGCCGCGCGATTCGCTTGCGCGTCCGAGGTCGAGCGAACCTGTGTGGAGTGTGCGCGACACCGCGTCGCCCACGACGATGATGAGCAGCGCCAAGATCACGACGCTGAAGATGGTTTCGACGATCGTAAAACCACGTGAGCGCATTGCTGGCACCTCCGGGAGCGCGAAAAGCCGCGGCGTCGAAATCGTCGAACGTCGCGGACACGGTGAGTACGAACAATAATCGCGCGATTGAGGTCGCGCGTAAAGGGCTAACGGTCCTATCCGAAAGCGAGATGGCCGAATGGGAGCGCGTGTTCGCTTTGCCGACGGCCGCCGTGGCACAGGCGATCATCGGAGCTTCGCTCTGCCGCATCGTGCCGGCGAATGAATCCGACGCAGGCCAAGAGATCGTGGGCAGAATCGTAGAGACTGAAGCATACCTGCCGCTCGTCGACCCGGCGTGCCACGGCTACCGCGGCCCGACTCCCCGCAACGCTGCGATCTTCGGCCGGCCTGGATTCGCGTACGTCTACTTCGTCTACGGAAATCACTACTGCGTCAACGTCAGCACGGAGCGAGCGGGCATCGGCGGAGCGGTGCTCATACGAGCCCTCGAGCCGGTGCGCGGCATCGATGCAATGCGCCGCCGTAGGCCGCCGGGAACGCCCGACGCAGCCCTTGCTTGCGGCCCCGGCAATCTCTGTCGCGCGCTCGGAATCGATCGGTCGTGCGATGGAACGGATATGCGCTCTGGCTTGCTGCGCATCGTTCTGCCCGCCGCTCAAGTACGAAACATCGAGGCTGGCCCGCGCATCGGCATCCGCGCTGCCGCCGAATGGCCGCTACGCTTTATCGATCCCTCGAGCGCGAGCATCTCGCCGTTCCGCCGTCGCGCTTCAGTATCGGCGAAGAATGGCCGATAACGCTAGCGTGGACGATTGTGTCGTCCGTTGACGGCGCAGACACGCTGTGTTATAGTTAGCAGTAGCGTGAACCCTTGATGGAGTTCATCCGCTTCCACACCCGACTACCTTCATAGGCACGAGCGTCGACAACGACACTTATTTCATTTGTCACGCGCGCGCAAATCGCGCCGCTGATGCCGGCCACTATGCTGCCGAACTCCCCAAAATCCCATCACACCTCTTCAGCCGAATAAGAAAATAACGTGCAAGACGATACCGATTTTGAATCAACCCCGAAGCCGACGCGCGGCGCGCGTCCCGGCGCCCGCGGCCGCACTCGCGCCGTGGCCTCTGCCGATCCCGATGACGCAACCGTACATATCGACACCGCGCGCATCGATGAGATCGAAGAGCGCGACGACCGCAGCGAGCGGTCCGCGCGAATAGAATTGCCAGCCGATCGAAGCGAGCCCGCCGAAAGGCCCGAACGCGAGGAGCGACCCGAGCGGCCTGATCGGCCGTCACGCGCTGACCGGCCCGATCGCGTTGATCGGCCCGATCGCGTTGACCGCACCGACCGCGTTGACCGCACCGACCGCACCGACCGCGTTGACCGCGCCGAGCGTGTTGACCGCGCCGAGCGTGCTGATCGCACAGATCGCCCAGAACGGCTCGAACGCACCGAGCGTGACGAACGCATCATTCGCGACGACCGTCCAGAACGGTTCGAGCGCGTCGAACGCGGACACAACCGCGGGCACGAACGCGAAGAGCGCTTCGATCGCGGTCCGGACCGCGGCGCTGAACGCCCGCCCGAGCGCGTGCAAGAACGCGCCGAGCGCCCAGAACGCTTCGAACGTCCGGAACGCTTCGAGCGCTACGACCGCCCCGAACGGCACGACCGTAACCAGCGCTTCGAACGCCAAGATCGCGGCAATAACGGCCGCTTCGACCGGGACCGCGATCGCATCGACCGCGGCGGCGGCCGGATGGTCGGCCAAATGCAGCGCGCGTTTCAACCCAACCGCCAGCAGCAAGAGCGCTACGACAATCAGCCGCGCACGTTCACGGATCTCGAAGGCACCGTCCACGAGTTGCTGTCGGTGCGTCAACTCGAAGAGAAAACGCGCGGCGAACTGCTCGAGTACGCGAAGCTGCTCGATATCAAAGACATCGCGCGCATCAAGAAGCGCGAGATCATCTTCCCGATTCTCGAAGCACAAGCCAAGGCCGCCGGCCTGCATTTCGCCATCGGCGTGCTCGATATGCTTCAGGAGGGTTACGGTTTTCTGCGCCGCGAGAACATGCGGCCGGGGCCGCACGACGTCTACATCTCGCAGTCGCAGATCCGGCGCTTTGAGCTACGGACCGGCGATCTGGTCGCCGGACAGATCCGCGAACCCAAAGACAACGAAAAATATCAGGGCATTCTCAAGGTTGAAGCCGTCAACGGACAGGATCCCGAGGCCATCCGCGGCCGCGCGAACTTCGACAAGCTGATCCCGATCTATCCGGACAGCCGTCTCAAGATGGAGACTTCGTCGCTTGAGATGTGCGGGCGGGTGTTCGATCTCTTCTGCCCCATTGGCAAGGGCCAGCGCGGGCTAATCGTCTCGCCGCCGAAAGCCGGCAAGACCACACTCTTGAAGAAGATCGCAAACGCGATCGCATCGAACCACCCCGATATCGACCTCTTCGCATTGCTCGTCGACGAGCGCCCCGAAGAAGTCACCGACATGCGCCGCTCGATCGAAGGCGAAGTCGTCTCGTCGACGTTTGACGAACATCCCGATTCGCATACGAGCGTCGCAGAGCTCACCCTCGAGCGCTGCAAGCGTTTGGTGGAACTCGGCCACGACGTCGTCATCCTGCTCGATTCCATCACGCGCTTGGCGCGCGCCTGGAACCAGGTCATGCCGACCACCGGCCGTACGCTATCCGGCGGATTGGACACGAGCGCGCTGCACCGGCCGAAACGATTCTTCGGCGCGGCCCGCAACATCGAAAACGGCGGCTCGCTCACGATCATCGCCACGGCGCTCATCGAGACCGGCTCGAAGATGGATGACGTGATCTTCGAAGAGTTCAAGGGCACCGGCAACATGGAAATCAACCTCGTGCGCAAGCTCGCGGACAGCCG
>DATBOZ010000116.1:0-5757 GCA_036561585.1 Candidatus Eremiobacteraceae bacterium | reverse complement strand
CCTCGACTATGCTCCGGATGCGGCGTTGGTCATCGACGGCGCGGAAGACATCTTGGCTTTCGACCGCGCGAGCGGCGAACAAGCAAGCGGCGACACGCTCCTCGCGGCCGATGAGGCGACCGAGAGTGGCGAGCCCGAACCAGCGGAGCCGGAGATACGGCACGTCATCGAGATGACCGAACTCATCGCGCGCACCGAATCGCGCTCCGTTGCAAGTTTCCAAGCCGGTGTTCCCGGACCACGCATCGTGCGCGATGCAGATCTCACGATTGTCGTCCCCGCGGAGCCGGCTCCGGCATATGGCCGCAGCGTCGAACGATTCATCGAAGATGTGAAGAAGCGCGTGGCGGCGGGCCAGACCGTTGCGATCGTCTCCGTCGGCCACCGGCGCATCCGCGAGATGCTTGATGAAGCGGATATTGCGGTTGGAAATGTAGCCCAGGAGACGGGGCCAACCATTCAGGTTGGCCAGGCTGACCATAAAGGTCAGCCCCACACTGAACGTCAGCCCCACAGAGATGGTAAGTTCGGACAGGTTATCGTAGCCGATGGAGCGCTCGACGCGGGATTCCAGATGGAGCGACTCGGTCTGGTCGTCCTCGGCGACACCGAACTCTTCGGACACGCCGCGCGGCGCCACAAACTCAAAGCCGCCAAAGAGGGCGTGCCGGTCACCGAGGCCGATCTGCGCGCCGGCGAATATTTCGTGCACGCGAATCATGGCATCGGTCAATACCTCGGACTCGAGCGGCTCACGGTCAACGACGTCGAGCGCGACTTCATGCTGCTCAAGTATCTGGGCGAGGACCGGCTCTACGTGCCCATCGACCAGATGCATTTGGTGCGCAAATATATCGCATCCGATGGCGCGGCGCCCAGACTCTCGAAGATGGGCGGCGGCGATTGGGCACGGACGCGTTCGCGAGTGCGCGAAGCCGTCGACGGCATCGCCGAAGGTTTGGTCCGCCTGTACGCCGAGCGCGAAAGCGCGCCGGGCCATCCTTTTGCTCCGGACTCGCCATGGCAGGCCGAGCTTGAAGAATCGTTTCCCTACGATGAGACGGTCGACCAGCAAGCGGCGATCGTCGCCGTCAAAGCCGACATGGAACGCGCCAGGCCGATGGACCGCTTGGTGTGCGGCGATGTCGGCTACGGCAAGACCGAAGTCGCGATCCGCGCAGCGTTCAAAGCGATCATGGATCGCAAACAAGTCGCCGTGCTCGTGCCGACCACAGTGCTGGCCGCACAACATCACCGCACGTTCACCGAACGGCTCGCCGCATTTCCGGTGAAGGTCGGATTGCTCTCGCGCTTCCGCACCAAACAGGAACAGAAAGAAACGCTGGCCGGTTTGATGGAAGGCAGCGTCGATCTCGTGGTGGGGACACACCGGCTGCTGCAGCGTGACGTCGGCTTCGCGCGGCTCGGCCTCGTCATCGTCGATGAAGAACAGCGCTTCGGCGTCATGCACAAAGAGCGCCTCAAAGAAATGCGGCGTTCGGTGGACGTGCTCACGCTGTCTGCGACGCCGATCCCGCGCACGCTGCATATGTCGATGATGGGCGTGCGCGATCTCTCGCTCATCCAAACCGCGCCGGTCAATCGCGTCGCGATCAAGACGGTCGTGACGCCGGCGAACGACGTCGTCGTGGGCCAAGCGCTGCGGCGCGAACTCGATCGCGGCGGTCAAGTGTACTTCGTGCACAATCGCATCGAGACGATCTACGGCGTCGCCGCCGCGTTGCAAGCGCTTGCGCCGCGCGCGCGGATCATCGTCGGACACGGTCAGATGAAAGAGGGCGAACTCGAAGACGTGATGGTGGGATTCGTCGACGGCGAATTCGACATCTTGGTCTCGACGACCATTATCGAAAACGGACTCGACATCCCCAACGTCAACACGATCGTCGTGAACAACGCCGATCGCTTCGGCCTCGCGCAGCTCTATCAATTACGCGGACGCGTGGGCCGCAGCGCGCATCAGGCGTACGCGTTCTTCTTGCACCAGCCGCACCGTAAATTGTCCGAAGAGGCGCAGTCGCGCTTGGACGCGATCCGCGAATTCTCGCACCTCGGCTCGGGTCTGCAGTTGGCGATGCGCGATCTAGAAATCCGCGGTGCCGGCAATCTCTTGGGACCGCGGCAGTCCGGCTTCATCGCGGCGGTGGGCTTTGAGACCTATTGCCAGATTCTTCAGGAAGCGATCGAGCAGCGGCGTGGTCAGCCGCAAGTGGAGAGCGTGCCGCCGCCGGTGCTCGACCTGCGCGTGAGCGCGTACCTCCCTTCGGATTACGTGAAAGGATCCGGTCAGAAGATTGCGCTGTACCAGCGGCTCGCCGCAGCGCAATCGACGGCCGACATCGACGCGCTGGGCGAGGAATTGCGCGACCGCTTCGGACGCCCGCCGGCCACAGTGGAAGCCCTTTTGGAACTCTCGCGTGTGCGCGTTCTCGCACAAGCCAAAGGAGTCGAAAAACTGTCACTCGAACAGCGACGATTGACGCTCGAACTCGGTAGACGGTTTACACTGTCGGAACAAGCGCTGCCGGCGCTTACCGCCCTCACCCGGGGAAACTTTCGTTTCACGCAGAGCGCGATTGTCATCCACCTGCCGCCTACAACGCAGGCGCGCGACGGCTTGCTCGGTGTCGTCCGCGAAGTCCTGACCGCCCTTTGACGGGGATACTGCGGCACTTACTAGGAGGTAGTTAATGTATTCCAAGTTCGCGATGGTCGCGGCCCTTGCCGCGGGCATGGTCGTCACCGCGGGCTGCGCCGCAAGCAAACCGGTCATCACGGTCAACGGCACGGCCATCTCCAAAAGCGATTTCGACAACAAGCTCGAGGGCAACACTCGTGCCAGTCAGCAAGTGCTGCAGCAGATGGTCGACAAGGTGCTCATCAACCAGTACGCGTCCGCGAACAACGTCCAGGCCAGCGACGCCGAAGTCACCGCCGCGCTGAATAAGATCGAAGCGAATTTCCCCGCCGGTCAATTCGACACAGTGCTCAAGCAGCAAGGCCTCACGATGGACGATGCCAAGGATATCGTGCGCGAGCAAGTGCTGCTCAAGAACGCAGTCGACAAGAACATCAAGGTCGACCAATCGCAGATCGACGCCTATCTCAAGACCAACAAGATGACGATGAATTCGCCCAGCCAAGTTCGCGTGCGTCACATCCTCGTCAAGACGCAAGCCGAAGCGATCAGCATCGAGAAGCAGCTGAAGAGCGGCGCGAATTTCGCCACGCTTGCCGGCAAGTACTCGGTGGATCCTTCCACCAAGCTCAAGGGCGGCGAACTGCCCACCTTCGGACCGGGCCAGATGGTCGAGCCGTTCCAAGTCGCGGCCTTCAAGTTGAAGGTTGGCGAGATCAGCCCGCCCGTCCAGTCGCCGTTCGGCTGGCACGTCATCCAAATGGAGCAGATCATCCCGAATTCGCAGGCGACGATCGTCTCGGCGATTCAAGCACAGCAAGAACCGAACGCAACGACCAATCTCATCCAACAGTTGCGCTCGCAAGCGAAGATCGACTACAACGATCCGCGCTTCGCCGGTTTGTTCCCGTCACCGCAGCCGATCCCGCCGACCGGCGGCGCGCCGGCCCCCGCACCCACCCACTAACCAACCTCTGCTGGGCTGACGGTCAGTGTGGGGCCGACCTTTATGGTCGGCCTCGTTCTTTTTTGGTGTAGTGCCGATGTTTATCATCGGTCGACCCTCGTAGCGCCGATGTTTGTCGTCGGCCGACCATAAAGGTCGGCACGACAAGGGCCGCCGCCGCCGGTCTGCCAACCTTTCACACAATGCCCACGCTGACCATCGTCGGACTCGGTCCCAGCGACGCGTCGCTGCTCACATTGGGTGCGATCGAGCGGCTTGAACGCGCACCGCGCGTCGCGCTCTGTACGGTTTCGCCGGCGCTCGAGCAGCACCTGAAAGATCGCGGCGTACGTCTGCAAGCGCCGCCATTTCACGGTCCGTCGCTGCTGCGCGGCGTTGCAGAGGCGGTCGACGCGGCCGCGGACTTCGCCGCACAAGGCGATGCGGTGCTCGGCGTCCCCGGCCATCCGATGATCGACGTCCCCGGTCTTCCGAACCTGTTGCGCGCTCTCGAAATGCGCGGCGTGACTGTTCAGCTCGTGCCGGGCGTGCCGCGATCGGCCCTCTCGGCAGCCGCGAGCTCACCGCTTTTGGCGCTGCCGCCGGTCGCGTTGCACCACTCGTGGGAAGAACTCATCGAGATCATGTCGCGGCTCCGGACGTGCTGCCCGTGGGATATGGAACAGACGCACGAATCGCTGTTGCCGTACCTCGTCGAGGAAGCGCACGAAGTCGTGGAGGCCGTCGACGAGCGCGATCCCAAAAAACTCTGCGAAGAGCTGGGCGACCTTCTGCTGCAGATCGTGTTTCACTCGCAGATCGCCGCGGAGCGCGGACAGTTCGCCGTCGCCGACGTCATCGACGCGCTTGCGAACAAGATGATCCGCCGCCACCCCGGCGTATTCGGCGACGCGCGCATTTCCACCGCACAAGAGCAGATGGCGTCGTGGGAAATGCTCAAGACGCAAGAAGCGCTGATCAAACATCGCGAATCGCTGCTCGACGGTATTCCGAAGAGTCTACCATCGCTGCTCGGCTCTCAACGGCTTCAGGAAAAAGCGGCCACGGTCGGCTTCGATTGGCCGAAGACCGAGGCAGTGGTCGACAAGATTCGCGAGGAGTTGGACGAGCTGCACGAAGCGGTCGAAGAGGGCATCCGCGATCGCGTGCGCGACGAGCTCGGCGACGTGATGTTCAGCATCGTCAATCTCGCGCGGCGACTCGGCGTCGATGCCGAAGCGGCGTTGCGCGGCGCGAACGTGCGCTTCCGCGAACGCTTCGCTTCGATGGAGCGCTTTGCCGGTGGCGGCGCGACCGCACTCGCGGGCCGAAGCTTGGACGACCTCGACGCGCTCTGGCAGCGCGCTAAGGACCATGAGGCTGGACAAGTTTCTTAAGGTGTCGCGCTTGGCGAAGCGCCGCACTGCCGCCAAAGAAGCGCTTGACGCAGGCCGCATCGAGTGCGGCGGGCGTCCGGTGAAACCTGCGCATCACGTGAAGCCGGGCGACGAATTGCTCATCCATTACGCGTCGCGCGACGTGCTCGTGCGCGTGCTCGCCGTGCCCGAACGCCCCAATGCGCGCGTGAAGCCTGCCGATCTTTACACGCTGTTGTCGGACGTTCCGGCATCGTGACCGCGCGCGCACTCACCGCGCAGGCCACCGGTCCGCTGACCATCGGCATGTTCTCCGATTCGTACTTGCCGGAACGCAACGGGCTGGTCACATCGGTGGTGGGTGCCGCGCATGCGTTGCGGCGGCGCGGCCATCGCGTCATCGTGGTGGCGCCCGCGCACAGTGAAGCGCACGACGACGATCCCGACGTCTTTCGCTTTCGCTCGACCTCGTTTCCATTTTACCCGCAGCTGCGGATGGCGTTTCCGCTCCCCGCAAGCCTTCTGACATCGCTGCCGCGCATGCCGTTTGACATCATCCATTGCCACTCGTTCTTCTTCGTCGGGTGTTTGGGCGCGTATCTCGCGCAGCGCCGCCAAACGCCTTTGGTATTCACGTACCACACGCTCTTCACGCAGTATACACACTATCTTCCATTACAGCGCGACTTTGCGAAGTCGCGTTTTATTTGGCTGTCGCGCGAGTTCTCCAACCGTTGCGATCGCATCATCGCACCCACGCAGTACACCGCGGCCGA
>DATBOZ010000115.1:0-9019 GCA_036561585.1 Candidatus Eremiobacteraceae bacterium | reverse complement strand
GGCCGGATGAATGCCGCGGCGCGCGCGCGGCATGCCTTTCGGCTGCGCGCTCAAGACGGCCGCGACCAAGTCGGACGTCGTGTGCAGCGGTTTGCTTTCGCGGCGCCACACGATCTGCCGCGCGATGCGGCGCGCGAAGCGATCGTCGCCGTAGCTGTCGATCATGTCTGCGAGTTCGCGTTCGGGCATCGTCGCGAGGAGATCGGCCGCGGTCGGTACGTTTGATGTGGGATCCAAGCGCATATCGAGCGGCTCGTCACCGGCAAACGAAAATCCGCGGCTCGTATCCGCGAGTTGGAGCGACGAGAGTCCGAGGTCGTACATGATCCCGTCCACTTCGTGCACGCCGCGCTCGTCGAGGGCCTCGTCGAGCTGGGCGTAGTTCGCGTGCACGGCATCCAATCGCCCTGGATACCGGCTCGCCAGTTGTTGCGCTCGCGCTACTGCTGCGGGATCGGCGTCGAGCGCGATCACGCGGCTGCCGCGCGATCGCAGCAGAATCGTTTCGGTGTGTCCGCCGGCGCCGAATGTCGCGTCGACGAACACGGGCTGCCGGCTATCTCCGGCCGGCAAGAGCAGCGCCATGCTCTCCTCGAGCATGACGGCTGCATGTTCAGTAGAGGCCAAGCTCCGTCATCAAATCGGCCATGCCGTCGGGCGGTTTGCTGCCCGACTTCCAGCCTTCCGCTGGCCATAGCTCGATGCGCGTCAGCGCGCCGACCAACACGACGTCGCGGTCGACCGACGCGTAGTCGCGCAACGCGGCCGGCACGACCAAACGGCCTTGCGCGTCGAGCGTGACCTCTTCGGTGTTGGCGAAGAGGTGGCGGACGAAACTGCGGTAACGGTTATCCTTACGTGAAGCGGCCTCGAGCTTCGCGCAGAACTCCGACCAGGTCGCGTCCGGATACATGGCCAGACATGCTTCAGGCGGCGCGATGGTGAGGACGAAATGATCGCCGAGCCGGGCCCGAAAGCGGGCGGGAATGGTCAAGCGCCCCTTGTCGTCGAGGGTGTGCTCGAACCGTCCCGTAAATTTCGGGAGTCCGCTCATGAAAACGCCACCAAGCCCCACCTCGAGCCATTTTGCTCCACTATACTCCATTTATCGGCCTACTGTAAAGCGAAATGAGGGACAGGCGCGATCTGTGGGGCGCACGTTGAATTCGACCGGCGAGCGATCGAACGGCCGTACAAACTTGCAGTCTAGTTCTGGGCGCACGTCCGCGTCGTCACGGACACGCTCTGCCGGCGACATATCGCGCTATGCATAACCAATGAGATATGGTATACCGTCCATAATACGCCTTCACTAAATATGTCTGCGCATGCGAATATTTAATCAATAACCAGAAGGTTATCAATTTCAGCGACCGAACAGCTACCCCATGCTCTTCAAAACGTTGGCCGATCCGACTCGGCGGGCCATTTTCGAGCGACTGTGTCGCGAAGGAGAGCAGACCGTGGCGGCCCTGACGCTACAGTCCGGGGTCTCGCAACCGGCCGTATCAAAGCACCTTCGCGTTTTGAAGCAAGCTGGGCTGGTACAAGACCGCCATGAAGGCCGCCAGACGCACTATAGCGCCCGGGTCGGCGCGCTCACCCCGTTGATCGAGTGGACAAGCCAGATGGCCGGGTTATGGCAGAGCCGGTTCGATCAGCTCGAACAACTACTGAAAGGGATGGACCCATGAACCAAAAGACGACCGAAACACTTACCGTCGTGGTCGAACGTGAAATGCCGTATCCGCCGGAAAAGGTCTGGCGCGCGCTTTCGCAGCCACAACTTCTCGAGAAGTGGCTCATGAAGAACGATTTCAAGCCGCTCGTCGACCATCGATTCAAATTTACCGCAGACTGGGGCGCTGTTGACGGTCAGGTCCTGGCAGTAGAGCCGAACAAAACGCTCTCGTACACGTGGGAGGCGATGGGTCTCGAAAGTGTCATCACGTGGACGCTCACCCCTTCGAGCACCGGGACCCATGTGCGCATGGAGCAGTCGGGCTTCCGGCCGGATCAGCAGCAGGCGTACAATGGCGCAAAGGCCGGATGGAAGCAGTTCTTTGCGTCGCTGGAGCGGGAAGTCTCGCAGCTCGCCTGAGATGCAGGGGCAATGCAGAGCTAGGCACCGCGGACGCGCTGCCTAGCCTGCGCTACATCGCTGTGAGCGCACAGCTTTCGAAGCAGAGAGATTCAATGAAACCATCGGAACGTATCGATACACTCATCGCAGAACTCAAAGACTGGCGCGGCAAAACGCTCGCCGGCGTCCGCAAATGCATTCTTAAAGCAGACCGGGAGATAACCGAAGATTGGAAATGGATGGGAACCCCGGTGTGGTCTCGCGACGGAATAATCGCGATCGGTAATGCTCACAAAGAAAAGGTGAAGGTCACCTTTGCCCAAGGGGCGAGACTCCCAGATCCTGATAAGCTCTTCAACGCGGGTCTCGAAGGCAACCGGTGGCGAGCGATCGATCTTTTCGAGGGTGACAAGATCAATGAGCCTGCGCTAAAAAATCTCGTCCGGGCCGCTATCGCGTATAATCAAACGAAAGTGAAGAAGAAGCCGCCTGTGCGTACTCGAGCGAAAGTACTCAAGAGCAAGAAGAAGACAATAAAGTAAGCCCTTCATTGAAAAATCCGCGTTTCATTCTACTACGGCGTGAATGCCTCAACCGTATGTAGCCACGTTCCATCCCAGCCACCTATCGCATAGATACTGCCGTTGGCGACGGCCGCACACAAGCCGTAGCGAGCGGTTGGCATGTGCGCTTTTTCAATCCACCTGTCCGTTGTTGGGTTGTAGACGTCAACGCGACTGTAGATGTTCGGGAGTCTCTCGCCGCCCATGGCATACAGTCTGTTTCCAAGGCCGACGGCTGCCAGTCCGGAGCGCTTCGTCGGCATTGGCTGTTTGGTCGTCCATGTATTCGACGTGGGGTCGTACACTTCGACCGTGTTGAGAGCTCCGTGATAGCTGCCGCCCACGAGGTAAAGTGATCCGTTGACGACGCCTGCAGCGGGTCTCCATCGAAACTTGGGCATGGGCGCTTTCGGCGTCCACGCGTTTGTCGTGGGATCGTATGCCTCAACGGTACCGACACCGTCGCCGCCAAGTGCATAGATCATCCCATTGACAGCGGCCACGGCCAACTCAGCGCGCTTGGTTGACATCGATGCTTTCGTGGACCAGGTGTCCGTTGCGGGATCGTACGCCTCAACCGTATTTAAGAATCCGGTGCTACCCAAACCACCGATCGCGTAGAGCGTGCCATTGACGGCGGCCGCCGCTAGATACGATCGAGGCGTCGGCATGGGCGCCTTGGTCGTCCATGAATTTGTCGCTGTATCGTACGCCTCAAGCGTGTTCACTTGGCTGAAGCCGGTCTCGCCACCGGCCGCGTATACGATGCCATTGATCTCGTCACAGCCGAAGTCCATGCGCGCTGTCGGCATGTCGGCCTTCGTGGTCCAACTTCCAAGCGCTAGCGGCTTCGATTGATTGCGTGTGACAACGGATTGCAATGCCGGCGTCGCGCCGAACCCGTTCGAACATCCGGTGATTGTGGATATGAATCCCAACGTGATCAGTGCCGAACAAATGCTCAATCGACGAAACATATGACATCCACCGCATTTAGGTACTAACTCATCAAAGCTTAGCACGGAAAAGCTGGCGTCACCTGAACCTTAAGTCCTCTCCGGGATAGTGCTTTGCGAGCCGTCGGTAACGGCCGGCACGACACCGTGACGTTGGATAAAAAAAGGCCGACCACAAAGGTCGGCCCTACAGAGTCGTTCAGACCACAGCGCCTACGAAGCGGTGACGGTGACCGCGACCCGGGTTGCTTTGGCGTTGACTTTGACCGACGCGGTCGATCCGTTCGTCGAGACGCTCATCATCCAGTCGCCGCCGGCGCCGACCAATGGCACAACCTGAAGTTCCACGCGCTGCGACGCGCCCGGCGCGAGCGTGATGGCGGTCTTGTACGGCTCGCACACCTTTGCCGTGCAGAACGAGAGCAGCCAGTGCGCCGGCAATCCGGTCGCGACGAAATGCACGGTGCGCGTCTGTGCCGACGGATTGTGCACCATCACGTAGAGCTTCGCAGGCGTCGTGGTGGTGGACGTCGTCGTCGAGTTTCCGCTCACCGCGAGACGCCACGGCATCGGATTGAGCGCGACGTACTGCTCTTGCGCCTGCTGCCCGACGATGGACGTCGGCGAGACCGCGGTCGCATCGGCGAGCACGGCGCGCGCCGCAACCACATTGCCGGCCATGAGGTACGTGCGACCGGTCTTCAGCCACACACGCCCCAGCTCGTATGACGATTTCTTTTTCGTCGGATCCGCCGCATAGGTGGCACTCGCAAGTGCGAGCGCTTTGCCTTCCGCTGCCAGCGCCGCCGGATAGTTCTTCGCACCGTTGTTCGCCGAGGCGAGCGTGAGCCAATTCTCCGGATCATTTGGCGCGACGTTCGCAGCGGACTGTGCATACGCGACGGCTTTCGCGTAGTCTTTCAATTCGTACGAGGCGGAGTACGCACCACCGTACGCGTCGACATCGTCGGGCGTCAATGCGATCGCGGCGTCGAATTGCGCGAGGGCGTCGGCGAACGTCTCGTTGTCGAGGTACGCTTGCCCGCGCAACATCGCGGCCTGCGTGCCGTCCTTCTTCGCATTTGCTCCCTGCGGCGTCGCAGCCACACGGGCGGCGTAGGCATCGGCCCAGGCAAGATTCATGGTGTCGCGCAACTGCGTGCTCTTGAAGTAGTCGATGGTCGCGGAATCGTTCGCGTTGGAGAGCTTGTCGAGTTTGTCGCTTGCGGCTTGACCTGCAGCGATAGCATCGTCGAGCTTGCCGGACTTTGTTTGGTCAAGTATTGCGGCAGCCGCCGATGAGGCGGTGTCGTAAAATGCGACCGCAGTCTTTGAATCGGGAACCGGCCGGCCCGCGCTCACTGCATCAAGGGCAAGCGTCATCGTCGGGGCATCGAGCTGGTCGACTTGACGATAGCGGACGATGCCGTTGCGATCGAGCACGTACGTGGTGGGAATCGCGCGCACGTCGTAGCGCTCTTCAACCTTGCCGTCCGCATCCAATGCGAGACGATACTTCACGCTGTTCTGCTTCGCCCACACGGAGACGAGTTGGGCGCTCTCCCGGTCGTCGACGCCGACGAAGATCACGCCGTCGCGCGAATAGCGGCGCTCTGCGGCGTTGAGATCCGGCGTCTCCGCACGACACGGCGGGCACCACGTCGCGAAGAAATTCACCACGACGACGTGACCGCGCAGCGCGCTCAGATCGATCGAACCTCCGCCGACCCGAGCCAGGGAAAACGTGGGGGCCGCCGACCCTGCCGGTGGCGACACCGAAGGCGGCGTGCCGGCCAAACTCTTGTCGGCGGATGCGATCGCGAAGGCTGCAACGGCGCCAAACGCGAGACACATCGAACGTGCGCTATTCATGGGTCTACTTTCTTTGACGGCATGGGCGAGCGATGCTCGCCCTACTACAGGTCTTGGGCAAGCGATGCTTGCCCTCGTACGGGTTCGGAGCTAGCAAGGACGGCGGTTGCCCGGTTGATTTTTCATATAGGAAGTGTTAGAGTCTTTCTACGCCCGTAGCCCCCCACCATGGCCGCGCGGCTGTTTTCTATTTTCGTTTGGTGAAAACCCCGAGGAGTCAAAGAATTGGCCTTCCAGGACCGGACGTTGACCTGCCGCGACTGCAGCGCGACGTACGTCTTCACCGCGGGCGAACAAGAGTTTTACGCGCAAAAAGGCTTCCAACACGAACCCACGCGCTGCGTCTCGTGCCGGCAAACGCGCAAGCGCGATCGCGGCAACGGCGCGTCCGGCGAACGGACCATGTATGACGCCGTATGCACGCAGTGCGGCGCAGCGACCCAAGTGCCGTTTTCGCCTCGGGCCGATAAGCCGGTCTACTGCGCGGACTGCTACAAAACGGTGGCCCCGCGCCGGACGCGCGCCTAGTATATGACGTAGCCTCGGGTCACCAATCGTTAGGCTTGGGTGAGAACAGCTGCGGGCGGGTACCCGTCCGCAGGCCGCTCCCGCCGTGGCGAGAAACCCCTCCTTAGCCGATAACTATTCATACGGTAGAAACCGCGAGAGCGCGGGCGACCGATTGGGATTGCCTGGGGACCACCGATGTACCGAACCGCCCGCGCGCTCCGTCGCGCGCTCGGAGCCGCTTTCATCGTCTGCGCAGCGACCCTTGCGGGCTGCAGCGGCGACGGCCTATTTCCGGACGGCGGCGGACCGCATTCCATGCCAACCGCGCAGTTGGACCGCCTCGTTCGCATCGCGTCCAGCGCCCACGAACTTTCACCCGCACTCGTCCGCGCGGTGATCACCGTCGAATCCGGCGGCGATCCGTCCGCGATTTCAAGCGCCGGCGCGATGGGTCTCATGCAATTGATGCCGGGCACCGCGAGCACGTACGGCGTCGCCGATGCGTTCGAACCTTCCCAAAATGTCGACGGCGGCTGCGCGTACTTGCACGATCTGCTCGCGCGCTACCGCGGCGATCTCACGCTCGCGCTTGCGGCGTACAATGCCGGGCCGGGTGCGGTCGATAAATATGGCGGCGTGCCGCCATTTGCGGAAACGCAATCGTACGTGCGGAATGTCACGGCGCTCTATCGCGAGGCAAGTGCGCCGGCCAGGACCCGCCGGTAGGCCAAAGAAATGGCCCGCGTGACCCCTAGCCAGAGCAGCATCGCCGGACAGTCGTCCGCTCATTTGCGCGCGCTCCATCAACCTCTCGACGTCGACGCCGCCGAACCGGGCGAACGCCTCGATTGGCTTTCTGCCGGCCACGGTTATCGCGTGCCCGAAACGCCGAAGCGCGGCCTGCAGATCCTCAGCCGGATGTCGATTCTCGACCGCTACTTGGTGGCCGAGATGCTGTCGCCGTTCGCGCTCTCGCTCGCGATCATCACGTTGCTGCTGCTCATCAACCAGCTCTTCTTGGCGGCCGACTACGTCATCAACAAAGGCGCACCGGCGCTGCTGGTCATGCGCTACCTCGTGCTGCAGCTGCCCGCGCTGTTCTATCTCGCATTTCCGTTTGCGAGTTTGTGCGCCGTGCTCCTCGGTTTCGGCCGGCTGGCCGGCGACAATGAAGTCACCGCAATGCGCACGAGCGGCATCAGCGTCCATCGCATCGCGCTGCCCTGCTACGTGCTCGGCCTCATACTCTCACTGACGTCGTTCGGCATCAACGAATCGCTCGCACCGTACGCCGACCGGCATGCCGAAGACACGTTCCGGCAGATCATGTACCATTCGACACAGCCGATCATCGAGCCCGACCAATTCATGCGAACGCCCGACGGCCAACACATGATCTACGTCGGCTCGATCGACGCGACGTCTGGCGTCATGCACAACATCGTCATCGAGACGTTCGGCAACAACCCGAGTCCCGATTCGATGCAAGCCTCGACCGGCAAGCAAGCAGACGGCAAGATCATTCTCCAAGACGGCGTGTACACGAAATACGGCTCCGACGGACTCGTGACGACGCAGAACAAATTCAAGACCATGGAATTCCCGCTCGGCGATTCGAGCGTGCTCTACTCGGGCGCGTTCTCGCCGTTCGCCGAGAACTCACGACAGCTGAAGGACGAGATCAAGAACCTCAAGGCGAGCGGCGAGGACACCCGCAATCAGGAGATGATCCTCGAACAGAAGTACGCGATGCCCGTCGCATGTCTGATCAGCATCCTCATCGCGGTGCCGCTGTCCATGATGTTCGGCAAGTACGGCCGCGGCGTCGGGGCCTTGATCGCAGTCGCGGCGGTGCTCTTGTACTATGCGGCGATGGCCATCGGCGGCGCGCTCGGTAAGAACGGAGCGATTCCTGTGTTCGTCGGATCGTGGCTGCCCAATTGCATCATGGCCGGTGTCGGCGTTTCATTGCTGTTCAAAGACCGGCGCTGATGGGCGCTGATCAGCGATAGGGACGATCGTTTGACCGTCCGTTGCAGGCTTCGTCATTTCGCGCTCGGAGCAGGCCGGGCGTGCGCTGCGACCCTTTGCGTGCTGCTCGCGTTCCCGGTCGTCCCAACGGTCGCGAGCACGCAGGCGCCAAGTCAAAGTCCCGTTGCGAGCCCGATTGCAAGCGCGAGCCCGATCGCGAGTGCGAGCCCGATGGCAAGCGCGAGCCCAGTCGCGAGTCCGAGCGCGATGGCAAGCGCGATGCCCACGCCAACCGCGCCGCCGCCGGTCAACGCGACCGCACCGCCGGACGAATCCGATTTTCCGAACACCAACTTGAGCGGCGGGCCGCCGCCGCCGGAGCCGGGCGCCACGTTTGGCGCACAGCCTGGGGCAAGTGCATCGCCGGGCGCTGCAGTCGTCGCACCGGGCGACGTGCGCGTCACCGCCGATCGCATCGCCGGCAACGCCAAGGGCGACATGACCGCGCAAGGTCACGTCCATCTGACCACCGATAGCGTCGACGTCTCCGGCGATCAAGCCGTCTACACCGCATCGGACAAGACCGTGCGTATGACCGGCCACGTGCACTTCGTCGGCGCCGACGGCGATACGGCGACCGCGACGTCGCTCGCGTTCCATACCGACAAGAATTCGTTCGCCATGTACGATGTCGCCGGCCAGACGTCGGCGGTGTCGTTCCAAGGTTCGGCGATCAACGGCTACGTCTACTATCGCGGTCAAGAGGTCGACGTCGAAGCTGACGGCCGCTCGATCATCCGCCACGGCTGGATCACGACCTGTTCGCTCGATCACGTCGCGTATCACGTCACCGGCAAAGAGATCGAAATCCGGCCGCACGACCGCGTCATCGCGCATAGTTCGGCGCTGTACCTCGGCTCGATCTTGGTCGCGGCGCTCGGCATCGTGGTGCTTCCGTTGTCGCAGGACGCGGCGCGCCATCAGTCCGCCATCGCGCCCCGCGTAGGATACAACTCGACCGAAGGGTACTTCGCGCGGTCGTTCATCAATTTCTATCGCAGTCC
>DATBOZ010000114.1:0-4916 GCA_036561585.1 Candidatus Eremiobacteraceae bacterium | reverse complement strand
GACACGGCCGTCGCTTCACTGGTCCGAGAGCGCGGCGGCGCGCATGGGCCGACCGGCCCAATGCAACCTTGATGGTTCACAAAAGCTTAAGAGTCATATGAAATGAAGGCCGCGCGCGCAAGGGGCGTGCGCGGCTCGCGTCACATATAGCGTCTCCGCAGTTCCATTGACGGCGGATTTGCGAGCGCGATTCGCGGGGAGTCGGATGATGTCTCGACGATTGTCTATCGTTTGCACGATGCTCATCTGTGCGTTTGTTTCCGGCATCTCCGGATGCTCAAACTCGTCGAATTCGGCGCTCGTCCCCCCTAGCGGAGGTGCGGATGCGCTACGAGAGTTGCCGCAATCCGCCGGAACCTGGACGACAAAAGCATCGATGCCGAGCTCGCGGGTCTTCCCTGGCGTCAGTGCCGTCGGCGGAAAGCTGTATGCGATTGGCGGCTACAATGCCGGCGACTTGACGGTTGTCGAAGAATACGATCCGGCGACGAATGCGTGGAGCACGAAGGCACCGATGCCGATCGCGCGGCACGCATTCGGAACGGGTGTCGTCGGCACCACGGTCTTCTGCTTCGGGGGCTATAGCCAAGGCGCCACGAACGTCCTCGATGCATATCACACGACGACCAATACCTGGACTTCGAAAGCGCACATGCCGACGGCACGCTACAGCCTCGGATTCGGTGTCATCGGCGGAAAGCTGTATGCCGTCGGCGGCGATACGGGCCTCGGTGCCGTGAACACGCTCGAAGTGTACGATCCTACGACGAACAGTTGGAGCACCAAGGCACCGATGCCGACGGCTCGTTCCGGTTTGGCTGCCGGCGTCGTCAATGGAATACTCTATGCGATCGGCGGTGGAACCGCCGGGCCCCTGAGCACGGTAGAGGCGTACAATCCTGCGACGAATACCTGGACGGCGAAGGCGTCGATGCCGACCGCACGCGTGTATCCCACTGTGGGCGTTATCAAGAACAAGATCTACGCGATCGGCGGTGAGAGTTCCAACGGCGACTCGAGCGCGAACGAGGTGTACAACCCCGCGACAAATTCATGGTCCTCGAAAGCGTCGATGCCGACGGCGCGTTACGGCCTCAGCGAAGCCGTCATCGCAAAAATACTCTATGCCGTCGGCGGCCAAAGCAATAACTTCGGCTACCTGAATACGGTGGAAGCGTACAGCACGCACTAGACGCGACCTTACGTGCCCGCATCGCCGCCGGTGTGGAACACGTATTTCACGATGAACCGGTGCAGCGTATTGAACGCGGCCGCGGTTCCGTAGTTGACGTAGACTTCGTTCCCGCTCGCAAATCGCCGGTGATACGCGAGTGCGACGTTTGTGCCCGTGCTCGGCGCGAATCCGCCCAGTCCATTGATCGATCGAACCGATAGTGAGAGGTTTGCTTCCGGGCCGAGCGACTCGCCAAGTGAGATCCGACGAAGCCATTGCGAATCGAGCGTGCCCGTGGTCAATGCGCGCTCGTACGTTCCATCATACTCTAGCCCGATTGAGTAACGCCCGAACGGCCGCGATGTCGTCGTCGAAAAGAGCTGGGTGTAATTATTGCCGAATGGGCCGGACGAGAACGAAACGTCAACCGGACTGGGAGTGCCGTCCTTGTAACCAAATGCAGTCGTGAACAAGTCGAAGCGCTGGTCGCGGCCGTTGCGATAACAGGGAAATCCGGTGTACGACGACGTGCCCACGATCGGCCCGCTGCAATCGGCGTTTGCCGGAAGGTCGTAGCTCCGCAAGGTTCCGATGCTTGGCCCGAGATTGTTGATCGAAAAGCCGTTGTTGAACGTCGCCGACAGCGACGCAAGCGCGTCCGCTTCGTGCACGGCGCCCGGCTCGTCGAACCAGCGATCGCCCAAGACCTGAAGCGTGTAGTTCTTGGTCCAACGAGTCGACCCGCTCGTCTGCGTGAACCCCTGCATGCCGCGGATGTCGGAATTGAACGTCAAACCGTCGATCGGATTATAGTTGGGCGAGACGTCGTTGTATCCGATGGCGCTCAGCCAATTCGGCTTGTTCAGCGCGACGAAGCTGTTGCTTGCGTGCGCGACGCCGGTATCAGGCACCCAACTTCCGAGTTCAAACGTCTGATCGCTTCCCCACTGGAATCCGGACGTCAGGTTATTGTCCGTGACGCCGACGTTTGTCGTGGTGTCGTCGCCGGCGAGACTGTGATGCGCGAGTACGCCGTCCGCCCAGTACGAAAACGTCCGATCCGTCAGCGCGTGCTTATAGCCGTAGGCGGTGTCGTCGAACGTGTTTCCGGTCGTCTGATCGAACCCGCGAAACGTGAGCATCCCAAAAGACTGAAGCCCGAACGAGCCCTCGACTTTCGCGCCGTAGTCGAACGGCCCGATGCGAGGCGTATATAATATCTGGTTGTTTGGGCTCGTCGTGCTGCCGAAACCCACGGCGCTCGGATTCAAAAATCGTGCACCCTGCGCGAAGAAGGGCCGATACTCTTGCAATTGGCGCTGGAACTCTTGCGGCGCAATCGTCTGTTGATCGATTTCGACGTTTGAGAAATCTGGATCGACCGTGCCGACGGCGTTGATCGTGCTTGTGATCGGCACGGTAAGATCGATGCCGAACGACCGCGCGCGTTGCGCTGCGAACGTTCCATTCGCCTGAGCGAATTGATTGCGGTCGGAGCCGCCGCTGCCGAGGGAGTAGATCTCGGCTCGAGGCTTCGGCCGCAGGGAGTCGACTGCAGCCGCGACGCCGTCGATCGACATCGCGGGCCAATACTGCGCGTCGCCAAAAACCGGCCAGGCCTGGCCAACCGGGCCGTCGACCATCAGTCCGTTGTAAGCCCACGTGAAGTGTTCGCCCTGCGCGGCCACCGCACGGATGAAATTGATGCGCCAGGTCTTGTGCAGGCCGGGCCGCAGCCGCATCGTCTGCAGCGGGATGACGAGCACGGCGTTCCAGCTTTGACCGTCGACTTCAGCGGCGCTCTGCCAACGCGCATCGTAGCGCGCGTTCTCACTGGCCTGCTGGTATCTGGTGGCGCGCGGCGTGGTTTCGAAGTAGTAGACTTGGTTGCCGGCGCCGCTCGTATCGACGGCGACGCCGACAAAATCGTCCAGCCCGAAACCGATATTGTTCGTGGTTTGCCCGGCGACGATCGGCACGCCGGGTTGCTCCGCGCGAAAGCCCACGTAAAGATTCTTGTCGTCGTAGAGCAGAAAGATGCGCGTGTTCAGCTGCGCAGCCGCGTGTCTCGTCAAATTCCAAAAGCCGTCCGGCAAGATTTGTCCCGTGCCCCACGCTGGGTCGCGCAAAGCGGGATCCGGCGCCAGCGGGTGGGGAGCCCGAATCGCCTTGAAAGTCGCACGTGCGGACACCGCCGCCGCGGAGGGTGGTGGCAAAGAAAGGACGATCACTGCTGCGGCCAGCAGTCCAAGGACGATTTTCATACGATCTATCGTAGCTGTTGGATGTTCGTTGGTCGCTCAACAACATGTCATCGTCGCTCAAAATGTTGCCGCTGAGGCTTTGGTGACGACGAGGGGAGGCGCCGGAAGCCCCGAAAACCCGGCGATGCCGACCATGGTGCCCATCGGCCGCCTGAAGTTCGATTTGGACAGCCTTGTGCTGAGCGACGGAAGCGAAATCGTTGCGCTTGCGCCGCTTCCCGCGCGCATGCTTGCGGAGCTGCTCCGCGCCGACGCAGGTATCGTTTCCGCCGCGCGGATGCGCAAAGTATTGTGGGACGACGCGCCGGTCGAAGACCGGAATCTCCATCAGCAGATGTACGTGTTGCGCCGGGCGTTGCGGCGCGACCCGAATGTCTCGATCGAAAACGTGCCGCAGCGCGGCTACCGCATCGTTGTCGCACCTGCCGCGGCCGCGCCTTGGTGGCGCCTCGGGCTCGGATTCTCGTGGGCATACGTGGCTATTTTTCTGCTCGTCACCATGGTGCGTGCTCAGCAGTCGCAGTCGGCGCTCGCGCTCTTCAATCGCGACCTCGCCGCCGGCAATTATCTGCTGACGAGTGAAGGCGGCGACCATCTCGATCGCGCGGCAGTATATTACCGCGATCTCGTATCGCTGGATCCAAACAACGGCGCGGGCTACGGCGGCCTTGCGATCACCGATGCGAAGCAAGCGGTCGCGCTCGCGGGGACCCAGCGTGCGGAGCGCTTCGCAAACGCGCGAAGCGAGGCCGAAGCGGCGCTCCAGCGAAACGCAAGGGAGAGCAATGCGCTCACGGCGCTCGGCATCATCGCGAGCGTGCAGGACCATCAAACGGCTACGGCTATGCGATTGTTCAACGATGCCGTCGCCGCAGATCCGACTGCGGAGTCACCGCGCGCGTGGCGCGGCAAATTCCTCTTGAGCATCGGTGCGTTCAAGGAGGCGGGTCGGGATTTTCGCGTCAACAGCCAAAACGTGCCGACCTCAGGTTCGGCCGTTGGCATGTATGGCGAGTGGCTGGTATTGGACCACGAGTACGTGCAGGCGAGCGCGATTCTTTCGCAAGCGGTCGGTCTCGGCAATCATCCGGGATTCACGCGGTACTGGCTGGCGCGCTCGTATCTCATGCGGGGACTCGATCCGCAGGCGCTGCAACTTTCAAACGTCCTGCTCGCGCTCTATCCAAACGAGCCGGCGGCGCTCGCGTTGCGCCTCCGCATTGAGGCAAGGCACGGCGATATGCGGGCCGCGCTAGCCGATTTCCAAGGTATCGAACAGGTTCGCACACCGAATCAAGTCGATGCCCTCGCGACTGCCTCGGCCGACGTCGCGATGGGAAAACGATGCGCGGCGATGCGTACGCTTCAGACCTACATGGCGTCCGGCTGGCCCGGGCTCGATGAGATCGACCGCATTCTCACCGATCCCGACTTCGATTCCCTTCGCAACGATCCGCGGTTCAACGTCGCTGTCCGTT
>DATBOZ010000113.1:0-4005 GCA_036561585.1 Candidatus Eremiobacteraceae bacterium | reverse complement strand
ATCGAGCACGTCGAGCGCAGCCGGTAAGTCGCTGAAGGTGTAAAGCTCTCCGCGAATCCTGCCGGCACCATCGATAAGCGCGGGATACTCCCCAAGCGAGATGAGCCGTCCGTCCGCGACTGCTTCTCCGTCAAATCGTCCGTCGCTCAAGAAATGATGGAGCGAGCAGCCGCGCATCAGCGTGCCGTACACGAATACCAGTACAGGCGCGTCGCTCATCCACACATTATAGCACCCCGCTGCATTGTGTCCGCCGGCAAGATTCCAGATTAGGTGGTCCATGCGCGGTCCCACCGAGTGGATAAGTCCACAGGTCTGGTTAGCCCCAATCAATGTAGTAGGGCGAGCGACGCTCGCCCTACTACACCAAAAAATTGGCCGACCATAAAGGTCGGCCCCACAGTGCAGGTCAACATCATAAACCATGCCCGATTTCACGTTCGTCACGTACGCCGACTTGCCGGGTCTCGATCCCGACGATCGCCTTGCGGTCACGGAGCTCGAGCACCGCGGCGCTTCGGTCGGCGCCCAGGTGTGGAGCGATG
This sequence comes from Candidatus Eremiobacteraceae bacterium, assembly GCA_036561585.1. Classification (GTDB taxonomy): domain Bacteria; phylum Vulcanimicrobiota; class Vulcanimicrobiia; order Eremiobacterales; family Eremiobacteraceae; genus JABCYQ01. The sequence continues at coordinate 3,460 of DATBOZ010000113.1, read as the reverse complement.
ACGCAGTCGACTGGGCTTCCGCGGGGACCGTCGTCATACGGTCGACGTGGGATTACCATCTCCATCACGATGCGTTCTTGGCGTGGGTCGATCGCGTCGCGGCAGTGACATCCATTTGGAATCCGCCGTCGCTGGTGCGGCGCAATTCGGTGAAGACCTATATGAAAGATCTCGAACGGCGCGGCGTGCCGGTGGTGCCGACTGCGTGGATCGAGCGGGGCGAATCGTGCGACCTTCGCCGCTTGATGAGCGATCGTGGCTGGGAGCAGGCGGTGGTCAAGCCGATCGTCGGTCTGGCCACGGAGGGCGTTCGCATGACCGCCCCGGACGACGACGGCGCACAGACGCACCTCGACGCGCTCGTGGCGCGCGGCGGCGCGATGGTGCAGCCGTTCATGCCGGCGGTCTCATCATACGGCGAGCGCGCGCTCGTCCACATCGGCGGCGCATACTCGCACGCTGCAAGCAAAGTGGCGTTCCAGCCGCTGGCAAACGCGGGCGATGCGGGCGAGAAGCCGGTCGTCGCATCGCGCGCAGAGCGCGAGGCGGCAGAACTCGCGATCGCAACGCTGGAGTCGCCCTGGCTGTACGCGCGTGTCGACGTCATACCCGACGGGTCGGGCAGGCCGGTCATCATGGAATTCGAACTCATCGAACCGACGCTCTTCCTTTCCCTCGATGCTCACGCGCCGCAACGGTTCGCCGACGCGTTGATGGCGATCGCGCCGTGACGGGCCGGGCAGTCGCCGCCACGTTTATCGCCTTCATCGCCGCGTTCGCGCCAAGACCGGGCGCGTGCGATACCTACGTACGCGACGATCTCAATGTGCTTCGCGCGGATACGTTCTCGGGGATCCAACGGCGCAACGCAGACCTCATCGCCCGCACCGGCGCGTGCATCGTTGTGATCACGGTCGTCGCAGCCGGCGATAACCCCGCAAAGTTCGCGCTCGATACCGCACTCGGCTTCGGCAATCACTGCGCACTGGGTGCCGCTATTCTCGTCGAGCAAAGCGGTTCGACGGCGATCCGATTCGAGGACGCGAGCATTGGAATCCGGAGCGACTGGCCGACGATCAGTCAGAACCTTGGGTACGGCATCGCGGGCGGCGACACGAACGGCGCCGTGATGACCGCGGTGAACGCGATCGCCGACGGCATCATCGCCCATCCGGCGCCATCGCCTCCACCGGTCGTCTACGCAAGTCCGACGCCGGCGCCCGGGGTGGTCGACACGGTGATCGGACTCTTGAGCGCCAATTGGCAAAGCGCCGGCGGGCGCTTTGCGATCATCTGCGCCTGCGTGCTCGTGCTCGTGCTGATCGCGAGCGCGATGGGATTCGGACGCGCGCGTTAGCTACGGGCGCGCGCTAGCTATGGGCGCGGACAAACGTCAGCGCCAACCCGTTCATGCAATAGCGCAGGCCGGTCGGCGGAGGACCATCGTCAAAGACATGACCTAAGTGACTGCCGCAACGCCGGCAGTGCACTTCGGTGCGCTCCATCCCCAGCGTGTTGTCGGAATTCGTCCGGACGGCGTTCGGCAGATGATCGTAAAAACTCGGCCATCCCGTTCCGCTGTCGAATTTCGTTTTCGACGAATAGAGAGCGAGCGCGCAGCCGGCGCAGTCGTAGGTACCTTTACCGAATTCACGGTCGAGCGGGCTCGAAAACGCCGGCTCGGTACCGCCGTTGCGCAAAATCTCGTATTGATCGGCCGTGAGCAACGCGTGCCACTGAGCGTCCGAGTGCGTCACCGTGTACGCTTCCGGCGACTGCGCGGCGCGTGTCGGATCTCGAAACGCACACGCGGCACCGGCTAATCCGGCGACGCCGGCGAGGAAAAGCGCTCTGTTCATCGATTGGCTCCTTGATCGCACATCTGCTTCGTTCTACGTACGAGAGTGTCCGCCGGATGCATCATCCGTGCAAAGGGGGCCTCTGTTGCGCCGCCAAACAACGGGCGTTCCAAAGGAGATATATGATGAGACAGACTTCCTTTACGGCAGCGGTTGCCTGCGCGATGGCCATGCTGATCTTCTTACCGGCAGCGGCCGACATGCCGCCCCCGCAATCGGCACTCACCGGAAACATGTCCGCGATGCAGTTTCTGATCGGCACGTGGAGTTGCACCGTCAAACTAGCGGCGAGTCAGGACCAGCCGGCCAGGAGCGAGCAGGGCGTCGTGACGTATACGATGGTCCCCGGCAACGCGATCCATTCCCACGTCTCGGCGAGCGACTACGCGTCCGACTATTACACCGGCTATGTCGACGAGGCAAAGATCTATTGGATAAACACGATCGATGCCTACGGCAGTGTGAGCAGCGAGACATCGACGGACGGCAAGGTCTTCACCGGTTCGAACACGGGTGGCGGAACGACATCGAAGATCCGCGACACGTTCACGCATCCGACGCCGGACACGACCCGCGACCTGCAGGAAGTCGAGTCGAACGGCGCATGGCAGACGGCGACGGACGCGTCATGCACGCGCTCGTAGGGGGCTGACCACTTATCCCTCGGCGATCTGAACCGAAACCGTCGTTCCCGATTGCGACAATTGGACGCTCATGTGCGACGTGACCGCCTTGATGATCTCGATGCCGCGACCCTTTCCGTCCTGTCTCGGCGCGCGCCACTGTCCGCCGTCAGCGACCGATGCGCGAATCGTCGAGCCATCTCGCCACACATGGATGTCCACCGTGCCGCAGTTCGGCGGATAGGCGTGCTCGATGACATTGCTCATCGCTTCGCCGATCGCCATGATGAGCGAAAATCCGGTTTCTTCAGCGATGCCGTGCTCGGCGACAAAGCGGCGGAGTTGTGCGCGCATCAATCCCGCGGCCATCGGGGTGGCGGAGTAGCGGAGACGTAAGTCATCCGACAGGCGGTCGGCGATGCGCAACGTGACGATCGCGACGTCATCGGAAGCGCGCCGGTCCCCGAGGACATGGCGATTGATGAATTCCGCGGCGTTCTCGCTAGCGTGGCACTCGGCGTCGTTGACCGACTCGAGCAGCCGGTTTTCGCCATAGACGATATCGCGGTTGTTCTCGATCAAGCCGTCCGTGTACAGCACGACAAGGGAACCAGGAGCCAGGGTGAAGTCCCAACAGCGGCGCTCGCAACCGGTCTGGATGCCAAGCGGAAGGCCGTCATGCGGCAAGACGAACGTGGCCGCGCGCGTCGCGAGGACCGGCGGCGGATGCCCGGCGGTCGCGTACCGGAAGAGCCGTTCGCGCGGATCATAGATGGCGAAGATCGCAGTGACGGTCACGGCGTCATCCCGCAAGAGCAGCAACCGGTCGGCGAGCGATAACACCGCATCGGGTTCGCGTTCGGCGAGGGCGGCGATGCGAAACGCCTGGCGCACCTCACCCATCGTCACGGCCGCCGGGAGTCCGTGCCCGGCGACATCGCCGACCGAAAGCGCGACGCGTCCGTCCGGGAGTCGAAA
>DATBOZ010000112.1:0-3261 GCA_036561585.1 Candidatus Eremiobacteraceae bacterium | reverse complement strand
ATGAGGAATCTTGCCTTCGCATGCGAACCCGCGTCGGGCCATGGATCGACGATTGCAGGCAGCAGAACTTGTCGCGCGCGCGGCAGGTTCGCTGCTGCACGAAATGCTCGGCACGCATATGCAGGTGCGCGCGAAGGACGTGCGGTCTAATCTCGTGACCGAAGCGGACACGCGCAGCGAAGCGCTCATCCGGAAGATGATCGCCGAGCGATTTCCGGACGATGCATTTCTCGGCGAAGAAGGCGGGGCGACGAGCGGGTCGAGCACTGGTCGCTGGATCGTCGATCCGCTCGACGGCACGACGAATTTCGCACACGGTTATCGCTGCTTCTGCGTCTCGATCGCATACGAAAAGGACGGTTTGCTCTTGGCCGGCGCCGTCTTCGATCCGATGGCCGATGAAATGTATCTCGCCGAGCGAGGCGCCGGTGCGACGTGCAACGGCGCACCTCTGGCCGTGTCGCCCGTCGGCGATCTCCGCGACGCGCTCTTGGTGACCGGATTTCCGCCGCTTCCCTTGGACGGCGACATCCCGAATCTTCGGACGATGGAGAAGTTCATGCGGCGTGGGCAAGCCGTACGGCGCGACGGCTCCGCCGCGCTGGATCTCTGTTACGTGGCCGCGGGAAGGTTCGACGGATTTTGGGAGGCCGGACTGCATGCGTGGGATATCGCGGCGGGCGCGCTGATCGTCACCGAGTCCGGTGGGCGCGTCAGCGACTACGGCGGCGACGCGCTTGCATTGGATGGCGGCGAATTGCTCGCGACGAATGGACTCGTGCATGACGCGATGGTGGAGGTGCTCGATGAACGGCAATAAACTTTGCGCATTCATGCTCGGAAGTGCGATGATGTTCGCGGCTTTGCCGGCCGCAGGCATGCCGGCGCCGGCATTTCCGGGTGTGCTGACGTGGCACAACGACAATGCACGGACCGGCCAGAATCTTTTCGAGCTCAGCTTAACGCCACGCAACGTCAACGTCAGGACGTTCGGCAAGTTATTTTCGCGCCGCGTCGACGGCATCGTCTACGCGCAGCCGCTCTTCGTACCCGCCGTCTCAATTCCGGGTTCGGGTATGCATGACGTGGTCTACGTCGCGACCGAACACGATTCGATCTACGCGTTCGACGCTGGGGGCGATCCCGCCGCACCGCTGTGGCACCGTAGTTTCATCGATCCCGCGCACGGCATCACCACGATGCCGTGCACGTCCGATCAGCAGCCCGAGTGCGACGTCACCATCCTCACTCCCGAACACGGCATCACCGCGACGCCGGTCGTCGACCTCGAGCGTCAAACGTTGTACGTGGTCGCGAAAACCGTCGAACACGGCGAGTATATGCAGCGAATCCACGCGCTCGACATCGTCACCGGCCGCGAGCGCCCCGGCAGTCCGCGCGAGATCGCGGCCAGCGCGCCCGGCTTTCCGGCCGCACGATTCAATGGCAAGCCGGCGATGTCGCGCTCGGGGCTTGTGCTGGATCGGGGCATAGTCTACGCATCGTTCGCATCCAACGACGACGATCGAGGATGGATGCTCGGATTCGATGCGGATTCGTTGGTGCTGAGATCGGTGTATTGCGTGACGCCGACCGGAAATCTAGGGGCGATCTGGGGCGGGGGCGCGGCGCCGGCCGTCGATGCGATGGACAACCTCTACTTCATGACGGGTAACGGCACGTTCGACGCCGACAAGCGTGGGATCGATCTCGGCATGTCGATGGTGAAAGTCCACGCCGGCCACGATCGGCTTGATGCCATCGACTACTTCACGGAATTCAATTGGAAAAAACTGAGCAACGCGGATATGGATTTGGCGTCCGGCGGCGTGACGTTATTGCCGGACCAACCCGGAGCCCACCGGCACGAAATCATCGGCGCAGGTAAAGAAGGCAAGATCTTCCTGGTCGATCGCGATGCGATGGGCCACTTCGATCCGGACAACAACGATCAGATCGTGCAGACCATCATCGCAAATCCGGGCGGCTACTATAGCAGCCCGTCATACTTCAACGGCTTCGTCTACTACGCAGGCGTCGGCGACAATCTCCGCCAGTATGCGGTTTTGGGTGGTAAGCTGTCGTATCGCGCCGTTGCTGTCAGTCCGGTGCAATTCAACTATCCGGGCTCGACCGTATCGATTTCGTCAAACGGCGCCGCCGACGGCATCGTGTGGGCAATAGCGGTGAGCGGCCGTCCAATGGGCGGTCCGCCGGCGGTGCTGTACGCGTTCAGAGCGGACGATGTGTCGAAAGAACTCTACGACAGCACACAAGCCGGCGGCCGCGATCGCGCCGGCGAAGGGACGAAATTCTCGGTGCCGACCGTTGCCGCATCGAGAGTCTACGTCGGCACGCAGACCGAGCTGGATGTCTACGGCTTGTTGCCGTGAGGGCCGACGCTATCGGTTTTGGCAGGTCGACGACCGCGGTGCTGCTCGCGGCCGGATCGGGTTCTCGCTTTGGCGGGCGCAAATTGCTCGCGCCATTTTCCGGCCGGCCATTGATACAGCGCGCGATCGACGCCGCCTGCGCGTCGCGGGTGCTCTCGTGTGTGCTGGTGCTCGGTGACGACGCGGACGCCTTCATGGATTGCACCGATACGCGCCGTTGTGCGATCGTGCACAACGAGCATTGGCGCGAAGGCATCGCGGCATCCATCCGAACCGGATTGAGATTCTCCGCGGAATCCGACGCGTGCGTCTTCATGCTGGCGGATCAGCCGTTTGTCTCGAGTCACGACATCGACGCCTTGCTTCACTGTAGTGCCGACCTCTGTAGTGCCGATCTTTATGGTCGGCCTTCGAGCCGGCCACCGATCGTAGCCTTACGCGCCGGCAAGACCTGGGGCGCTCCGGTCCTCTTTCCGAGGCATGACTATGGCGCATTGGCGCGACTGAAAGGCGATGTAGGCGCGAAGGTTTACGCCCGGACGCAGACGCGACGCTTGCGCTTTGTGACGGCACGCAATCCCCGCGCATTTCGCGATGTCGATTCGCCTTCAGATCTGCACTCGCTCGAGGCGCTGCTCATTGGCTGAACGCGCGGGGTATTCGGAGCGCCTGCTCGTCGAAAAGCTTGGCATCAAGGCAGGTCAGCGGATTGCGATCGTCGCTGCGCCATCCGGATTTGCCGCGACGCTCGGGAAATTGCCGCCTGGCGTGCGTCGCGCGCGAGAACTTCGCGGTGCGATCGATGTCATCGTACTTTTTGCTGGCCGCAACGCAGAATTGGCGCGCCGGATTGCCAGCGCAAAGCGTG
>DATBOZ010000111.1:0-8353 GCA_036561585.1 Candidatus Eremiobacteraceae bacterium | reverse complement strand
ACACCATCATACGAAGCAGCGGCCGATCGTTCATCATATCCTGAAAGATACGAGAAATCGCCGGCGACCCTCTGCGATGAAAGGCGCACGGCCATCAAGCCGGAAGGGGGCGCTCATCGTCGTACCGGTCGAAGGAAAGCTCGCCGTGCTGCAATCTCGTTTCGCAAAAAGTCTGTCGGTGGTCGCTGCGGCCGTCGTGCTCGGCGCCGCCGCGTCGGCGGGCGCAACGTCTTCCTCTTCTCCTTCGCCGAACGCTGCGCCTAGCGCGCTCCAGATCGCAGGGATCATCACCCTGATCACGCATCGCAATGTCGGCCTCGCGTCGTATCAAGCGCATGTCCGGCTCGACTTGCGACAATTGAACTTTCCGTGGCTGCATCCCGTGCTCGATGGAACCGAGTATTATGCCGACAGCGGATTCACGTCGGTCGACTTCCCGCACACGCCCGCTTACTTGAAGGGCATCACGAAGGTCGAGGGCACGGTATTTTCCGCGCACAAGTGGCAGCACTGCTACAACATCTCGGTGACCGCGCTGCCCGAGGCATACGTGCTGCACATGGAGCCGAAGATCCGCGGCGAGGTCTCGAGCGTCGACGTGACCGTCGGGCGCACCGACGGCCAGCTCCAGCGATTCGATTGGTACTACCACGACGCCGGCGACCACGTCACACTGCAGCAATACTACGGCATCGTCTACGGATATAGCATCGTGGAATCGCAGTCGGCCGAGATCACGCGCAAGCACATCCGCGCGAAGGGTGCAGCGAGCTTCGATTCGTTTGCGTTCAATGTCCCCGTGCCGTCGCCCACGCCCACGCCGTCGAATCCGCTCCATCAGTGCGATAACTAGCGCTCAGATCGACCATTCCCACGCATTCCACCACTGCGTCCCGACGTGCGAGGGCTTGAAATTCTTCAGGTCCGAGTTTGTGACTGTTATGTAACGTTCGAACCATAAGAAGATGACCGGCACTTGGTCGGTGAGCACTTCTTGCACGGTCGCGTATGCCGCCGTGCGTTTGGATTGATCGTTCTCAGAGAGCGCGATCCGTTCCGCGGCGTCGAGCTTGGGGCTGCAGAAATGATAGACGTTCCAGCCGTTCGGCGGCACGCGGTCGCAGCCGAAGAGCACGGTGTCGTCAGGATCTGAGCCGTTGCCCCAACTCTCATAGATCGCGTCAAACCTGCCCGATTGCTCGATGCCGTGCTCGGCGGCGGGCGCATAGAGCAGGTCCGTGGGATAATTCTTGATCTCGATCTCGACGCCGACGTCCTTCCATTCACGCTGGATCACTTCTTGGACCGCGTCAACCGTCGCCGAACCGCTATAGCCGGTCATCAGAAGCGAGAGCGTCTTGCCGTTCTTCTGCCGGACGCCGTCGGGCCCGACGCGCCACCCCGCTTCGTCGAGAAGCGCCGCGGCACGCCGCGGATTAAAGTCGTAGCGAGTGACGTTGTTATCGTGCGCCCACAAAAATGGCGGCTGGTCGCTGTCGGCGGGGATGTTGACGCCGTGTGTGATTTTCCTGATCAGCTCGGCCTTGTTCGTCGCATAGGCAAGCGCCCGTCGCACGCGCACGTCGTCGAGGGGTGGGTTGCCCGCATTGAGGCCGATGTCGGCGAAGCGGGTGAAGGGGGTCATGTACAGCGACGTGCCGGGAATGGCGTTCAGCATCGGCGCCTGCGCCTCCGACGCGCGGTAGTACATGTCGATCTCGTGCGTGCGGATCAACGTCAGAAGCGTATTGTCGTTGGGAACGACGCGAAAGTCGATCTCTTTCAACTTGGGCGCGCCGCGGAAATATTGCGGATTGGCGACGAACTTCAGCTCCACATCTTTCTGCCCCGACGTGACCCGGAACGGCCCGGTGCCGATCGGATGGTTGTTGAAGTCCGCGTGATTGATGTCCGGCAAGTTCCCGAGCAGATGCTTGGGCAACGCGGGATACGAACTGCTCGACAACGTCTCGAACACGCGGATGAATGGCGCAAACGGTTTGATCAAATGGACCACCACAGTGTACTTGTCCGGCTCGTCGATCCGCGAGATCAGGTCGTAGCCGGATCGGCTCGGAACAAGATTCTTCGGGTTCATCACGGCGTGCCACGTGAAGACGATGTCGTCGGCCGAAAACGGCGCACCGTCCTGCCATTTCACCCCGTGGTGCAAATGATACGTGACCTTCATGCCGTCTGGGCTGATACCGCCGTTGCGCAGTGACGGCACTTCGACCGCGAGATCGGGGACCATGCGGTTCTGATCATCGAACGTGAACAGAAAATCGGACCAAAGAATCGCGAGATCGGTATCGATCTCTTGGGTGCCGACGACCGGATTCAGATTGTCGGGCACCAGACGAGCGCCGATGCGCAACACGCCGGGAATCGTCCAAGGATTTGGTCCGGCATTACCAGACGACGCGGTCTCCATACTGGGCGCGACGCGCGTGCAACCCGCCGAAGACGCGGCGATACAAATAATCGCCGAAAATATCGCCGCGAAGCGTTTTTTCAATGCCGTTCTCCGTTGGTCACTTGACCGTTGCGTCCAGAGCTACCCCGCATCCGTTCGGAATCTCGCCGAATGCTTCCCGTATGTATCTATTGTCATCCGATTGGCAGTTCTCATAGACGAGGGTAGTAATCCAACGATGGCCGAAGTCGCGAGTACGTGTACTTGAATCCGCCCTGCACTCGGGAGGCGTAACCGCATGTCTGTGACTGCAATCGGCCGTGTCATCGCAGTTTTGATCGTCATAGTTTCTTGCTGCTGCACCGCATCGGTCGCGGGGACGACCGGTGGTATTTCCGGCAGGATCTCCGATCAACTCGGGGCACCGGTCGCGGGGGCGAGTGTGACGGTGACATCGCCTGCCCAATCTGCTTCGGCCGTCACTGATGCCAAAGGATTCTTCTCCGTCCTTGCGCTCACGCCGGACACGTACACGATCACCGCGAGCAAGAACGGCTTCGACACCGCGCAGCTCGCCGGCATCACCGTGCAGGCCGACCAAACCGCCAGCGCCGCGATCTCGCTGCGGCCGACGGTCAAAGTGCTGACCACCGTCACGACCACCGCGGTCGCGAGCGTCGTGAACAAATCGGTCACCGGCGATCTGTACGCCGTGAACGCGCAATCGATCGACAAATACCAGGGCGCAGCCGGCGGTGCGGAAACGTTATACAATCAAAACGGCGTCGTGGGCTCGCTGCCCGGCGTGGTCCGGTCGGTGGGGACGGGCGGCGGCTACGAAGGTAACGGCAGTTTGAGCATACGCGGCGGTTCGAACGATCAGATCGGCTTCGAACTCGAGGGCATTCCGCTCAATCGCGGATTTGACTCCGCGAATGCGACGTCGTTTGTCACGAACGGCCTTGGCAGCCTGGAAGTCTACACCGGCGGCGCGCCGGCGGACTCCGGGCGATCGATGGCCGGCTTTATCAATGAGGTGATGCACCGCGGAACGTACCCGGGTGGCGGCGACGCTACGTTCGTCAACGGCTTCCCGACGTTCAACCATACGTTCACGGCCGACATGTACGGCGGCACGCCCGACCGCCGGTTCACCTACTACATCTCCACGCTCGGCTCCAACGCGGACTACAATCTTTCGAACCGCTCCAATCTCGACAACTACACGTTGAACGTGCAGCAAAACGATCCGGGCTGTCTCGCGTTCAACACGCAGGTGCTGGCGAACACCGATACGACGCTTGAGTCGCCGATCTTTCTCAACTGTCAAAACGGGCACAAATTGAACATCCCGATCTCGCAGCACATGTTCCAGTCGCTCGCTAATCCGTCGGCGGCCGAGCGCGATACGGTGATCAACATCCACGAGTCGATCGCGCATGCCAACCTCAGCGACGATTTGCAAGCGCTGTGGGTCGGCGGCACCACCGGCAATCCATTCCCGTATTCAGGCACGCAGATCGACCCGGTGCTCTACGCCGAAGGCACCGGCGGCAGCACGGATGCGAATGGAAACTTTCTTTGGCCGACGGGCACCCCGTATGTCGCCGGCGTGAACAGGCCGTACAACCCGAACGGATTCGGCGTGCTGACGTGGCCTTCAGCCGGCAATTCGCAAGGCCCGATTCCGAAGGACTATGTCGACAGCGAAGCCACCGACTACGGCATCAGCAAACTGAGTTATACGCACGCGTTCACACCGTCGTCGTTCGTGCGCTTCTATGCGTACGCACTCTATTCGACGTGGAACTTCGACCAAGCCACAAACGGCTTCGTCGGCGATTCGTACTATCAGCTGCACGATCACGCCACCGGCTATACCGCGAACTACCAAAACCAGGTCAATGCACAGCATCTCTTGCGGCTGGACGTCGATTATAGCAAGGATCTCACGCTGCGCTACAATTATGCGCCGAATTTTTTCCCGGATTTCGTCGTGGCGTGTGGTGACCTTGCGACGAACAATTTGACGACCGTCACCGGAAACAACTGCGGCGATCCGGGTTACACCAACGTCGCATCGGTTGGTGGACCGTTTGCGTATTGGAACGCCTTGCCGCTCGTCAGCACCGATGTTGCGGTGGCCGACTCCTGGCATCCGAGCGACAAGTGGCTGTTCGATATCGGCGCGCGCGCGGACCGCTTTCACGTCGTGCTGACACCGCTGCAGATGACTGGGCCGAACGGACTCGCCGAAATCTCGCAGAATCAGTCCGGTTTCTGCCTCCACGGTTACGCCTACGCCGCCGGCGAGCCGTGCAACGGCTACCTCACCACGATCGCCGGAACGCCCGGGCAACCCGGATTCAATCCGGCGCTGCTACCCGGCGCCGGGAAATGGACGAACGTCTCCGGTTCGCTCGATTACAATGAGTTCAGCCCGCGCTTTGGCGCCACGTTTACCGCGTCGCCGGCAAACGTCTTCCGGTTTTCGGTCGGGCGGTATGTCGAACCGCCTGCGACGGCGTACATCGAGTACATCGGAGCGCCTCATTTCGGCGCGAATGACACGGTCTCGGTGCTCAACAACTTCTACGACGGCTTAGGCTTCACGGCCGTGCATCACGTGCAACCGCAGGATAGCACCAATTACGATCTTTCTTTCGAGCATGAGTTCGCGGGCGGCTGGTCGGCCAAGGTGACGCCGTATGCCCGGGTCACGCGCGGACAGATCTTGAATCTACCGGTCGTGCCCACGAATCCGTCGTTCGTGACGGGCTACAACTTCGGCTCCGCCCGCATTCACGGCTCCGAATTCCTGATCAGTAAACAACGCACGACGCAAGACGGTTTGTCGGCCATCTTGTCGGCGACGTACACCGACTCCAAGATCCACTTCGACCGCGTGCTCGGCGGGCAGAGCTTCATCGATGTCATCAACGCGTCGATCAATGCATACAACGGACAGTACGGCACGCGTTACGCGACGTTGGATCCGAATGGCTACTACTCGCCATCGCTCACCCAGTCACCGGGTGCGACGTCGCCGTCGTACGACGTGCGCTTCGTTGCGAACCTCAACTTGGACTATCATTGGAATGGCTGGGATTTCGCGCCGACGTTCAATTTTCAATCCGGGAATCCATACGGCGATCCGCTTTCGTTCCCCGACGTCCACTGTCAGCAGGCGGGCAATCCTTCTGCGCCCGGTTGCATCCCATTGCCCGCACCCGTCGCGGGCCAACCCTCGCCGGCGCCGCTCGCAAATGGGCCCGATCCTTACACCAACAAATTCGATCCGCCCGGCTCGCTCACGGGTCCTTCGTGGATCACCATGAACATGGCCGTTTCTCACAATGTGGCACGCAACATCAAGGCGAGCATGCTCGTCACGAACATCTTCACCTACGTGCACAATCATGGATACGCATGGGAGTTCCCAGCCCGCGAGCAAGTCCTTGCGTACGGCGACAATTCGTTCTACACGTTCCCGCTTGGTATGAGCGCGGACACCGGCTTCCCGACGATTCCGGGCTACTACGGTGACAACTACCACGCGTACGTTCCCGCGTCGCTCAACAGCGCGCCCGAATTCGTCTTCAGCCTCTCCACCAAGTTGTAGCGCCTTCCGGATTCCTCTTGATAGTAGGGTGAGCAACGCTCACCCTAGCGTTATATTCTGTGGGGCCGACCTTTATGGTCGGCCTCGTTTTTTTTCTCGGGGCGAGCGATGCTCGCCCTACTACAGAATCGTCGGCACTACATGCGTGTGGCGGAGGCGAATTGCGCGCGGATCGCTGCGGCTTCATGCAGATGCGCGGATGACGGCGGCCCTTGCGAAAGTCCGAGCGCGAGGAGTAGCGTGGCGATGCGCTCGCGCAAGCCGTCGGGATACGCGAGGTCGTCCTCGGAGTTGATCGGATGCGACGTGAGCGCGCGATACGCAGCCGATCCTTGCAGCCCTTGTGCGTCCAATGCATTCAGCTTGACGTCGATGGCCGACAGCTCGTCGTCGAGTTCGCGCACGATCTGATGGCGCGCGGCATACTCAAGGCTAGTCCACCGCGCGCGCGGGTCAGGTCTCACCGCGAACGATTGCGATAAGACGCGACCCCGCAAACTCAGGCGGATGCTATACGTGCCGGGTACGATGGTCGGACCTTCGGACGGCCCTTTGTTCCAATCGCGCGCCGATTGCCACTGCACCGGACCGTCCTCCGCGAGATCCCACCAGACGCGATTGACGCCGGCGGCGTTCGTGCCGGCGACGTGCGCCGCGACATGTCCGCCGCTATCGAGAAACACCAGCGTCGGCGGTTCCGCAAGCGGCACGCGAAGATAGTAGGAAACCGCAACCCCGGCCGGCGGATTCTCGCCGACGAATTCGCCCTCCGGCGCGCAGCATTCGCCGGCCTGATTGCCGTAGCCATTCGACCACCATCGCCAGAACAGATAGCTGGTGCGCGGTTGGAACAAGTAGTCGCCTGACGCCTGCGCGCGGCGCAGTGATTGGATGGGCGCAAGATCGTCGAGGATCCACATCCCCCGGCCATGCGACGCGACGATGAGATCGTTCGCGACCGGCTGCACGCGCAAATCGCGCGCAGCCGCGGTCGCCATGTCCAATTGCAGCGATGCCCAGTGCGCCCCGCGATCGAACGATATCCACACGCCTTGTTCCAAGCCGAGATACAAGACGTCCGGGTTGCGCGGGTCCTGCCGGATCGCGTGCGCGTATTGCAACATCGGCAAGCCGGTAGAGAGCGAGTGCCAGCTCGCGCCGAAATCGGTGGTCTCGAACACGTAGGGTGCCGGGTCGCCCATGAAGTGGCGGTCGACGACCGCGAATGCCGTGCCGGCCGACCATGGCGACGCCTCAACGCACGACACGCGCCCGTAGTCGCCGACGCCCTGCATCGTGACGTTGTGCCACGAGTGCCCGCCATCGCGCGAGAGTTGCACGAGACCATCGTCAGTGCCCACCCAGATGACCCGCGCGTCGCGCGGCGAAGGCGCGATGTCGAGGATCGTGTCGTAGAACTCCGCACCGCTGATGTCGAAATTCACTGGTCCGCCCGCTTGCTGTTGATGCAGCGAATCGTTACGTGTGAGATCGGGGCTGATCACCGTCCAATGGCGGCCGCGATCGACCGTCTTGAACACGACGTTGCCGCCGAAAAACGCCGCATGAGGTTCGCGCGCCGAAAACGCGATCGGCGCCTCCCAATTGAAACGATACGAGAGTCCGGCAAGGGCGATGCCGTTGGTGTCGCGCACCGACGGACTGACGTCGAAATTCTGCCGGGATGCCAGGTCGTAAATGCCCAGTTGTCCGTTGAGCGCGCTCACGCCGACATTCCACACGAGCGATGCGTCCAGCGGATCCGGCCATACCCACGAGCCGTCGCCGTCGTTTCCCACATCACGCCAGTCGGCATTGAGGATGCCTTGCGGATTCAGACTGTCGGATGGACCGCAAAAGGAGTCGTTGTCCTGAAGGCCACCGCACACGTGATATGGATTCTCAAGATCGTAGCCGACGTGATAGATCTGTCCGCGCGCGGTGTTGTAGCGCTCATCCCACGTCTTGCCGCCGTCGAGCGAGATGGGCGAGCCGCCGTCCGACGCTTCGATCATTCGCGAACCCCCGCTCGCGATCCACATATCGTGGTGGTCCTGATGCACGGCGCCCGTCACCTCATGAAAGCGATATCCGCCGTCCGTGCTTTCCATGAGATTTTCCGACATCGCAAAAACGTGATCCGCATCGGCCGGATCCACGGCGAGGCGGCTCATGTAGAACGGTCGCTGATTCACTTCGGTGTCGGTGCTGACGAGTTTCCACGTCGCACCGGCGTCATCAGAGCGCCAAAGCACGCCGGCTTTGGATTGCACCACCGCATACACACGCTGCGCGTTGGAAGGCGCCACGGCGAC
>DATBOZ010000110.1:0-4184 GCA_036561585.1 Candidatus Eremiobacteraceae bacterium | reverse complement strand
AGATTGATCCGGGCATTGCCGGTGGCGTAGCCGAGCATCTCGCCCGTGTTCGTGACCACAGGCTCTCGCATCGGCACACTGCCCGTCGCTTCGATGGAGAACACGCTCGTGCCGAGAACCAAGCGCGTTCCCGTGACGACGTAGTTCATCTTCGGTCGCGCGACCATGCCGTACAATTTGGTGCCAAACTTTCCAGACCAGGTTTCGCCAATCGTGAGCACTGCGCCGCCGTTGACCGCGCGCGCTCCTAAAAAACCAAGCGGCAGCAAAAAGAGTCCGCCCAAGGTGCCCTGGTCCCGCACAACTGTGCCCTCGCCGTTGACGAGCGTCCAACCAGTGCCCGGTTTGCTGACGGGGCGTCCGGCGACGCTGGCGGTGATGGCCCCGGACCGATGCAGCGTGATGCCTTGCGACGATGTTTGCTTTATCGCGATACGCTCTCGGCCGGTCAACGTGGTGGCCATTGCTCGCTGATCGACCGCGCGTCCAGAAGCATCTCGCCCGCGGATGCTCTGCCCGACTTCGCCGTGCAGACTATAATTGAAGATTTGGCCGACGCGATGCGTCGAAATGGTCGCGATCGGGTCGGGAGCTTGCGGTGCCACCGCAGCGTCCCCGATCGGCGCAGCGGCCGGATCGGCGTCGATCGGCGCGCGGACGAGAAGCGCTATGGCGCATGCCAAGATCGGAGCGAGAGCGACGGCGAGCGGTTTGTTCATCAACGCTATCTTTGGAAGGCGCAGCCGTTTCGGCGAACAAAAGACGAGGGGCGGCATAGATGCCGACCGTCAAACCGCTTTACTCAATGACGCCACGATTCCCTATGCGCCGCAACTCGTGGCGGGACACGGATGGAGATCACGTTGGAACTCGTTGTCGACGTCCGCACAGTGACCAAGACGTATCGCTCAAAAGCGATTGAAGTGCCTGCAGTGCGTAATGTGACATTCATGTTGCATGCGGGCGAGTTCGTCGCACTCACGGGACCGAGCGGATGCGGCAAGAGCACGTTGTTGAATCTGCTCGCCTGCGTGGATTCTCCGACGTCGGGATCGGTCACGATCCATGGCCGCGACGTGTTCGGCCTCAACGATGACGATCTCACGCGCGTGCGCCGCGAACGCATCGGATACGTCTTTCAATTCTTCAACCTGATTCCGACGATGACGGTGCGCGAAAACGTCGAGTTGCCGCTGTTGCTGGCCGGCGCGACCCGAGTGCGTGCAAAAGCCGCGGTCGATGCCGCGCTAGAACGCACCTCCATCACCGACCAGGCGGCGAAATTACCGGCGTACTTGTCGGGCGGGCAGCAGCAGCGTGCTGCGATCGCGCGCGCCGTCGTGCACGGACCGGCGCTCGTGCTGGCGGACGAGCCGACCGGCAACCTTGACTCTGCGACGGGTGACGAAATTCTCGATCTCCTGCGATTGTGCGCGACGAAAGGTGCGGCCGTGCTCATGGCGACGCATAGCGTCGAGGCCGCCGCCAAGGCCGACCGCAGTCTGCGCATGCGCGACGGCGCGCTCGAAGAGTGATGCAAGGATTCATCGCGCTGTTCAAAGGACTCGTGCTGCGCCACGCGACGCTGCACGCCGGCCGTACGGCGCTGACCATTGCGAGCGTGGCGATCGGTGTGGCGCTGACGGTCGCGGTGCGAATGGCGAACGCGAGCGCGACCGAATCGTTCACGGGAGCGGCGAATACCGTCGCCGGCGGCACGGCGTTACAGATCGTGGCCGACGCCGGGCAGATCCGCGACGACTTTTTGACGACTGTTGCTTCGGTCACCGGTGTCGAGTCGGTCTCGCCGATCGTGAGCGGCTCGGTCGCCGTCTCCGATTCCTCATCGTGTCGAGGGGTCGTCGACCGGTCGACATGCGCGAAAAACGCCGGCTTCGATCTCATCGGCATCGATCTCGTGGCTGCCGCGGGCTTAGCGGAGCGCGAGGCGGCACCACCCATAGAGCAGCATGGCGGCGCGAAGATTTCGGCGGACATCTTCCGGCGCGGCCGAGTGGTGATCGGCTCCGGGTTGGCCGCACGACTTGGGCTATCGCTCGACTCGGGCTTCGACGCGATCGCAGGCAACCGTTCGGTGGCGCTCGTCGTCGGCGGCGTGGTCGACGACGCGACGCTGCCGGACGGCTGGCGCGAGGTCATCTTCACCGACATCAGCACGGCGCAGGAGACCTTAGGCAAACGCGGGTTGGACAGGATTGACGTCGTGCCGGCTGCCGGCCAGGTGCCCTCGGCACTGGCGGCTGCGCTGCGCGCCAAACTTCCCGCCGGATTGCGCGTCACAACGCCTGACGACCGATCCGCCGCGTTGCGGAAGATGACCGCGTCTTTTTCATTCAATCTACTCGCGCTCGCGGCGATCGCGTTGCTCGTCGGCGCATTTCTCGTCTACAACGCCGTGGCGATGTCCGTCGTGCAACGGCGCGCCGAAATCGGGGTCTCGCGCGCACTCGGCGCGCCGCGCGCGCTGGTGTTCTTCGTATTCGCTTGCGAAGGCGCGGCGGTCGGCATTGTGGGCAGCGCCGCGGGGCTTCTCGCCGGCCGATTGCTTGCCGGCGCGGCATTGCACGTCGTCGGGCGAACCGTCGATGCGCTGTACGTCGGCACGTCATCCAGCATCATCAGCGCGCCGCCAGGCATCTATGCCGGATCATTTGCGTTCGGCGTCTTGCTTGCGCTGGTCGCGGCGATCTCGCCCGCGCTCGAGGCGGCGCGCGTCCTTCCCACGACCGCGGTGCGGGTCGGCTCGTGGGAGTCGGGAAGCTCGCCACGCATCGCGCCCCGCTCGGCGCTCGCGGTCGGCGCGTTCGCGCTCGCTGCCGCGTGCGTGCGCCTGCCCGCGGTCGACGGCGAGCCCTTGTTCGGCTACGCGGCCGCGCTGTTGGTGGTGTTCGGCGGATCGCTGCTCGCAGCGCCGCTCGTCGCCGCGTCAGCCCGCGTGGCGATCGCGGCAACGGCATCATGGTCGAGCGCCGCCTTGAGGCTGGCTGCCTCGAATCTTCAAGCCCGCGTTCGGCGCAACGGCATCGCGGTCGCGTCGCTCGCGATCGGCGTCGCGATGACGGTCAGCGTGACGACGATGATCGCATCGTTTCGGTCGAGCGTCGTCGACTGGATCGGACAGACCGCGCGCGGCGATCTCTACGTGCGGCCCAGCGGTGCGGTGAACGCGGAGGACGCGCCGATGCCGCGCGATCTCGCCGTCCGCGTGTCGCATCTTCCAGGCGTCGCGTCAGTCTCAACCGTGCGCGCTCGATTGACGAATGTCGGCGGACGTCTGGCATACGTCGGCGCGATCGACGCCGAGCAGGCGAGGAGGTTCGAATCGTGGTCGATGTTGGGAACCGCGACCGCAGCCGACTCGCTCCGCAGCCTCGTCGGCGCGAAGCGCGTGATCGTCTCCGAACCGTTCGCGTCCAAATTCAACCTTCGCTCCGGCGATGTCGTCTCGCTGCCGACATCGAACGGCCCCGCAGCGTTCACCGTCGCGAATGTTTTCCGCGACTATTCGAGTGACATCGGCTACGCGTTCATGGACACCGGCGTCTATCGCACGTTGATCGGCCAGTCCGGCATCGACGGGATGGCGATCTTCGCCCGCAGCGGCACCGACCACGCAGCGCTGCGCGCCGCCGTCGAACGAGCGCTTGCCGGCGAGCGCGTCGTCGTCGAATCCAGCGCCGAGCTGCGCGCCGGCGCGCTCGCGCAGTTCGACCGGACATTCGCCGTGACGTACGCGCTCGACGCGATCGTCTTGACCGTCGCGCTGTTGGGCATCGTTGCCACACTATCGGCGCAGGTGCTCGAGCGCCGCCAAGAGATCGGCGTCTTGCGGTGCATCGGCATCTTGCGGCGCGAAGTCGTCGCGATGGTCGTCGGCGAGGCTGCGTGGCTCGGCGTGCTCGGATCGCTACTTGGCATCGCCGCGGGCTACGTCGTGGCGTGGATCCTGGTCTTCGTCGTCAACAAGCAGGCGTTCGGATGGACCATCGATTTCGGACTCGCGCCGCTCGCGGATCTGCGCCTTGCACTGGCGGTGATCGTGACCGCGGCGATCGCGGGTTTGCTGCCTGCTGCGCAGGCCGCGCGTGTGCCGGCGGGCGAGGCAGTGCGCGCGGAATGATCGCCGCACTCGCCGTCGCTGCCGCCGTAACCGCTGCTGTCGC
>DATBOZ010000109.1:0-18975 GCA_036561585.1 Candidatus Eremiobacteraceae bacterium | reverse complement strand
CCAGGAGCCGTGTCGACGTACGCGACGTACTCGTCGCCGTTGGACCGGCGATAGATCTTGGCGAAGACCGACCCGCCGGGATAGTCCGCCTGGAAATCGACGAATTGGATATCCGGCTCATCGTGTTTGAATCTTGCCATGTCAGCGGCGAGATCAGACGCGACCGCGTTGTCGATTTTCTTTTCGATCGAGACTCGGATGAGGCTGCCGTTCTGCTCCAATGTTTCACCGTTGTGGAGAAAATATACATTTGACCCGATTTCTCCGCTGCGTTCGGTGAAACCGGTCCACCCGTCCGGCTCATGAGCATAAAACGACCACTGATCGCCGTAGACGATGAGATTGTGCATGTCGGCCGACGGCGAAGGCGGTGGCGACGGAGCCGGAGCGGTACCAATGATCAAAAGCCCAACGAAAAAGCCCGCGGCATTCAGCATGATTTGGTTCTATTGCGCTCAGCGATGCGTCGCAGCCTGCCAATCGAACTGTGCGGGTCCTGCAGGCAACCGCCTACCTCCCAAGTAATTAGTTGCCACCTCGCTTTCGATTGGAGACTCAAACGTATGCGCCGCTTTTTCTATTCACTCATCGCGGTTGTCGTATTTTCATTTTCAACGATCGTGACCGCCCTCGCCGCCCCGTCACCTTCTGCGGACGCGAGCGCGGACGTAAGTCCGGCGAACGCACCGGGCGCGTATCAGAAGTTCATCGACGGCCTCACCAGTCAACCCGGCCTATTTCCACTGTGGCGCAAGGACGGAAAAGTCTACATGGAGTTGGCGAAAAACCAACTCGATACCGATTTCATCGAAACATCGACGCCTGCGACCGGCATGGGCGGATTGGGCGTCACACCGGGAAATCCGTATTATCAGTCCGCGCGCATCATGCGCTTTTCGCGCAAAGACGATAACATCGTCATCTCGTTTCCGAACACATCGTTCGTCGCCCCCGACGGTACGCCCGCGGCGCTCGCGATCGAACAGAACTTCCCGCCAACGGTGCTCGGCATCGCTCCGGTCATCGCGACCAACCCAGTCGACGGCAACGTTCTGATCGACGCGTCGCCGTTCTTAGGCGACGTCGCCGACATCGAAGACGGCATCCGCGGCATCAGCGACAACCCGCAGAGCCAATACCATCTGGACCGGTCGAAGACGTACTTCGGCGATGCAAAAGCATTCCCGGATAACGTCATCATCGAAGTCGACCAGAGCTGGGCGACCGGCCAGCCCGATCCATCCGTCGACCTCCTGATCGATCCGCGCAGCTTCCAATTGAAGATGAAGTACAACATCACCACTGCGCCGCCGGTCGGGTCGTATGTTCCGCGGATCGCCGACGACCGCGTCGGCTTTTACCCGGTGATCATGCTCAACTACGGAGACGATCAGGCACGCGAGCGCCAGTTGCGCTACATCATGCGATGGGACCTCCGCCCGTCGAGCACGCATGCAACGAACCCCATGGTCTACTATCTCTCGAATACGATTCCGTACGATTATCGTCAGCCGATCAAAAACGCATTGCTCACCTGGAACAGGGCATTCGAGAAAGCCGGCATCAGCGGTGCGGTCGTGGTTCGCGATCAGCCGAACGATCCGAATTGGGATCCGGACGATATCCGCGTCAACGTCGTGCATTGGCTGACGCAAGCGTACAACGGCGGGTACGCGCAAGCGGGCACCGTGTACGATCCGCGCACCGGGCAGATATTGAAATCTTCGATCGTGATCGACTCTGATCTGGTGCGCTTCGGCGCCCTGAGCGCGGAAGATTTCATCGCGCCGACGATCGATGCACCCGCTCCCAAAACGCCGTTTGCATCGGAACGCGAGTACGCGCAAGGGGAACGTGCGTCTGCGATCTTCGCGCTGAACGCCCTTAACGCCATGGGCGCGCCGCTTTCGCGGGCGCAAACGTTGAAGTTCTCGCAAGACTTCCTCGCTTCGATCGTGCTGCACGAATCGGGTCACGAATGGGGACTCGAGCACAACTTCATCGGTTCGCAGGCCTACACGGCCAAAGAACTCCAGAACAAAGCCTTCACCTCGCGATACGGCATCACGAATTCGGTCATGGAATACACGCCGGTCAATCTGTGGCCGCACGGCACACCGCAATCGAATTTCTTCCAAAGCGTGCTCGGCCCGTACGACTATTACGCGATCCATTGGGGTTATGCCAGGATCCCGGGGGCGTCAACGCCTCAATCGGAAGTGCCGACGCTGTCGCGATGGGCGCAGGCGTGGCAGCAACCATGGTACCGCTTCGACATGGACGAAGACGTGTCGTGGGGCAACGCGCATTCGATCGATCCCCGGGTCGACCAGTTCGACCTGTCTAACGACAACGTCGGCTGGTGCGACGCGCAGATCAAGATCGCCGACGACTTGATCGCGAAAGTTCCGACGCGCTTCACGCACTCCGGCGACACCCACGATGCCCAGGAGCAGGCGTTTTTTACCGGTTGGCGACAACTCGCACGCTGCGTCGCGGTCGCCAACCACTACGTCGGCGGCGAATTCGTCTCGCGCGCCCACATCGGCGATCCCGGCGCGCCGACGCCGCTGACGGCCGTCTCGCGGACCGAAGCGCGTCGCGCGTTTGACGTGCTTGACCGTCGCTTGCTTGGCGCGTCAGCGTTCTCGTATTCGCCGCAAACGCTTCGGCAGATGGTCTACACCGAATGGGTGACCGACTTCCCGCAACCTGCGTGGGCCTACAATCCACCGCTGCGTCATGACGTCCCCATCGCGAACTTGGCCGAAACGTTGCAGTCGTTCACGCTCACACGGCTGTTCCAGCCGACGATGTTACAACGCCTCGACGATCTCTCGCTCAAGTATCCGGCGGGGTCGACAATGGGCTTGGCCGACCTCTTCGCATGGACGCAGGATGCGGTCTTCCGTGACCTGCGCACCGGCGCGGGCTCGAACGAGATCCATCGCAGCGTCCAGCAGTGGTACGCGCACAAGTTGGCGCAGATCATACTCGCGCCGATGCCGGGAACGCCGTACGACGCGCAATCGCTCGCGCGCGCCGAGCTCGTCGATCTGCAAAGCGAATTGCAATCGGCGCACGGCGGCGACGCGTTGACCGCGGCGCATCTGGCGAGCTTGCGTGCGATCGTGAATCAAGCGCTCGACGCGCGGATCACGTTGCCCGCGGGATAACGTGTAGTGCCGATGTTTATCATCGGGCCGGCCGAGCATGAAGGTCGGCACTACACAACGAGGCGGACCATAAAGGTCCGCCCCACATTATCGGCGGGGGTACGACATGCACGGGGCCGCGCGGTAGGGGCAGGTTGTGCACCACGCTCCCGGCAACGGCGTGTCGTCGCCATTCGCGATTCCCTGAGCGGCGGCGCGGACGCGCGTCGCGATAGCGGTACGATCGAGCTCGGGCACCGGCTCGAACGAGACGATGCCGTCGCGGATGCGCGCGATAGTTGCGCCGGCGTCTACACCATACGCCGCGCGCGCGGCCTCGCGATAGAGCGCGAGTTGCAGTGCGTAGTCCGCGGCCGGCGCGACGCCGGTCTTGTAGTCGACCACCATAGCCGCGCCGGCAGGATCGCGTGCGATGAGGTCGATGAATCCCGAGACGCTCACGCCGTCGATGTCGAGCGTGAATGGCGCCTCCGCGTAGAGCGGGGTCCAACCGGCAAGAGCAGCAGTCATCGCGTGAAATGCTTCGACCGCGCGCACCGCATCAGATTTCGAGAGCTCTTCGCCCAATTCGCGCGCTGCCCGTGCGATTGCGCCGGCACCGGTGACGGCTGGTTGTCCGGTGATCCGTGCGCCGGCCCAGAGCTCGAGCGCGCGGTGGACGACGTCGCCATATGCCCCGAGGCCGAGCAACGAATCTGCATCGCGCTCGGGGCCGTCGAGCGTGTCTCGCTCACCGAAGCGAGCGCTTCCGACCGCTATACGCGGGATGCCGAGCTTGGCCGCGTAGGCGACGGCGCGCGGGCACTGCTCGTAGCGACGGATGATCGAAAAAGAAAGTGGGAGACTCGACGTCGCCGCTTGGCGCCGCTCCGTGCCGCGAATCCACGCGATATAGTCGCGGCCATCGGGAGCGCGCTCGAGAGCCGGCGATGAATCCGCATCGCGATCCTTGGATCCGTCCATCGTCAAAACCGCGACGGGTTCGTCTGCCGGCCAGCCCATGCGCGCGAGCCATTCGTACGTCTCTTCCAAATAGCGATGCGGTTTGCCGGCGCCACCGTCCCTGCCGGGCTTCGCTCGCTTTCCGCTGACGAACAGTTCGTCGCGAGCGCGCGTCAGCGCGACGTAGAAGAGACGCCGGTCTTCGCGATCGCGCGCGGCCGTCGCGTGACGATCGTCTTTGTGTGGGACCCAGCCGGAGTCATCGGCACCCAAGCGCCGGGCGAGCACGTGAAACGGCACGCGGCCATCGCCGCCTTCTGAACACAACAGCGCACCGTCGGCGTCTAACCGGAGAATATCGGCGAACGTCACAACCGGCCAAACATCGGCGACGAACACGACCGGCCACTCGAGGCCCTTTGCGGCATGAATGGTTGTGACAGTGACGGCGTCGATCGCAGATGCGTCGGCCTCGCGTTCATCGCCGGAAGCTCGCTGCAGCTCGTCAAGGTAGCCGACGAAGTCGCGCGCGGTGGCTCCGCGAACGCGTTGTGAGAAGGCGACGGCGAGCCGCTCTAGCTTTCGCATATTGGCAAGCGCTTGGGGCGCGCGCAGATCCCGGCTTCGCTCGTGATGCAGACGCAGACCGCTCCGATCGAGGACTGCGGGCACCGTCGCAGGCAGCGACTGCGCCGCAAACGGCTCAAGCGCATCGAGCGTCTCGCGCAATCGCGCCACACGCACCACGCCGTCCGGGCTCAAACCTCCCGTCGTGAGCTCGACGAACGCGCGCCGCGCGAATGCCGTCGGCTCGCGCCGCTCGAGTCCGAGCGAAAGCGCTACGACATCGGCGTCGCTGAGGGCAAATCCAGGCGCTTGGACCACCCGTGCGGCAGCGTGTGAATCCAGCGGGTCTGCGAGGAGCCGCAGCCACGCAAGCGCATCGAGGATCTCCGGCGCGTCGTAAAACCCGACGCCGCCAGCCAACTGAAAGGGTATCCCGGCACGGAGCAATGCGTCGGTATAGATCTGCGAGTTGGTTTTGTTGCGCATGAGCACGGCGATATCGCGCGGGCGGAGGTCACCCGATGCCAACCGCAACGCGATCCTCGCCGCGAGCCACCGGGCTTCCTCGATGCGCTGTTCGGCGGCATTGCGCGATGCGCCATCCCTGGTCCATAGGCTTGCGACGTGCACGACCGGCGCGCCGGCCGCGCCTCGGTGCGCCTCAAGCGGTGCGGGATCGGCGCGATCTGCGGCGATCACATGATGCGCGAAGTCGAGGATCTCCTGGCGCGAACGGCGGCTCTTCGTGAGGCGAAACGGCACGCAACCGGGCAGCGCGGCAAACGCTTCCATGTTCTCGGGATGCGCGCCGCGAAACGCATAGATGCTCTGCCGGACGTCGCCCACCGCCACCACGCACTCGAGGGTCTCTCCAAATATCGCTTGTAAGAAGCGGTGTTGCGCGACGTCGGTATCCTGATACTCGTCGACGATGCAATGGCGATAGCGGCTGCGAAGCTCAGCGCGCAGTTCGGGCCGACGCCGCACTTCAATATCGGCCCGGAACAAGAGATCCGCGTACGTCAGCGCCTCGCGCTCGAGCAGCATCGCGTCGAAGCGGCGGAACAGCGCTGCAGCCGCGCGCGCGCGGGCGGCGTACTCGCGCGACTCGAATTCGAATTGCGCGTCGTCGACCTCGCCTTCGAGCTTGACGTCCAGGCCTTTGGTACGCTTCTTATACTTGGACTGAAGACGGCGGTACGGCAGCGCGGCGATCAAAACGCCCGCGTCTAAGGCATCTCGCTCGAATTCATCCGGTGAGCAAGAGGCCTGCTTCAACCGGACGGAAATATCGAATAGCGCATCGCGAAGATCATCCTGCCGCCGAAGCGGAAATCCGGTGGGGTCCGCATCGAGCCGGCCGCGGACAAGATCGTCGAAGGCAGCGCGAAAGATGACGCGCGAATCGGCGTCTTCAAGGACGACCGTGTCTGGAGAAAGCCCGATGTTGTAGGCGTGGTCGAGCAGCACGTCGTGCGCGAAAGAGTGGAACGTGGCGCAGTGCGGCGGCTCTTCGCCTGGGCCGAGCTCCCGCACAACGCGAGCACGCAATTCCGCCGCCGCTTTGCGGGCGAACGTGAGCAGCAAGATCTGGGACGCCGGACAAGCACCGCCGTTGTGCAACGCGATCACCCGTGCGACGATCGTATGCGTCTTGCCGGTGCCCGCACCGGCGTCGACCGTGGCCGGCACGCCGAGCGGATGATCGACAACGTTTTGTTGTTCGTCGCTCAGGCTCATGGGCCGCGCTTGGATCAACTCGCTCATGCCGACACCATCCCAGGGCCAGGGCAGATCTTGGTGTACGGACAGTAGCGGCACGTGGCGACATCCACAGCCGTGGCGAACGCGTGCACTTCGCCGCCGGCGCATTCGCGCGTTATGGCGGCGCCGATCTCGAACCAAACGCGCTCGAGCTCGGCACGCGTGAGCGACGACCCTGCGCCGGTCGTATTGAGCTCATCGGGACCGTCGAGCACGGCGATCGAATCGGTGCACGGTTCTTCCTGATCCCCGCGACCGCGACCGCTGACGCCGCGCATGTAGATGTAGTCCATGCGCGCCACGCGCGCGTCGAACGCCGTTTCAACGCCGGGGATATAGAAGATGGTCTGCAACGACAGCCCGGCCGGCGCATCGCCGAAGAGCGACTCGCCGGCGCTCAATGCCGCAAGCGCGGTGCGGACCGCCGCCGCGGCGCCGGCGCCTTTGCGGCGGCCGAGTTTATAGTCGCGGATGGCGAGCCGGCCGTCAGCGAGACGATCGATGCGGTCCACGCGGCCGCGTACGGGCACTCCAGCGACATCCGCTTCGACCCAACGCTCGCGCTCCAGCACCGTGAACGGGGCGCGCATCGCTTCGCGTGCCAGAACTTCGGCGTAGCGATTCGCGTAGCGCATGACGCGAGCGATTTCATACCGCGCGCGCGGGCTGTCGGGCAGGACGTTGATCGCAGCGGCAAACGCCGGCGCTTCCTCGACCGCGATGCCGCGGAGCGCTTCGCGATACCGCGCGACCGCAGCCGCACCGTCGACCACGTGCGTGAAGTCGCTCTCGCCCTCGTGAAACCGTTGCAATATGGTATGCAAGTAGGTGCCAGGTTCGGTGACCTCCTCGTCGCGGCGATCGTCGAGTCTCAGGACATCGCTATAATAGAAGCGACGCGGACACTCCACGTACGTCGAAATGCTGCGTGGCGAAAGCGCGCCGGTGGCGTAGCGCAGCGTTGCCGGCGGCGGCGGTTCGAGCGCAACGCCCTCGACCAGAGCCCGTAGCGGCGGGCGCTCTTTGAGGTATTCGCCGACGCGGGGAGCGAGCCGCTCGATTTCGGTGGCGAGCATGAGTGCGCTCGAGATATCGCGTGCCGCGCGGCGTGGAGCGGGTGGCGCCGCCCGCTCGTTCTCGCCACCAACATTGTCCGAAGGTCTCGAAAGTAGCGCTGCGAACGGCGAGAGCGCAGCTTCGATGCCATCGGCATCGTACACCGGTGCCGTCACGAGCACGTTGCGTCGGGCGCGAGTCAGCGCGACATACCAGAGCGACGCTTCCTCGCGGCGCGACTCGTCGGCTCCGACGTCCGGCAGCGCGCCATCAGTGCGCAGCCGCTCGAGCACTGCGTCGTCGAGCAGCGGATGACGGCGAGGTCGCGCCGGCAGCACACCATCGACGGCCTCCGGTACGAGCACTGCGTCGAATTCGAGTCCCTTCGCGGCGTGGATGGACATCACGCGAACGCCGCCGGCATCGGCGTCGGGCGGCTCATCCGCATCGCCGATCAACGCGACAATTTCCCCGAGCTCGTCGATGAACTTTGCGACGGTGTAGGCGCCGACGCCGAGCTCACGCCACGCGCTGCCGAGATCGTGTGCGGCGGACACGAGCTGGGCGAGTCTTCGCGGTGACACGCGCGCATCGAAACCGGGGATCTCGACGCCGTCGCGGACGACAGCCAACAAGTCGAGCTCGCGCACGATCGTGGCAAGTAGCTCGTCCGGCTGTTGCTTGGCTCGCGCCGCCATCACCCGCTTCCATGCCGCCGCAAACTCCGCGAACGGGCGCCTGCCCTGCGGGGGCGCAGCGATGAGGCCGGCCAGTGGCGGCACCGACGGATCGCTCAATGCCAGGCAGACCATGACCGCACGGTAGCCGAGCAAGGGATTCACGAGCAGCGATGTCCACCGGCCGGGATCGTCCGGCGAGCGGGTCAGCGCAAGCGCCGCGCTGACGGCCGCGATCAGCGGGTCGTCGTGGACCCCCGCGCCGGCGTGCGCGGCCACCGGAACGCCGCGCTCCGTCAGCGCCGCGACCACAAGCGTGCGCAACGGTTCGACCGTGCGCAAGAGCACGGCGATTTGGTCGGGCTTGGTTCCCGCTGCGATGCGATCGGCGATGTCGTCGGCGATAAAGGACGCCTCATCTTCCTGCGTGGCCGGCCGCCGCAACGTCACCGAACCCGCGAGCGTTTGATTCTCGGCTTCGGTGAGCGATCGCTCGTCGAGCGTCCGAGTGACATTCGCAACGTCGAGAATGGCCTGCGCCGATCGCCTGTTGGCCGTGAGCGTGCGAACAGTGCAGTTGAAGCTCTCGCCGACGCGTCGGACGTTAGCGGGATTGGCGCCGCGGAAACGGTAGATCGATTGGTTGACGTCGCCGACGAAGCAGATCGCAGGGCGCGGATCGTTCGCCGTCCGCGCATCACCGGCCAACAATTCGAGCAGGCGCAGCTGCATGGTGTCGCTGTCTTGAAATTCGTCGACGAGGATATGCGCGAAGTTGCGGTTGCGCCACCAGCGCGAGGCAGGCGACGCAGGATCGGCAAGCGCGGCAACCGCATCGGTGACGTAATCGCGAAAGTCGGACATGCCCAGGCGGGCGCGCTCGACATCCAACGCCTTGCAGAGCGCGGCGAGATCGGCAAGTCGAGGGTCCGATACCGCGCGGGCGATGCCTGCGAGATCCTCGGCGCTTGCACCCTGACCTCGTACCTGCGCCAGAAAGGTGAGCGCGTCGGTCGCGAAGCGCGCACTGGCGCGCGCTTCTGCCGGAATGGATCGAAGCGGCGTGCGCGCCACGAGATGCGAGAACAAGAGCCGTTCTGTGACCGTGGTGAGCAAGCGGCGCTTACGCGAGCGCGAAGCATCGCCGTCGATGAGCCGGGCGCAAAATCCGTGGAATGTGCGCACGTGCAGTTCGCGGACGGCGAATTCGCCGGCCGCGGCTTCGCGAAGCCGCATGACGATGCGTTCGCGCATCGCGTCTGTCGCGTGCCGAGAGAAGGTCAACACGAGGATCTCTTCCGGTGCGACGCCGTGTTCTGCGACAAGCCATGCGAACCGGCGCGCAAGGGTTTCCGTTTTGCCCGTTCCGGGTCCGGCGAACACGAGCA
Source organism: Candidatus Eremiobacteraceae bacterium (assembly GCA_036561585.1). Lineage (GTDB taxonomy): Bacteria > Vulcanimicrobiota > Vulcanimicrobiia > Eremiobacterales > Eremiobacteraceae > JABCYQ01. The sequence continues at coordinate 9,405 of DATBOZ010000109.1, read as the reverse complement.
GATGGCTGCCCGCGTGCTCGATCACTGCACGCTGTTCGCGCGTGGGCTCAAAAGTCTCCATTCCCATGATGTTCCAGTCTCGACCGCGAGCGTTCCTGTGCTTGACGCAGGGACGCGTCAAGGTCGGGTGCGAACGGTTCGTGCCTGGAGGGTCAAAATATGATTCACGCTCTTATGCTCATGGCCGCGATGGCGACCACGCCGGCGCACGCGCCGATGGCGATGGCGACACCGGCGGCGCAGCCGAAACCCACTGCATCCGAGACGGCGTTCATTTCGTCGGTGAGTTCCGTGCTGTTGGCCAAGTATCCGACGATCAAGGAAGCGCAGGCCGCCGGCTACGTGCAGCTGACAAGGCTAGAACCGACCGATCACACGTACAACTATTCGCTGATGACGTACGACAAGATCGACCGGCTCCATCCGAATTTCTTATGGTACGACCGCAACGGCAAGCTCGTCGGGCTCGACTACGAATATCCGAAGTGGGCATGGCCGAAGATCCCCTCGATGATGGCATATCCCGTCGCCGCCTCGCGCTGGGTGACGATCCCCGAGCACATGCACTACGCCTATCGGATGGGCAACGGGCCGGTGCAGACGCACGGCGCTCGCGCGCTGCCCAACTTGCAGAAGGACCCGATCACGGCCGATGCGCTACGGACCGACAAGATGCTGCCTCCGGGAGCGACGCTGGTTTGGGCGCACTTTCATCCGACGTGTTGGGATCTCGGCTTCTGGCTCGTGCCGAACCCGAACGGCGCGTTCGCCGATCTGAATCCGAACGTCAAGTAACGTCGTATCGTTGTTATAGCTATGGATAGCGGTCGACGCAAAGCACTCTGGTTCTCGATGCTGGTAGCCGCCGCGGTCGTCGCGGCGGCTCCGGCGTTTGCGCTGGATCCCGACTCCGGAACGGCGCAGCCGCTTGCAAGCGAGTCACCGTTGCCATCGCCCACGCCGACGATTCCGGGTGGTTTCACGGCGTTGCAGATCTTCAAAACCGCGCAACGCGTCGCGCGCGACAATCCCGATCCGCCCTATATGACCTATCAGATGCACGAACTCTTCGTCCACCACGGCCACCCGTTCAACTACGACTACCGCGTATGGTACCGTTCCGACGGCAAGGGCATGATGCAGGACATGGCCCCAGGCCGCGGCGGCGGCCACGAACCGCGCTTCGGCTATCCCTTCCCGGTGGCTCCGGACGACAACATCCTTCTCTACGCCACCCCCGCGCCGCGATCGACGGTCCCTCCACCCGTGGGCGGCGCATCGCCGCTGCCATCCGGCGCGCCCACGCCGCTCCTGCTTGGAGTCGAGAGCGTCACGGCCGATCGGTATTACGACGTCTGGTTCGTCGGCATGGAAGACTTCGACGGGCATCACACCTACCACATCGGGATGCGATCGATCAACGACGATCGAGAACACCCATGGAAAGACATGTGGGTGGACGCCCAAACATTCGAGGTATGGAAAGCGCACGCGTCCGGCTCGGGAAGCCAGGGTCCGGCGAAGGGTAGTATCGACGCCGATGTCTCGTTCGGTCCCGTCGGCGCATATTGGTTGATCACCCACGCTCAGGGCGACGGCGCGGTTCGGATGGCGTTTCTTTCCGACAGCGGCCACTACGAGTACTATTTCTCGGCCTTCGGTTTTCCGAATACTCTACCAGACTGGTATTTCGACCCGGGACTGTTCAAGCACCACTGAGAAGGCATCATTATGAAAGCCCGAGGACCATCCGAGAAGCGTCGCGTGTCAAAGCTGGACAGGGCGAAGACCAAACTCAGCGCGCAAGAGCTGCACGCGTACTACATCGCGCTCATCTCGTCACGGCAGCTGTGTGTCCGTAACGCGGAATTGAAAGCCTCGTAAATCCCCGTTCAGCGCCGCGCCTAGACGCCGATCTGGGCGATGATCTGCGCGCACAACGATTTCAGCACCGGGTCGGCCGCCGTCTTCGCCGCAGACTCGAACTGACCGCGCGCCTCGGTGTTGTCGCCTTGGCGAAGCCGGATGGCGCCCCGCAAGAAGTACGCCTTGGCGAACGACGAGTTCAACTTCAGCGCGAGCCCTAGCTCGTTGTCGGCGCCGACCAAGTTGCCCGTCTTGTACAAAGCGAGCGCGCGATCGTAATGCGCCTGCACGTATTGCGGATGGAGCAGCGTTGCGACCGCGAAGTCCTTCTCTGCTTGATCCGCGTGACCCGACAGATACTGCGATAGGCCGAGATCGAAATGGGCGCGCATCGACGTGGGGTGGTCCGAGAGGATCTGGTCGAAGATCGTCTTCGCACCGCCGTAGTCGTTGAGCGCGATATCGGTGACGCCGAGGTTGAACAACGCGGGCACGAAATCGGGCTGCTGCACGAGGCACGCTTTGAAATCACGCGCGGCGTCCTGAAACCGGCCGAGCGCGTAGAGATCGAGCGCGCGATTGTAGCGCACTTGGAGATCGTCCGGCGAAAGACGCAGCGCCGCCTCGAACTTGTCGAGCGCGCCGTTATAGTCGCCGTGATGGTACAGATCGATGCCGGAGCCGACAAACGAGTCGACCCGCATCTGACGGAAGAAATTTTGTGCCTTCGCCGTACCGGACGTGCCGAGAACGACGGCTGCGGCCAAGACGGCCCACGCGATGCGTTTCATCACTTGCTCCCTCCACGACGGCGCGGCGGACCGGGCGGCGTATAGGGCCCCGGCGGCGGCGTGGTGCCGGGCGCGGCAGCGAACGGATCGCGATACGCTTGCCACGGGGTGTACTTGCCGACGATGAGGGTGCTCGCGTAGACTTCGTCCGCGGCTGACACGCTCGTGCTCGCGCCGGGCCCGATGGGATCGATGAGGTTGTACGAGCCTTCGTCTTCAATGCCGGCCGGACCGGAGAGCGCGCGGTCGATGAGGTCGAGCACGTTCTTTGACGGCGTCGTGGCGGCAAATGCCGGATCGCCCGACTTATTCGAACCTGACGAAAGATTGAAGAGGACGCCGCCGAGGACGGCCGTCGAAACCGCCGCGGTCGTCAAGATTCTCCTGAAATGCATGGGCATGTTTGATGCCCTCCTTACGAAGAGATGGCCGGAAGCCGGACCGTGAACGTGCTGCCCTTGCCTTCGCGGCTGTCCACCGCGATGTCGCCGCCGTGCGCCCGTGCGATCCAGCGGCAGAGTGGTAGGCCGAGTCCGTGCCCGGCGGGACCTTCGCCCTTTCCGTTGACGTTGCGCGCCTGATCGAGGCGATGGAAACGCAGAAAGATCCGTTCCCGCTCGTCCAGCGGGATTCCGGCGCCCCGATCCGCGACTGCGACGTACGCGGCGTCGCGCGCTTGCCAGACGCCGACTTCCACGCGCGTGCTCTCGGGGCTGTATTTGATGGCATTGTCCACGAGGTTGGCCACCAGTTGCGACAATTTCAGCTCGTCACCCATGACAAGCGCGCTCTCGCTGCGGTTGACGGCGAGATCGATGCGGCGCGCCTCCGCAAGCGGCTGCAACGATCGGAGCACGCCGTTGACGACCACGACGAGGTCGGTAGGTTCGCGCTCGAGCGCGCTGTCCGCGTCGACGTGCGAAAGCGTGAGCAGCTGATCGATGAGCCGTTCCATGCGCTTGGCTTGCTCGTCGATGATGCTGAGACGCTCCGAGGCTTCTTCGTTCAGATCCGCGTTGTGCAGCGCGGCCGACGTCTCGGTGCGGATGACGGCGAGCGGCGTTCGCAGATCGTGCGACGCATCGTTCGTGAACTGGCGCTGCAGGTCGATGGCTTGCTCCAACGGGCGCAACGCGGTCTTCGCCAGCAAAGATGCGGCGCCGGCCACGAGCACCAAACCGCCGATGTTCGCGACGACCAAGAACATCGCGTTCTTGAACATCATCGCGTGCGCGACTTCGGTGATGCCGGGCCAATCGCTGATCGGCTGGACGTCCTGCCAGACCACGAGCGAGATCAACGCGTAGACGACGATCGAAAAGATGATCTGCAACAGTACGAGGATGCCGCCGTACGCGAACGTGAGACGCAGACGCGCCTTTCGGACGTCAGCGTGCGGCGCGGTGGATCTCTTCACGGTTTGTCGACGGTATATCCGACGCCACGCACGGTGCGGACGAACGACGGAGAACCTGGATCGTCGAGTTTACGGCGGAGCATCTTGATATAGACCTCGAGGATATTACTATTGCCTCCGTGCTCGGCGCCCCACAGACGATCGAGGATCGCATCCTTGGTGAGGACGATACTCGCGTTTTCGAGCAGGTACAGAAGCAGGCGGTATTCCGTCTTCGTGAGCTGCACGGTCCGGCCATGCTTGAGCGCCTGGTGACGCAGCACGTCGACCGACAGATCGCCGACCGAGATCACGCGCGGCTTGAGGTCTTGATGCGGCCGGCGAAGCAGCGCGTGCACGCGCGCGAGCAGCTCCGGGAATGCGAACGGCTTTGCGAGGTAGTCGTCGGCGCCGCTGTTCAGACCGGCGACGCGATCGGTGACGGCATCGCGCGCCGTCAGCATCAGGATCGGCGTCGTGATGCCCTGCTTACGAGCTTCCTGACAGACCGAAAATCCGTCGCGCTTTGGAAGCAGCACGTCGAGGATCGCCAATTGATAATCGTTGCCACAGAGCTCGTCGAGTCCGAGGTCGCCATCGCCCGCAGTCGTCACGGCAAATTTCTGCGCCTCGAGCGCGCGGCGCAGCGATGAGGAAAGACTAGGATCATCTTCCACGAGCAGCAGTCGCATGGGCGATAGTTCGCCGTATGTGAAACCGGCGGCCTGCGCCCGTAACGCAAGGGTTTCAGCCGTTTTTCATCCCATCGGTTGCGGTCTCGTCCACGTCTTCGAGTTCGCCGTCTTGAAACGCGAACGTTCCGTGCTCGAATCGCACGAGATATGGCATATATGGGCTGTTATTCTCGCTTTCGAGGATGCCGACGGCGCCCTTTTCCACCCGGCCACCAGCGCCGAGATCCAGCGTCCGCTTCGTGCGTACCTTATGTCCGACTTCCATATGGCATTGATTCTTCGGTATGCCGGAGCGCCCTCCACGGCGCATCAAAGAGGTCGGTCTGCGAGTGGGCGGAATGCGCCAGCAATGGCCGAAGAATTCGCATCATTCGGACCGGTACGCAACGGCATCGACGTTTTGGCCGCTGCCGATTTCGACGTGCTGCGAAATCGGCGCGTCGCCGTCGTCACGAATCACACCAGCAGATTGCTCGACGGCACCCGCACGGTCGATGCGCTGCTCGCAAATCCGGAAGTACAAGTGGACGTGCTCTTCTCGCCGGAGCACGGGTTGGACGGCACGCTCGAAGACAACGTGGGCGACTCGATCGACGAAGCCAACGCCCTTCCCGTGTACAGCCTCTTCGGCGAGCGCGTGATGCCGTCGGCGGATCAGTTGACCGATATCGACGTGCTGCTCTTCGATATCCAAGACGTCGGAGCGCGCTTCTATACCTACATCTCCACTTTGGGGTACACGCTAGAGGCGTGTGCCGAAAACGACGTGGAGATCTATGTGCTCGACCGGCCGAATCCGATCGGCGGATTCGACGTCGAGGGTCCGTCCAGCGACGCCGCATGTGAATCGTTCACGTCATATCATTCGTTGCCGCTGCGCCACGGCATGACGATCGGAGAACTCAGCCGTTTGTTCAACGTCGAACGCGGGATCGGCGCGGATCTGCGCGTTGTGACGATGGCGGGCTGGCAGCGATCCTATTGGTTCGACAGTTGCGGACAGACGTGGATCAATCCGTCGCCGAATATCCGCGACCTGCACGCCGCGGCGCTCTACCCGGGTCTCGGTCTGCTCGAAGGCACAAACGTCTCCGTCGGACGCGGCACGCCCGAACCGTTTCACGTCTTCGGCGCTCCGTGGATCGACGGCGCGCGATTGGCGGGTGCGCTGTCCAAGCTCGACCTGCCGGGTCTGTCGTGCGAGCCGGTTGAATTCACGCCGGCCGGCGCGCGTTATCCGCACCATGGACAGCTTTGCCACGGCGTGCGATTTATCATCGGCGACATGCAGTCGGTATTGCCGAGTGAACTTGCGCTCGCGCTCATCCGCGAACTCCGCGTCCTACATCCGGCCGATTGGCGGTATCGCGACCTCGAAACGCTCCTCGCTCGTCCCGATTTGCTCGATGCGATCGAAGACGGATCTGCGGAGCTGGACGACCTGTGGGAACCCGATCCTGAGTTTTTCGAAGCGCGCGCCCGGGCGATGCTGTACTAAGCGACGGCGGAGGCGTGGAAGACGCAGCAGCGAAGCCAAGGTCCGCAGTTATGTCGGCTCGTACCAACGTACTCATGAAGCGTAGCAGCGCGTTGATCGCATTGTGCCTCTCTTTGAGCGCGTGCGGCATGCGCTCTAGTTCGGACTCAAGCGACGCGACCCCGAATTTGCTCACCGCCGTCCGGCTACGGCATTCATTGATCGTTTCGACGGACGCGAACTACGCGCCGCAATCGTATCTCAGAGCGGACGGCACGTGGGTTGGCTTCGACGTGGATGTCGCACGGGAAATCGCAAAACGCCTTCACGTGGTTCCACAATTCGAAGACAGCAACTTTGACATCGTCACTGCCGGCAGTTGGCGCGGTCAGTGGGACGTCAACATCGATTCCATGGCCGTGACCACCGAGCGGAAGAAGTCCCTTCTGTTCACGGCGCCCTATTATTTCGTTCCGGCCGGCTTCGTCGTGCACAAGGACAGCCCGGTGCGAAGCATCGCGCAATTGTCTGGCGGGCGGATCGGCGTGGGAAGCGCGACCACGTATCTCGCGTACCTCACGAAGCAGCTGCCGGGCGACATCGAGCCGATTCTAGTGCATCCGCCCGCAAACGTCAAACCGGTGCAGTACATCACCGATCAACTCGCGTTGCAAGACCTGGCGTTGGGCAGCGGCAAGCGTTTGGGAGCCGTGCTCACCGCCATGCCGACCGCGACCGCCGCAATCAAGGCCGGCGAGCCGCTGCGTATCCTCCCGCAAGCGGTGTTCTTCGAAGACGACGCGATCGCGCTGGACAGGCACGCGGATAATGAGCCCGAGCCATTGCTCGCCGCAATCGACGACACGCTTTCCGATATGTTGCGCGACGGCACGCTTTCGCGCCTATCAAAGAAGTACTATGGCGCCGATCTTACGCATAAACATTAGGCGCAAGGGAGAGTTAGCCTAAGGAAGAAATAGTAGCGTCGAAGTTCATACTATCATCGTAAGGAGCGCTGCAATGGCCGTCTATCAAAAAGCTGCCGTCCGAGCCGGGGCGACGACGATGCAGCAGCGCTACTATGCGTCGGCCGATGTGTTCGCTCGCGAGACGGAACGGATTTTTTCGCAGCGTTGGCTCTGCGTGGGGCGGGCCGAGCAGATCCCGGCCGCAGGCGACTATTTCCTGAGCGAGATGTTCGGCGAAAGCCTCATCGTCGTGCGCGGCAATGAGGGCGCGGTGCGCGCGCACTTCAACGTTTGCCGCCACCGCGGCACCCGCATGTGCGAAGAGAAAAAAGGCACTTTCGGTGGGTCGATCATGTGCCCGTACCACGCGTGGACATACGGTTTGGACGGAGCGCTCCTCGCGGCGCGCAACATGCAGACCGTCGAAGGCTTCGATCGCTCGCATTATCCTCTGCAGCAGGCTAACCTCGCGGAATGGGAGGGCTTTCTGTTCGTCAATCTCGCGCAGTCGCCCACGCCGTTCGATCAAGCTTTTGCAAACGTGCTGCACCGCTGGCCGCAATGGACGATCGGCCGGTTGCGTGCGGCCAAACGCATCCAGTACGATGTGAAGGCGAATTGGAAGCTCATCTTCCAGAACTATTCCGAGTGCTATCACTGCCCGCTCATCCATCCGGCGCTCGACAAATTGTCGCCATCGGAAAGCGGACGCAACGATCTTTCCGAAGGTGATTTTCTCGGCGGCTTCATGACGTTCCGTGAACCCGGCACGCACGGCAGCATGACGCTGTCCGGTCACACGGCGCGCCCGCCGGTGGGCGGCGTTGCCGGGGATGACGTAGAGCGCGTGTACTACTACACGATGTTCCCCACTATGCTGCTGAGCTTGCACCCTGATTACGTCATGGCGCACTACCTCACGCCGCTGTCGTTCGAGCGCACGCTTGTGGCGTGCGAATGGCTTTTCGATCCTGGGACCATGGCGAAACCCGGCTTCGATCCGAGCGATGCGATTGAGTTCTGGGATATGACGAACCGCCAGGATTGGCATGTCTGCGAATTGTCGCAGGCCGGCATCGCATCGCGCGCCTACACGCCGGGGCCATACGGCAATCAGGAAGGCTTGCTTGAAGCGTTCGACCGCAACTATCTCGCCGCGCTCGGCGAATGAGAATGAGAATGTAGTGCCGACCTTTATGGTCGGCCAGCCCTTCGGTAGTAGGGCGAGCATCGCTCGCCCATTTGGATTATGTACGAGGGCGAGCTTCGCTCGCCCATCTCGTGTGGGGCCGATGTGTATCATCGGCCTGGCCGACCGTAAAGGTCGGCACCACATCTGATGCTCGCGATTCTCATCTCTGCGGCCATCGCGCTTTCGCCATTCTCCGCGCTGCATTGGCGTTCGATCGGGCCTGCGATCGCGGGTGGCCGGATGATCGCCGTCACGGGAACCGATCTCGATCCGTCGCTCTACTTCGCGGGCGTCGCCGGAGGCGGACTCTATCGCACGCGCAACGGCGGCATGACCTGGGACGACGTGTGGTCGCGACAGCCGGTCGCGTCGGTCGGCGCCGTCGCGATCGCCGCGAGCGATGCGCGTATCGTGTGGGCCGGAACCGGCGAAGGCAACCCCCGCAACGACGCGTCGTACGGCGACGGCGTCTGGCGGTCGCTCGACGGTGGTTCGACGTGGCGGCACATGGGGCTCGACGCGTCGTTTGTCATCACACGGATTCTCGTCGATCCACACGATCCGCAGACGATTCTGGTCGGCGCCCTCGGCGACACCTTTAAAGACTCGGCGCAGCGCGGGGTGTTCCGGAGCACGGACGACGGCGCGACGTGGAGCCGGTCGCTGTACGCCGGACCCAGCAGCGGAATCTCGGACCTCTCATGGAACGCACACGATCCGAGCATCGTGTTCGCGGGCGTTTGGCAGTTCCGCCGCAAACCGTGGACGTTCGACAGCGGCGGACCCGCCGACGGCCTGTACAAGTCGACGGATGAAGGACGAACCTGGTCGCAGATCTCCGGCGGCGGATTCCCATCGGGACTGCTCGGACGAATCGGAGTCGCCGTGGCGCCTTCCAACGCGCAGCGTGTGTATGCGGTGGTGCAATCCAAAGCCGGCGTGCTTTGGCGCTCTGATGACGCCGGTGCGACGTGGAAACTCGTCAGCACCGACACCGAAGTGAATCAGCGACCGTTCTAC